>CAIYOC010000245.1 GCA_903927725.1 uncultured bacterium | reverse complement strand
CTCATCACGAGCATCGCGCCAGTCAGGCTGAGCAGGAGGAAGGCGTAGTACTCGCCGCGCACCACGCGCAGCGCATCGAAGGATGCACGGCCACGCGCGACCGCCTCCTCGTACCGACGGTCGATCGAGCCGGCCGACACGGCCACCAGGCCGATGCCGATGAGCGCGATGAGCGCCTTCCCGTACTTGCCCAGCATGGGGAAGAGCAGGCGAGCACCTTGGATGCGCTCGGGCGTCCAGACTGCATCGAGGGCAAGGATCGAACCGACCAGCGCCGCAACGCAGACCCACGGCACGAGCGAACGGATCCCGGTCGAACGCGACAGGCCCAGCACGGCCACGAGCATCGAGGCCACGAACAACACGATCTCAGGTGCGAGCAGCGCCACCGTCTGGCTCATGTCAACCACGGTCATCCTCCTTGGGCTCGGCCTTCGCGGCTTCGGCAGCCTGCGGCTGCGACTTCAGCGTTCGCTCGACGGCGGCCGGATACGGAGCGAGCGTGCGCTCGACCACCGGACCGATCGCTTGCAGCATCGGCTTGGGATAGACGCCGATGAAGAGGCACACCAGCGCGAGCGGCACCAGCAGGCCGACTTCGCGGCCGGTGAGGTCGCCATGGCCTGCTCCGTGATCATCGTGCGCATGCTTGCCGTGCGACTCATCCTTGGGCTCACGGAGCGGACCGAACACGTAGCGCCCGACCAGAAGCAGCATGTACATCGCACCGAGGATGAGGCCCGTGCCTGCGACGAGCGCGAAGCCCGGGCCGAGCAGGCCGGGGTAGCCGGTCGATGCATCACCGGTGGCAATGTAGGTGCCGAAGAGGCACAAGTACTCCCCGACGAATCCGTTGAGGCCGGGCAGGCCGATCGAACTCATGGTGAAGAACACCATGAAGAACGCCCAGACCGGCATGCGCTTGGCGAGACCGCCGATCTGGTCCATGTCCTTCACGTGGTAGCGCTCGTAGGCCATCCCGATCAGGAGGAACAGCGCGCCGGTCGAGAGGCCATGGTTGATCATGTAGAGCACGCTGCCTTGCGCCCCCACGGGATTCAGCGCGAAGAGACCGAGCATGCAGATGCCCAAGTGGCTCACTGACGAGTAGGCGACCAGCTTCTTGGCATCGGTCTGCACCCAGCAGATGAGCGCTGCATAGACGACCGCCACCGTGCAGAGCACGGACGCGACCACCGCCAGAGCGGCACCGCCCTCAGGGGCCATGGGCAGCGCGAGGCGGAAGATGCCGTACGTGCCCAGCTTCAGGAGCGTGCCTGCCAGGATGACCGAGCCAGCGGTGGGCGCCTGGTTGTGGGCCAGAGGCAGCCAAGTGTGCACAGGGAAGAGGGGGACCTTGACGGCAAATCCAGCGAGCAGGGCCGCAAAGAGCCAGAACTGGGTGTTGGCGGGCAGCCTCGCGCTGGCGAAGGACGACAGCGTTCCCATGTCCCAGCTCCAGAGCCCGGTCGATGCATGGTGCTGCCAGCCCACGAAGAGGATCGAGCCGAGGAAGAACAGCGACCCGAGGAAGGTGTAGAGGAACAGCTTGTGCGCGGCCTGACGACGTTCTGGACCGCCCCAGATCGCGATGATGAAGAGCAGCGGCACGAGAGTGAACTCGTAGCCGACGTAGAAGAGCAGCACATCACGGGCAGCGAAGGCCACCAGGATGCTGGCATGCAGCAGCATGAACCAACCGTAGTACTCACGCTGGCGGTCGGAGATCGCGGTCCATGATCCGATCACGCAGATCGGGATCAGGAACGCCTCGAGCAGCGCGAGCATGAGGCTGACCGAATCAAAGCCGACCCCGAGCGTGGCGTTGATCGAGTCGAGCCACGCGCAGCCGCACGGCTCGGGGAAGACCGCACCGGTCGACCACGCCGGGAACTGCCAGGCGAACGCGGCGAGCGCGCCGAGACTTGCCAGCGAACCAACGGCCGCGAGGCTGCGTGCAGCCCGCGCGTTGGCCACCGCAATCACCGCGGCGGTCGCGACAGGAATCAGGATGGATGCCCAGATGAGATTCATGTTCAGTTCGCTCCCCGCAGCCAGATCCAGATGACCCACGCGGCGACCAGCGCGACACCGCCAGCCATCGTGACCGCGTAGCCCTGCACCACACCGCCGTACAAGGGCCTGAAGAGCCGCCCGACCGCAGCAGGAAGGGCCCCAAGGCCATTCACGATGCCGGCGTCGAGCAGCAGTTCGTCGATCGCCGAGAGGATGTTCGCGATCAGTCGCAACGGCAGCCGGATCACCCAGTCGTAGAACTCATCGACCATCCACTTGCGCTCCGCACCGACCACGATCCACCGCGTGGCGATGGAGCCCATCAGGGTGCGACGCAGAGCGTCAGCTGCGCCGCGATTGATGAGGTGGAGGTAGAGCGACACCAAGATCCCCGCGATGCACGCGAGCGAACCGAGCCGACCGACGGCGGTGTGGGCATCCATCCCGAGAACGAGGTGGCCGTGGTCCGCATGAGCCTGTTCAGCATGGGCCACTTCGTTCGATGACTCGTCGTGACCGGCATGCGAACCGTGCGAATCGGCCGAGCCCCCCTGATACGCGCTCGACTGCACGACCTGGGTCTTGACCCAGTTTGGCTCGTCGTGATTGAGCATGGTGCGGTAGCTAGGCCACCCAGCGAGGATGGCCCCGACAGCGATCAGCACGAGCGGCACGCGGATGGCCCAACGGGGACCATGCGGGTGGAACTCGGCGTGGTGGCCATGGTGAGATCCATGCGATCCATGCGATCCATGCGATCCATGCGCATCGTGCCCATGACCGTGATCGTCGTGGCCATGGTGCTCATCGCCGGGCTCGTACTTGACCGGGCCAAAGAAGACCCGGAAGCCGACGCGGAAGGTGTAGTACGCGGTCAGCGCCGCCACCACCAGGCCGATCCAGCCGAGCAGGTGCACGCGCTCATCCTTGGCGGTGAACGCCGACACGAGGATCTCGTCCTTGCTGAAGAACGCCGCCGTGAAGGGGAAGGCAGCAAGCCAGAAGCAGCCGAGCACCGCAAGCAGGCTGACGAGCCGGAACCCCGGCACCTTGAGGAGACCGCTGAGCTTGCGGATGTCCAGCTGGCCAGCGAAGCCGTGCATCACCGCACCGGCGGTGAGGAAGAGCAGCGCCTTGAAGAACGCGTGCGTGAAGACGTGGTACGACGCACCAAACGTGGTGCCCACGCCAAGACCAAGGAACATGTAGCCAAGCTGGGAGATCGTCGAGTACGCCCAGATGCGCTTCATGTCGTACTGCGCCATGCCGATCGTGGCGGCGAGCAGCGCGGTGAGGCCGCCCACCCACGCCACCGCGGCGAGTGCATCAGGATTGACCACGAAGAGCGGGAACATCCTGGCGATCAGGTACACGCCGGCCGTGACCATGGTCGCGGCGTGGATGAGCGCCGAGACGGGGGTCGGTCCTTCCATCGCGTCCGGAAGCCAGACGTAGAGCGGCAGCTGGGCGCTTTTGCCGAAGGCGCCGAGCATCAGCAGCCAGGGAATGGCTTGCGCGGTCCACTCGCTGCTCGCGGGCGCGGCCTCGATCGCCTTCCAGAGTGCCGCGTACTCGACCGTGCCGTAGCACTGCCAGGTCAGGAACAGCGCGAGCGCCAGGCCAAGGTCGCCGATGCGGTTGACGATGAAGGCCTTCTTCGCGGCCGCGACGGCCTCGGGCTTGGTGAAGTAGTAGCCAATGAGCAGGTAGCTCGCGAGGCCGACGCCTTCCCAGCCGAGGTAGAGCATCACGAGGTTGCCGCCCATGACGAGGCAACCCATCGCGAAGAGGAAGATGCTCACGGCGCCGAAGAAGCGCGTGTAGCCCTTGCCGACGTCCGACTCCATGTACTCGCTTGCGTAGAGCGCGATGAGCGTGCCCAAGCCGGTGACGAAGAGCATCCAGAAGACCGTGAGCCGGTCGACATAGAGGTCGACGTTGGCGGTGAACCCGTGGAAGCGGCTTGCATCACCCCACGTCCAGCTGATCCAGTCGAACAGGTTGATGACGACGGGCGTCTCGCCGACGACGCCCTGCAGCCGAAGGATGGTGGCGAACGCGCCGCCGAGCGCCGCGATCGTGAGCGCAGCAGGCAGCTTCGAGCGCACCTTCATCCAGCCACAGAGCAGACAGAGCACGCCGCTGAGCAGGGGCAGCAGCAAGGCGAGCCCGGCCCAGCGGAGTTCTGGTGCGGCGTGGGCATCGAGCGGGCCCTCGGCAAGCGCGAGGACCGACGACAGCATCGCGGGAGCAGCGATCATGACTCAGCGAGTTCCTTCCACGCTTCGGCGCTCAGGGTTTCCTTGCGTCGGTAGAGCAGCACGACCAGACCGAGCGCCAGCGCGGCCTCGGCAGCGGCCACCGTCAGGATGAAGATCACGAACACCTGGCCCGAGAGGTCCATGTGCTGGCGGCCGTACGAGATCATGGCGAGCCCCGCACCCTGGAACATGAGTTCCGTGCAGAGGAACATCGTGATCATGTTGCGGCGGCTGAGGAAGCCGACGATGCCCACGGCGAACAGGATCGCGCTGGCCAGGAGGCCCAGCATCACGAGCGGATCGCCCGGCGGGAGCTGCGGATCGATGGGATTCATGCTCGGTCTCCAGCCAGGTCGGCGTCTTCGACGTTCATGCGCGACAGGCCCGCGGCTGCACGACGGTCATCCTCGGCCATGTCGGTCTGTCGGCGAGCCAGCACCACTGCGCCCAGCATCGCCATGAGCAGGATCACCCCGGCAAGTTCAAGGCTGCCCGGATACGACGTGACGAGTTCCCACCCCAGAGACGTGCTGTTCACGGGAAGGTCCGCTGCCTTCAGCACGGTCTCGTGACGCGTGCCATCGGCGAGCGTGACCGGCATCATCGCCGTGCGACCATCCTGCGCGACCTCAAGGCCGCCCGCCGGCGACCAGCCCATTGGGTCCTTGCCGGCTGCGGCGAGTTCGGCCGTGATGCGCTCCTGCACCAGTTCGGGCATGCCACGCATTCGGTTCCATGCAGCGGCATTCGCACGGGCCTCGACCATGGCTGCAGGCTGCTTGGTGGTGCGCGCATCCCCGACCACGCTCGCAAGGGCCGCAAGCAGCACGAACCCGCAGAGCACCGCGGCAGCCGGTTCCCGGGCGATGCGGTCGTAGGCCACGCTTGGCCCGCCGGCATCGGGCGCCTGCTGCGCCAACATGAGCACGAACATGTAGGTGATGAGGATCGCGCCCGCGTAGACGATGATCAGCGAGAACGCCATGAATTCCGCGCCCATCACGAGGTAGGCGACGGCGCCAGCGACGACGACGAGCACGAAGTAGAGCGCTGCGAACACCGGTCGCGTGGTGGTGATGACTCGGACCGCAGCTGCCGTGGCCATGGCCACGGCGAGCGACATGATCGCCACCCGTGGATCGAAGCCAAGGGCGCCAGAGGCCTGGACCCCTTGCACAAGCAGCCAAGCAAGGCCGGCGAGCCCGAGGATGGTCGCACCAAGACGGGCCTTGCCGGTGGGCTGCCGGAGCAGCAGGAACAGCCCGACGGCGCAGATCGCTGACGCGGCGTACAAGAGTGGGGGGATCATGCTGGTGAGGTTGGGTGGCGAGGCACCCTCGGGTCCGCGCGCGCGGGCCCTTCGGGGTCGCGGAAAGATAGACGCGTCACGCCAACCCCGCAACTTATGCGGACGCTCGGCCGTACGATCGCGAACCATGGACCGACGCCAACTGCCCAACCTCATCACGATGAGCCGGCTGGTGCTGGCGATCGTGTACTTCTGGATGATGCTGGACCTCGTTCACGGCTGGTCCGGACTGGATCCGGCCGAGCGTGCGCGCCGGGCGGTCGCCGCCGGATGGGTCTTCGGGCTCGCTGCCGGCACGGACTTCCTCGATGGATACTTCGCCCGACGGTTCAATGCGGTCAGCGCCTTCGGCCGCATCATGGATCCATTCGTGGACAAGGTGCTGGTGCTCGGTGCGCTCGTCGTGGTGGTCGAGCCGCTGTTCCCGGGATCAGGCGTGAAACCATGGATGGTCATCACGATCCTTTCCCGTGAACTCTTCGTGACGAGCCTGCGTGCCAGCATGGAAGCCCGGGGCATGCCTTGCCCGGCCGACCGTTGGGGCAAGTGGAAGATGACTGCGCAGTCGCTGGCGATTCCCTTCGCGGGCGTGGCGGCGTCGGGGGCGTTCCCGAATCTTGGTGTGTCCAACGAGACCTTCGTTCCGATCACCCACTGGTTTGTGGTGTTCACGGTGGCGCTCACGCTGTTCAGCGCGCTGCCGTACATCGTGCGTTCCCGCGAGGCGTGGCGATGAGCGCCGGTTCGCGCCGTCCCAGCGGCTTGGGGCGTGCTGCCACGTTCTGGCTCACCGCAGGCGGACTCGGCCTGCTGCGCCCCGCACCGGGAACCTGGGGCAGCCTTCCGCCTGCCGCGCTCGTGTGCCTCATGCTGGGCGTTGGCTCGCCGCTGTGGGCGACGGCGCTCGCACTCGTGGCGCTGTGCCTGGTTTCGACGTGGGCGTGCATCCGATGGGGCGATGATGGCGAGCGGGGCTTCGGCGCCAAGGATGCCTCCAGCATCGTGATCGACGAGGTGGCCGGCGGAGCCGTCGCGGCCATGCCTCTGGCCTTCATCAACGGTGCGGGCTGGATCGAAGCGGTGGTGCTGAGCGGGCTGTCGTTTCTGCTCTTTCGCGTCTTCGACATCTGGAAGCCCGGACCGATCCGCCTGATGCAGCGCTGGCGAAGCGGGCTCGGCGTCGTCGCGGATGATCTTGCCGCTGGTTCGCTCGCCGGCGTCGTGATCATGATCTTCACCCCGCAGGCGCTTGCGCTGGCTGCGTCGTTGGCGGCAGCCGTCGGCTGATCGTCTCGCTCGTAGCGCCACCGCGGCACACACGGTCGACCGGACCGGCGCGCTGGTTCAGGCGGGGCTCTCGTGGACGATCAGGTCGTCCCAGGTCTCGCGGCGACGGATGGACCGGACCTCGTTGCCTTCGACGAGGACTTCAGCCGGGAGCGGCACGCTGTTGTAGCGGCTGGCCATGCTCATGCCGTACGCGCCGGCCGTGAAGACCGCCACCAGATCGCCGCGGCGAAGCGGAGGCAGCGGTCGGTCGATGGCGAGGAAGTCGCCGCTCTCGCAGATGGGGCCCACGACGTCCATGAGTGCGAGGCCATCAAGCTGCATCGAGCGCGCGCGGCGTTCGGGAATGAAGCCCGGCATGGGTACGACCGGCCAGATGAAGTGGAACGCGTCGTAATGGCAGGGGCGCAGCAGCGTGCTCATGCCGGCATCGCAGATCGCGAAGGTCTTGTCACCGGACTGCTTCATGTACAGCACTCGCGTGAGCAGGATCCCTGCGTTGGCCACGATCGTTCGGCCGGGCTCGAGGATCACCCGCAGGCCGCCGCGCACGCGCTCCTCGACGAGCGGGACGATCGCCGCCGCGTAGACCGCCGCCTCAGGGCTTTGGCCGGTCTCGTAGTCGGCCCCGAAGCCACCACCCAGATCGAGCGTGTCGACCGTATGGCCGGCTGACTCCAGCTCGTCCATCAAGGCGAGCGTCTTGGTGATGGCATCGACGTAGGGCTGCACCGAGTAGACCGGGCTCCCGATGTGGAGGTGGATGCCCGTGAGGCGACACCATGGATCGTTGCCGTAGGCAGCGAAGAACGCGCGGGCACGCTCGATGTCCACGCCGAACTTCGTCTCCTTGCGACCGGTGCTCGTGTAGCGGTGGGTCTTGGGATCGACATCAGGATTCACGCGGAGTGCGGCGACACAACTGCGCCGCAGCCGCGCCGCAATCGCGGCGACGACCTCGAACTCGGCCTCGCTCTCCACATTGAGCACACCCACGCCCTGCAGGATCGCGAACTCGATCTCGGCATCGGTCTTGCCCACGCCGGCGTAGACGCAGCGCTCGGCCGGGCAGCCCGCTGCCATCGCACGGTGGAGCTCACCGCCCGAGACGACATCCATGCCGGCGCCCTCCTGGGCAAGCAGCCGGCAGAGATTGATGTTGCCCGAACTCTTCACCGAATAGCAGATGAGCGGCTTGAGCGCTGCAAAGGCCCGAGCGAGCTTTCGGTGATGGTCCAGCAGCGTGGCTGCGCTGTAGACGTAAGTGGGCGTGCCGAACCGATCGGCGATGGAGGAAACCGGGATGCTGCCGCAGTGCAGCTCGCCGTGGCGATAGTCAAAGTCATCCATGATCGGTGGTGGTGCCGTCAGCGGCCTGAGCGGGCTTGGGCGCGGTGCGGGCTGATTGCAGCAGGAGGCCAAGCACGGTGCCAGCTCCGATGAACATCAGCCACGGCCAGGGCTGCGCCGGGACGGCGACACGACCGCCCGAGAGCCTCTCGACGAAGCAGGCCACCGTGGCCACGGCCAGGGCAGAGCCGACGATCGACGTCAGCAGGACCGGGACTCCACGAGCGAAGAAGATCGCCGCGACGAAGCCCGCGGCAAACCCGCCCCAACCGAAGGCCGACACCAGAGTCTGCGTGGTCGACGGAAGGCGTGCCCACCACGCGTCGGTGCGGGCACGCATGTGGCGCCAGGCGTCGGTCGTGCGCGCGATGAAGCCGGCTTCGGTGGGGACATCGGCCCAACTTCGTGCCATCGCCTCAAGGAGCGTGGGCGCGAGATCGCGCGGCGTGGGTTCCGCCTCGCCAAGCATGGGCGCGGAACTCCCATCGGTCAATGCCGCACCGCCGCGCACGATCGGTGCAGGGGCCGGATTCAGCACGCCGCGATCGATCATCGCGCACGAAAGCAGGATGCAGAGCGCGCTGGCCATGAGTGCCATCATCCAGGCCATGCCGATCCGCAGGAACACGACGCTGATCGTGGCCACGATGACGGCCGCCGAGAGCGCAGCCGCCCACTCAGGGACGCGCAAGGCGAAGGACTGATGGATCCGGATACCGACCGCCCAGCCCGCGATGCCACCAGCGACCAGGACCAGGAGCGGCAACATGCGCGCGCCCCGGGCAACAAGCACCACGCCAAGTGCACCCAGCAGGGCGAGCCATCCCGCACTCGCTCCAGCGAGCGGTGGCAGTTCAGCGAACAGCAGACAGGAAACCGCGTCCATGCGTCGGCCATAGAGTAACCGGGCAGACATGGGACAGGATCCACACACGACCAATCGCCTGGCTGCATGCACGAGCCCGTACTTGCTGCAGCATGCCGGCAATCCCGTCGACTGGTGGCCATGGTGCGACGAGGCCATCGCCCTGGCCAGACGCCTGGATCGGCCGCTCTTCGTGAGCATCGGCTACAGCACGTGCTACTGGTGCCACGTGATGGAGCGGGAGTCCTTCGAGGATCCCGCGGTCGGCCAGGTGCTCCGCGACGGATACATCGCCATCAAGGTCGATCGCGAGGAGCACCCGAGCGTCGACGAGTGGCTGATGACCGCATGCCAGGTGATGACCGAGCTGACCGATGGCCGGGCCAGCGGGGGATGGCCGCTGAACGGATTCATCGATCCTCACTCGATGCGTGCCTTCCACGTGGGGACCTACTACCCACCGCGCGATTCGCACGGTCGGCCTTCCTTCCGCAGGGTGCTGGCATCGCTCGGCGCGGCATGGGCGGAACGCCGCGAGGAGGTGATCGGCCAGGCCAATCGCATCGGCGGGATCGTGGAGGATGTGCTCACGCGCTGCCTGCCTCCGGCATCCATCCCCGCATCGCTGCCGACGCAGGTCGCCCAGGCACTGCTTCGGTTTGAAGACACCACGAACGGCGGCTTCGGGGGCGCGCCCAAGTTTCCGCAGCCGTGCTACCTGCGCCTGGTGCGCGAGGCCGCGCACGACGTGCCGACCCTTCAACCAACCATCACGCGCGCGCTCGATGGGATGGTCTGCGGTGGGCTGTTCGATCAGGTGGGGGGTGGCTTCCATCGCTACTGCGTCGATGCGACGTGGACCGTGCCGCACTTCGAGAAGATGCTCTACGACAATGGGCAGCTGCTCGAGCTCTTGGCCGCCGAGTGCCGACGCGCGCCGCACGAACGGTGGTCCGCAGCGATGCGCCGGACCGTGGCGTGGATCGAGCGCGAGATGACCGCGGATGATGGAGCATGCATCGCCGCGCTCGATGCCGAAGTCGATGGCCGCGAGGGCCAGAACTACCTGTGGACTCCGGAGGAGGCGTTCGACGCTCTGGCGCCGCTCGACGCCACCATGCGTGCTGAAGCGGTCGGGGCGCTGGGCCTGGACCGACCGAACTTCCGCGATCCCCACCATGCCGATGCGCCGCCGACGATCGTGCCCACGCGTCGCCCATGGTGCAGCAGTGTGGCGGTCGATGCCGCGTGCGAGCGATTGCTGGCCGTACGCGATGTGCGACGCGGTCCGCGCCGGGACACGAAGGTGATCCTTGAGTGGAATGGCCTGCTCGTGGAAGGATTGGCCGCGGCGGGCATGGCCCTGCGTGACGATGGTTTGGTCACGCAGGCTGCACGAATCGCCGAGGCTCTGTGGGAAGGCCATCGTCGCGATGGATCGTGGCACCGCACGCGGATCGGCCCGATCGTGGGGCCCGCGGCGACGCTTGCGGATGTCGCGTGCCTCGGGCTGGGTCTCGAAACGCTCTGGCGCGCCACTCGCGAAGAGCACTGGCTCGTGCGTGCACAGGCCATCGAGAGCCACGCGCGCTCACGTTGGTCGGTCGAGGGGCGATGGTGGGCCAGCTCCGGCAGCGACGGACTGCCCGTGCGGATCAGGTCGCATCATGACGGCGCCGTGCCGAGCGGACTCGGCGCGATCGTCGACCTTCAGGTCCGCCTGGCGCTGGCCACCCGCGAACGACCCGATGGGCGCGACGCGCTCGATGCGCTCGCCCGGACCATCCACGCCGAGTCTGGCACGATCATGGCGAACCCCGTCGGCCTGACCTGGGCCGTTGCTGCTCTTGCGCGGGCCATGCGCGAAGGGCTGCTGCAGGGTGCGACCGGCACCAAACCGCCGGACTTGGCCGTGCAGGGAGCTTCGCGCCGCATCGTCTGCACCGAGTCCGGCTGCACCGTCGAGTGGGCGTGAGCGGGCACCCGTCGGCTACGCTTCCCGCCCCCATGAAGCGCATCGCCCTGATCAGCACCGGCGGCACCATCGAGAAGACCTACGACGCCCTGACCGGCGTGCTGGCCAACCGCGTTGCCGTGCTCGACGTGATGCTTGCGCAGATGGACCTGCGCGGCGTGAGCGTCTCCCGCCTGGCGCTGATGAACAAGGACAGCCTCGACATGACTCCCGAGGACCATGCGCTCATCGCCGCCACGGTGCACAACGCGCTTCGGGATCACGACGGGGTCATCGTGGTGCACGGGACCGATCGGCTCGCCGTGAGCGGAGAGGCCGTGCTCGAGCGACTTGCCCGCGAGGGCGCGATGACGAAGCCGGTCGTCTTTACCGGCGCCATGAAGCCCTACGAACTTCGTGACACCGATGCCCAGCAGAACCTGACCGAAGCCCTTCTGGCCGTGCAGATCCTGGCACCGGGCGTGTACGTGGCGATGCAGAACCAGGTCCTGGCCTTTCCCGGCGTGACGAAGGATCGCGCTCGCGGCACCTTCGTGAAGGCCTGAGCCAGGAGTCCACCAACAACGGCCCCACGGCCCGAGGCAGGCGCCGTGATCGGGGCCTTCCGTACGGTCAGGCCGTGCCGACGGCTTCCTCGGCTTCGCGCTCAGCCTGCTCGACGGCATCCTTGCTCAGGCGACCGTCATTGCCGACCTGCTCGAAGCGCACCGCCACGCGACGGCTCACGCCGCGCTGAGGCATGGTGACGCCGTAGAGCTTGTGGCAGTGCTGCATCGTCCGCTTGTGGTGCGTGATGACGATGAAGTGGCTGCGGTCAAGGAACCCGTGCAGGCTCGATGCAAAGCGCTCGGTGTTGGCTTCGTCGAGCGCCGCATCGACTTCGTCGAGGATGCAGAAGGGGGCCGGCTTGCTCTGGAAGATCGCCAGCAGCAGCGCCACCGTGGTCATGCTCTTCTCTCCGCCCGAGAGCTGGCTGATGACGCGCGGCTCCTTGCCGGGCGGCTTCGCACGGATCTCGATGCCGCTGGCCAGCCAATCGACATTGCCTTCCTCGTCGGGGACCAGGAACATGTCGGCGCTGCCTCCGCCGAAGAGCCGACGGAACATGCCGTCGGTCCCGCCGAAGTTCGTGCGCACTGCGTTGAAGGTCTCCTCGAAGCGGACGCGGCTGATGCGGTCGAGCTCGCCCACGAGCACCTCGAGCTGGGACTTCGCTTCGTCGATGTCTGTCAACTGCGTGCCGAGGTCGTTGAACCGGGTCTCAAGCAAGGTGAGCTCATCGATCGCGTCAAGGTTGACGTTGCCCAGCCGTCGGATCTCCTCACGCAGGCCGTCGGCCTCCGCACCCGCCTCGGTTCGGTCCGGGGCCACGAACGTGCCGGCCTCGCGATCGGCAACGTGCAGCCCGTAGCCGAGCGCCAGGTCAAGTCCAAGCTCCTCGAGCGTGGAAGCAACGAGGTTCTCGATCTTGATCGTGGCCTCGCGCCGGGAGAGCTCAGCCGAGTTCCACTGACGCTCGGTCTCGTGACCCGCCTCGCGCTCGGTGCGAAGCGATTCGGAAGCCTGCTCGTTGGCCAGGGTCGACTGCGTGAATCGTTCCGCGATCGCCACGAGGGACGCTGCCGCCGCACGCTCCTGTGCGAGCGCCGAGTCGCGGTCGGCCTCGGCCGCACGGATCGATGCTGCAAACTCATCGAGCTGGCCATGGCGACGCGCGTGCTGGTCCTCCAGCGTGGCGCGGCGGGCACGAAGGTCATCGATCGAGCGACGGAGGATCCCGCTTTCGCGGCGCGTGGCATCGAGCACCGACTGGGCCTGCGAAGCCTTGATGCGCGCTGCGTTGAAGCACTCACCGGCCTGATCCGCCTCGGCCTGGCCCTGCTGCAGGGCTGCTGAAGCCTCGATCGCGGCAGTCTGTGCGCGGGCTGCATCATCCGCAAGCGCAGCCAGACGCTCGCCGGCCTCGCGACGCTCGACGGTCAAGGTCGCGCGCCGGGTCTCGAGTTCGCGACGTTCATCGACCAGCCGTGCACGATCGCGTTCGACGCGGGCCAACAGTTGCTCGACACGGTCCACCTCGAACTGTGCCTCGACCGCGTCGCGGCGTGCCGTCTGCAGGGCCTCGTCCAGGCTGCGATGGCGCGACCGGGCCTGCTCGCCCTCGCTGGCCAGCGCATTGCATTCGCCCTCGAGGCCCTCGATGCGGCGCCCCAAGGCGCGCGTGGCCGCCACCAGCTCGGCCATCTCGGCCCGTCGGCTGAGCATGCCGCCCACCGCCGCATCGGCGGCACCCACGGTCACGACCCCGGTGCGGTCGATCAGGTCGCCGGACGGCGTGACGATGCGCGCTCCACGCAGCCCACCCTGGGACAGCAGGAGTGCCGCATCGAGGTCATTCACGAGCCACGTGTCCGCCAGCAGGCACTCCGCGACCTTCGTGGCATCGCCAGCGGCACGGACGAATCCAAGCAGCGGGAGCGCGCCTTCGACCTCGCCGCGCTCGGACGTGGCCAAGCGCTGGATCGAGGCCGTGGCGAACGAGATCCGCCCGCGCTGTTCCTTGGCCGTGACCACGGTGGGGCGGACCGACTCGGGCGCATCGAGCAGCAGCATCTGAAGCGATTCACCCAGCGCAGCCTCGACCGCGGTTGCATGCTCGCGATCGCTCTCGAGCAGGTCACCGAGCATGCCGCGCACGCTTGGGAACCGTTCGGGCGCACCAAGCACGGCCTTGACTGCACCGGTCAGGCCCTCGCGCGCATCCTGCATCTCGCCGAGGATGCGTCGACGGCTCTCGATGCGGGTCCGTTCATCGCGCAATTCGGCGAGTTCCTCGAGCATCGCCTCGCTTCGATCGTCGAAGTGGGCCGCGACACGGAGTTCCTCGGTCGCCTCGCGTTGCAGGCGCTCCTGGGCATCCTGCGCGGTCTGCCGGCGAACGATGGCCTTCACGCGAGCCAACCGCCCAGCGTCGAGTTCCTCGGCGAATGGGGCCTCGCGTGCATCGAGACGCTCCAGCTGCTCGGCCAGCGATCGTTCCCGCTCATCGGCGGCCGTCGAACGCTGGGCCGCGCGGGAGCGCTCACGCTCGAGCCCGACGACCTGCTCCCGCAAGCGTTCGTGGCGTGAGCGCGCGTCGGTCAACGTGCGGGCGATCGATGCCCGCCGCTCGCTGGCGGCGGTCGCCTCGGCTTCCGCGGCAGTCACAGCCAGTTCATTGGCATCGAGTTGCTGCTCGAGCGTTCCCAGCTGCGCCTGCACTTCGCCCATGCGCTCGTCGGCCTGCGCCAAGGCCACACGATCGGTCTCGAGATCCGCCTCCGAGCGCGCGAGGCCCTGGCGCGCCGCGTCAGCCCGCTGCTGATGCTGGCCGACCAGGCCCTGCGCCTCGAGCCGTTCGCGCTCGTGGGCTTGCTGCTCATGCATGACCTGATCACGCGCCAGCTCGGCGTCGCGCTTGGCTTCCTCGGCCAGCCGGACCCGCTCGATGAGCGCATCGCGTGCACCGTCGAGCGAGGCCACGAGGCCCTCGGCCTCGGCCAGTCGCGTGCGATGCTCGTGATAGAGATCGAAGGCAAGTGCGGACCGGATCGCGCGGCGCCGCGTGTCCAGTTCCTGGAAGCGCTTGGCCTTCTCTGCCTGACCGCGCACGATGCGCAGGCGCCGCTCCGTGCTGGCCAGCTGCTCGCGGATCAGGATCAGGTTGCGTTCGGCGCTGTCCAGCTTGCGCTGGGCTTCGGCCTTGCGGGCGCGGAACTTCGCCACGCCGGCGGCTTCCTCGAGGATCGCGCGACGCTCCGCAGGATTGGCCTCGAGCAGCGCGGCGACCTTGCCCTGCTCGATGATCGAGTAGGCATCGGTGCCGATCCCGGTGTCCATGAAGAGCTCACGGATGTCGCGCAAGCGGACCTTCTTGGCGTTGATCAGGTACTCGCTGCGGCCGTCGGAGTAGAGGCGACGCGTGACCTCGACCACGTCATGGTCGACCGGCAGCGCGCGGTGGACGACCAGGCCGCGACGGACCTGGGCGGAACCTTCGGCCTCGCTGTCGTCGGCATCCTGCTCGTCCTCGATCGTGTCCATGGCCGGAGCGCTCGGCGCGACTTCGACGGAACGGTCCATCACTGGGTTGTCGAAGGTCAGCGTGACGCTGGCGCAGCCAAGCGGCTTGCGCGTGGCGCTGCCGGCGAAGATCACGTCGATCATGGCAGAGCCGCGGAGGCTCTTGGCGCTGCGTTCGCCGAGCACCCACTTGATGGCATCGACGACATTGCTCTTGCCGCAGCCGTTGGGCCCGACGATGCCGATGACCGGCGCGTCGAAGGTGAACTCCGTCGTGTCGGCGAAACTCTTGAAGCCGCTCAGGGTGAGCTTGGCAAGGCGCATCTTTCGGACCTCCTGTCATCGCGCGGACCCATCCATGGGCCCGGCCGCTCACGGCACGCGACAACCACTTGCGTCAACGGGGAACAGTATCGCGGGAAGGGCGCTGGGAATCAACCGGGCTGCCCACCGACGCGCGGTCGAGGTCCGTTCCGGAACCCGAGCCTGAGCGCTCCTTCGCCTCGGCAGCAAGGTCCTTCTCGTCCTCGGGCACCTCGAACTCGGGCCGATCGGCCTCGGCATCCTCTTCCTCGGTACGCAGCAGTTCGGCCAGGATCCGGTCCTGCTCGACCTTGAAGTCGCCCTTGAAGTAGCCGTCCTTCCACAGTCGATGAAGTGTGCCGATGGCCTCGCTGTAACTCATGTTCAGGCCCGGCGATGGATACTCCGGCGATGCACGGTGGCCCAGGAACCGAGCGAACTCGGCGAGCTCCGGGCGAACCTGCTCGCGCAGCACCCCGCCATCGGGTGCCTGCCAGAAGACGTCGAGCAGCGGTTGGTCGTAGTCGCCCCGGACCACCAATCGCGAGTCGAACTCGGTCAGCGTCATCGGGCGCACGACCTCGGCCTCGTCGCCGAAGATCACGACGCGCGGCTGCCCGCTCTGCGTGACGTAGATCATCGGCTTCTTGCTGCCGATGGTGTTCAGCAGGTACTTGCCATTCACGTCGACCTCGCCGATCGACGCATCGCCACGCTTGAGCAGGGCATCGAAGGCCGCGAGCCTGACGTCGATGTCCGTGTCGTCGACGAGCGGCCTCAGCCCGATGTTGACTCGCGGGTTGCCCTGCATGTTGGCGAGGAGCTTGATCGCGTCGATGCGCAGGGCCGAGCCGTTGTCATTGGCCATCTTCAGCAGATGCGGCACCACGACCGGGTCGTTCAGGTACGCGCCAGCCTGCAGCCCCGCGAATCGCGGCTGCTCCTCGGCGTACTCGTAGAGCGTCTGCACGGTCGGGATCGCCTTCTTGCCCAGCGCCTGCCAGCGCAGGCTCGCGGCCGCGGCGGCACCGGGATTGGCGATGAGGGCCCGCTTGACCTGCAAGGCGGTGGCCTCGATCGACGCCATGTTGAGCGGAGTGTGCCGCACCAACTCCACGAAGTCGTTGGTCCGACTGAAGTACGACGGCGGGATCACCACATCAACCGCCTCGTCGCTGCGGCCGCGCGCGGTGTCGTCGTGCTGACTGGGCTCCCGCGGGAAGGAACTGTTGATGGCGCTTGCGATCAGCTTGGCTCGAGCATGGCTCGGCGTGGCCAGACGCAGCCTGAGCACCATGTCGTCAGTGACGACACCGCCGTTGAGCACGCGCCCACTGAGGCGGTTCACGGTGTCCGTGCTCACGCCGACCGGATCGGCGAAGGGGTTGATGACCATGTCACCCATGCCGCGTGCCAGGATCCGTGGCTGCTTGCTGCCGAGCATCAACGGACCCGGCCTGAGGTCGGTCAGGATGAGACGGCCACCTTCGAGGCTGGTGGCGCCGGTTCCCGGCGCAGCGAACACGCGGAGATCGAATCGGGTGCCCTTGGGCGCCGCGGGGGGGATGATCCCCTCGACGACGACGATCGCGGTGTTTTCCTCGCCGAGCAAGCGATCGAGCTCGCTTGAATCAGGCGCCTTGCCATCGGCGCCAAGTCGCAAGCGCTGAAGGTCCTTGAGCACCTGCGCCCGCACTTCGGTTGGCGCGATGCGGCTGCCCGTGCCCCGAAGATCGAAGACGAGCCCGTACCCGCGCACCACCGTGGGCGTAAAGCCGGTCACGATGGTCTCGGCGGCAATCGTGCCGCGCATGATCGGGTCGACGTCCATCGGGATCACGCGGCGGTCGGCACGCGATTGCTTCGGCCGCTCGGGGGCATCCTCGACCAACGAACCAGCGCACGCCGCGAGCATGGCCATCAGGGCGACCGCGAGCGGCCTGCGGACCATCGAAAGAAGATCGTGGGCGGAACGAGCCATCGTGGTGGGGTGGAGGATAGCCGCCGGGGCGGTCCTGACGAACCATGGATCAAGCCTGCCGCCCGCGTCCCTGGACATGGCACAATGCTCGGATGACCACTTCGAGTCCGTCGGCGCGGCCGCCCAGATCGCTGTCGTTCATGTTCGGCCTTGTGGCGTTCGTCTCCGGTGCGCTGATCACGGGCTGGTTTCTGCAGCGGGATGGCTCTGTGGCCATCGCCGGCAACCTTGCCGAGTCGCCGGACCGCTGGCACTTCGCCCGGGCACGGGAAGTCTGGACGCTCGCCGGCGCCGGCAACGAGTGCGAAGGCCGCACCTTCGAGTCACCAGGCGGCCGTGCGTCGTACGGAAGCGACGACCAAGGCCGCTTCATCTGCCGAGGCAGCATCGGTCCAGCCTCGGCGCCAAAGGCTTCGTGGGATCAGGAGTTTCCTTCGATGGCTGCGGCCGGGGCGTTCTGGCAAGAGAAGGTCGACGAGATCTGGTACGAGGTCGGCGGGGAGGGGTGGCACGTGTTCCAGGTGGATACCGAGCGTGGCAGCACGGAGCCCAACGGCCGCTGCGCCAGCACCCCGACCAAGGAGTTCACGTACTTCATGCGCAAGGGCGAGTGATGCCACCGCGATAGACTCGTCACGCCGGGCGCTTAGCTCAGTTGGTTAGAGCACCGCTATTACACAGCGGGGGTCACAGGTTCGAGTCCTGTAGCGCTCACTGCGTGAGCCCTTGGATGCGGCAGCGCCGCATCCGCGCGGCAAAGCCGCGCACAGTCCTTCGCGCCTCACGGCGTCGAGTCCTGTAGCGCTCACTGCGTGAGCCCTTGGATGCGGCAGCGCCGCATCCGCGCGGCTCCTGTCGCGCCCTACACTTTCCGCGTGTCCAGCGCCCTAGCGATGTTCCAGGCGCGCCTTGCCGAGTGCCTGCGCGCGGATCTGCCGCCCTTGCGACGGCAGCTGCGCAGTTACGAGCGCCTGGTGCGCGAGGGCAAGCCCCACAGCCAGCTGCACCGAGCCATCGAACTCGCGATCCAACGTTCGAGCGAGCTTCGCGCCACGCGAGCCTCCCATGCCCTCACGATCGCGTATCCACCCGAGCTGCCCATCAGTGCGTTCCGCGAACGGGTGCACGATGCGCTCCGCACGCATCAAGTCCTCGTCGTCAGCGCGGCCACCGGCTCAGGCAAGACGACGCAACTGCCCAAGATGCTGCTCGAGGCCGGTCTGGGCCTTGAAGGCACGATTGCGCACACGCAGCCACGTCGCGTGGCGGCGCGCAGCGTCGCGACCCGCATCGCGCACGAACTCGGCACCGAGCCCGGACAGGCCGTCGGTCACCAAGTCCGTTTCGAGTCGAGCGCCTCGCCACGATCCCGCCTCGTGGTGCTGACCGATGGCGTCCTGCTCGCCCAGCTCAGGGAGGATCCGCTCCTCCTTCGGCACGATGCGGTCATCGTCGACGAAGCCCACGAACGAAGCCTCAACATCGATCTCCTGCTCGGCGCGCTGCGGAAGATCCTTCGCCAACGCCCCGAGTTCCGAGTGATCATCAGCAGCGCCACGCTCGATGCGGCCCGATTCGCTGCGCACTTCGATGGCGCGGGGGTGCTTGACGTCGAAGGCCGGACCCATCCGGTCGGGATCCGCTACGCACCGACGGTCGCTGGCCAGGACAGCGACCTCGTGCAGGCTGCCCTCGAGGCGGCTTCAGGCTGCCTCGACGAGGCCGAGGGCGACGGCCTCGTCTTCTTCGCCAGCGAGCGGGAGATCCACGAGTTCGTCGAAGCAGCACGGGGTCGCCTCCACGGCGTCGAGGTGTTGCCGCTCTACTCACGCCTTCCCAGCGACCAACAGGACCGCATCTTCGCACCCGGTGCCGCACGTCGCATCATCGCCTGCACCAACATCGCCGAAACAAGCCTGACTGTGCCGCGCATCGGCTGGGTCGTCGATTCGGGACTCGTACGCCTGAGCCGCTACAGCCCCCGCAGCCGATTGCAGCGACTGCCGATCGAGCCGATCTCCAAGGCCAGCGCCAGCCAGCGGGCGGGACGTGCCGGCCGGCTCTTCCCGGGGCTGTGCGTCAGGCTCTTCAGCGAAGCCGACCACGACCTGCGACCCGACTTCACCGTGCCGGAGGTGCAGCGAGCCAATCTGAGCGGGGTCGTCCTGCAGCTCTCGGCACTCGGGCTCGGTACCGCGGAGCACTTCCCGTGGATCGATCCACCGTCGCTTCGCCTGGTGCGCGAGGCGCAAGACACCCTCGTCGAGCTCGGTGCGTTCACGAACGAACTGCGCCTGACTCGCCTGGGCCGCGACCTTGCGCAATGGCCGCTCGATCCGCGCATCGCACGCACGATTGTGGCCGGCCATGCCAACACCTGCCTGGCCGAGGCGCTGGTCCTCGCCGCACGCATGGCGATCCAGGATCCTCGCGATCGACCGGCCGGCGCAACCGCGAACGCCGATCTGGCCCACGCGCTCCTGCGGGATGAACGCAGCGATGCCATGAGCACGCTCAAGCTCTGGCGGGCCTGGAAGGGCGCATGCGCCGAGCACGGTTCGAGCGCTCGACGTCGCTGGTGCGCCGAGCGATTCCTCAGCCCCATGCGCATGCGCGAGTGGGACGAACTGCACGCCCAGCTGAAGCGGCTCGCCGCCGAGCGACTCACCAGCTCCATCCCGCCGCTGGCCCACGAAAGTGACCCCGAACGCGTGCACCGCACCGTGCTTGCAGGCTTCGTGTCGCATGTCGCGCAGCGCCAGGAAGACGGCACATACCGCCTGCCGAGCGGCCAGACCGCCGAACTTCATCCATCGAGCGCGCTCGCCAAGTCACAAGCACGCTGGATCGTCGCCGTCGAAGTGGTCGAGACCGCACGCCGCTGGCTGCGCGATGCCTCACGCATCCGCCCTGAGTGGGTCGAGCAGGTTGCACCCCACATGGTCGAGCACTCGGTGAGCGAGCCGCACTGGCGTGTCGAGACAGGCCAGGTCGCGGCGTGGGAACGCGCGACCATGGGTGAACTCACGCTGATCCCGCGTCGCCGCGTCCCGTTCGGCCCGATCGACCCTGCAGGTGCTCGACAGGTGTTCATCCAGAGTGCGCTGATCGACGGTGAATTGACCGGGGGCTGCCCGACCGTCACGGGCAACATCACTCTTCGCGAGCGATTGCTCGCCCGGCAGGAGCGTGAGCGACGGCACGACCTCGTGGCCGGCCGCGATGCCGAATTCGCGTTCTATGACGCGCGATTGCCGGCCGAGATCCATGCGTGGCCCAGTTTCCGAGCCTGGCTGCGCGACGAGCGTCACGCCGCCACGTTCCGGATGACCGAACGCGACCTGCTCGCCGATCCCGATCGCGCACAGGAACCCGGTCAGTATCCGGACACGCTCGACGATCATGGCCTGCAGGTGCCGCTGTGCTACCACCACGATCCGGGCGCCCCGAGCGATGGCATCGAGGCCGGGCTGCCGCTGGCCCTGCTGGGCGTCGTCGATCCGGATGCCTATGACTGGCTTGTGCCCGGATTGCACGATGAGCTCATCGAGGCCCTGATCCGCACACTGCCCAAGCGGATCCGCACGCGGTGCATCCCGGCGGCCGACGTGGCGCGCGAGGCGGCCGCTGACCTGTCCGACCGCTCGGGCTCGCTCAGGGCTCGGCTCGCCGGCTGGGTCACCTCGTACACGGGCCTGGCCGTGCAGCCTTCGGACCTTGCACTCGACGCACTCGACCCGCACCTGCGCATCGTGTTCACCGTGCGCGGACCAAAGGGCATCATCGAACGCTCTCGCGACCTTCGCGCGCTTCAAGCCAAGCATGTCGAGACCGCCCGCGATGCGTGGATCGAGGCCTCCATGAACGCCATCGGTTGGCAGCAGTGGCTTGGACGCTCGTCCCGGGATTGGCCGTGGCCGGCCCTGCCTGAGTCGATCGAGTTCAACCTGTCGGGACACGCGGTCACCGGTCATCCGGCCCTGCACGCCACACGCGAGGGGGCCACGCTCCTGATCGAGAACGACCCCGTGCGTGCGGATGCGGCCCATGCCGGAGCCGTGCGTGAGCTCGTCCTCGATGCACTCGAACCTCGGCTCGCGGAGCAGGTGCGCAACCATCCGTCGTTCCAGGAGGCCTGCGCCGCATCGAGCCACCGGCTGCTCGAGCCGCACGTCGTCGCCGAGGTGAGCCGACTGGCGGTCCTCAAGGGGGTGCCGACGGAAGCCTTGCCGCGAGACCGCGATGCCTTCCACGCCCTCGTGGCTGCGATCGGCGAGCGGGCATGGGCCTTCGTGCACGAAGCGCTTCCGCTGGCCATCGCGGCCTGGCGCATCGACCAGCGCATCACGCGCATGCTCGAGGCACTCGCACCCGCCGCGTGGCAACGCTCAACGGACGACGCGCGCGCACTGCATGCACGCATCCTGCCCTTGGATGCCTCACGAACGATGTGCTGGAACGCCTGGGAGATGCTGCCAAGACGGCTTGCCGCGCTCGAGGCTCGGTTGCAGCGCATCGAGGACCGCGGTTCATCACGCGACGAGGCGAACATCGATCGCGTGCTCCCGTGGCGTGAGCGTGCACGGCCCCAGTCACCCAGCGCGATCGGCGCGCACGCCGCGTTCCATGCCTTCCAAGCCGCGGAACTCGAGTGGGAACTCTCGGTCTTCGCGCAGGATCACGCTGCCCCCGGCCATTCCGAGCAGCGGCTCGAACGGCTCTGGCAGGCCGTGACGACTGCTCAGGCACCTGCTCGCAGCCGGGCGGCCGTGGCCTCGAGCCATGAGCGATCGGGCCACGCGTAGAAGCGGAACTTCTCCGCAATCCCCAGCTCCTCGTTGTAGAGCATG
>CAIYOC010000244.1 GCA_903927725.1 uncultured bacterium | reverse complement strand
TCGAGCGGCGCACCGAAGACCAGCAGGTGTTCCCCGGGCTCGAGGTAGATCCGACCCGAGTTTGGGCAGGATGAAGAGACCGACGAATACACCGTCTGCGCCACGCGGCAATCACCACCGCGCATGATCATGAACTCGCTCTGCGAGATCGGGCCACTGTCATCGGCCTTCGCCGTGACGAGCGACAGGTCGATGAAGCCAGCCGCCTTCACATCGATCAGGTACCAGTCGAGATCGCGGAAGGCAACGAGGCCAGCGGTGGTCGATACCGGGTACGAGCCGATCGTGCCGTGGATCTGCAGGAACGTGCCGTCAACGAGATTGCCGGCCGGCTGGACCAGCTGGCCGCAGGTGCCGCAACCACCGTTCGCATCGGCGAAGTCGCGATCGGCGCAATCGGCACCGGCGAACTCATCGGCGTTGCACAGCGAATCCGGCGGGATGCTGAAATCACACTGGGCAAGCGCCGTGGGCGCGGTCGCCAGTGCTGCTGTGAGTGCGGTGATCGAGGTGAGGCTCGTGATCCCTGGGTGCATGGTGCTGATCCAAGAGGAAGGGGTGACTGGCCACACGGCCAGCCCGATCATCGGCACACCTGTGCCGTGCCATCGCCCTACATGGTGAAATCAAGCATCGTTCGTTGCCAACGCAATCCCTGAGGTCGCGATGATTTCCGGTCATTTCATCGCAGGGCGGCGCGCCCCGGAGCCGAGCCAAGCAAATGACCAATAATCACGTGCTTCGTAGACGCACAACCTGGCCCAGTTCCTCAGCCCATCCGCCAGTCAATCACCAGCTTGCCGCACTGCTCCCCCGCCTCGAGCCGCTCGAACGCGGCCTGCGCTTGGCTGGGAGCAAAGACCTGATCCACGACCGGACGGATCGCGCCGGACCGGAGCAGGCTCACGACCGACCGGAACTCCTCCATCGTGCCCATGGTCGAACCGATGATGCTGAGTTGGTTCCAGAAGATGCGCGCAAGGTCGGTGGTGGCATCCGGCCCCGTGGTGCAGCCACAGGTGACCAGCGTGCCGCCGCGGGCGAGTGACTTGATGCAGGCCATATGGATCGACTTGCCCACGCTCTCGGCCACGACATCGACGCCGCGCCGACCGGTGACCGCACGCACCTGCCTGCTCCAGTCGGAACCATCGTCCAGGATCGCATGGTGCGCGCCGAGTTCGAGCGCGCGATCGAGCTTGGCACGATGACGGCTCGTCACGATGACGGTGCAGCCGAAGTGACGCGCAATCGCCAGGCTCGCCATGGCCACGCCGCCGCCGATGCCCGGCACGAGCACCGTCTGGCCTGCCTGCAACCGCGCACGGGTCACGAGCATCCGCCATGCGGTGAGGTGCGTGAGCCCGAAGGCAGCAGCCTCGATCGGGTCGGCGTTGCCGATCTCGAGCAGGTTGGTGATCGGGGCCTTGAACCGCGCGGCGTTCGCGCCCGGCGTGTGTTCGCCGATCATGGCGATGTCTTCGCCCGCAGGCCACGACCCAGGAACGCTGCGCTGCGGCTGCACGACGGCCGCATTGAGCAGCACGCGCTGGCCGATCCAGGCAGGATCGACGCCCTCGCCCACGGATTCCACGATCCCGCAGCCATCGCTGCCGCTCGTGAACGGATAGACGGTGTCCACACCGGGCAAGCCGCGGGCAACCCAGAGATCGAGGTGATTGAGCGCACTGGCTTCGGTCCGCACGACGGCTTCGCCAGGGCCGGCGACGGGATCCGCCGCATCATTGATGCAGGAAACGTTGGGGGCGACAGGCGAACCTCGACGCGTGGTGACGATGGCCTTCATGGGGTGCGTACACTAGCCCCATCATGTTGATCCTGAGGATTGCCCTCGTGGCCTTGGCGAGCATCGGCTGCAGCGAAGCGCCGGTCGGTGCACAAGCTCCTGCTCCGACGACTGCCACCGCCACTGATGCGCCTGCGACGGCGCCGCAGGTTCCGGCGCCCGCCACGGCACCGCAGGCCACGCCCCCCGCCGCCGGCGCCGTGTCCGTCGATCAGGCGAACGTCGACCTTGGGTTCATCACGCCGCGCTCCACCATCAGCCACACCTTCCGCATCACCAACACGGGCGGCATTCCCCTCAAGGTGATGGCCGTCAAGCCCAGCTGCACCTGCACCACCACGATCAACCTCGACGGCAAGATCATCGCACCGGGCGCCACGCTCGAGGTGCCGGCCAGCATGCGTGCACCGGCATCGACCGGGCAGAAGCAGGTGATGGTGAATGTGGTGCTCCAAGGCCTTCCCAAGGTGGTCGAGCTCCGCATGGCCGGCGAAATCGCTTTCCCCGTTCGTGCGACCACGTCCGTCCAGGGCAAGGATGTGCCGTATGTCGACGCCGACACCGATCCATCGCGCGTGCGCGGCACGGTCAAGCTGAAGTCAACCGACGGCAAGCCGTTCCTCGTTCGCGCCGTGCAGGGCCAGCCTGCCATGGTGGAGGCGTTCGACCCCGCGAAGGATGCCCCGCGCGCCGAGTACACGGTGGCCTATGACCTCACGCGCTTCCCGAAGGTGCCGCCCTACCTCGTCATCGAGACCGATCACCCCGCAGCGCGGCTGATCGACCTGCGTGTTCGTCATGCGACCACGCAGATCAAGCCGGTGCTGAGCCTCGCCGAGTTCCGCGCGAGCGCTGGGTGCGTGAAGGTCGGCGCCGTGGTCGGGCTCGACATCGAGATCAAGAACCTCGGCATGCTGCAGGTCGTGGGCGTGCGAAGCGGGGATCCGCGATTCACCGCCACGATGGCGGGCCAGACCGGCGATGCCAAGCTGCGCACCGTGGCCTTCACGATCGTGGCGTCGCCGCAGGCAGCCGGCTTCTCGATCTTCCCCGTGGTGATCACGGCGCTCGACCCGGTGAGCAAGCGCAACGTCGAGAGCGAACTGCTGGTGCTGGTCCAGGTCGATCCCTGACGGTCACCGCTCGCCGAGGCGCGCCAGCGGATCCGCCGGATCGATCACGATCCAGCCATCGAACGTCACATGCGCCGAGCCAGTGATGGTGGGCACGATGTCCGTACCGATCCGCTCATAGGTGGCCTCGAAGCGCGTGCCGAGCACGGACTCCTGCACCCATGTCGCGCCGGGCGCCAGCCGGCCCTGAGCGGCAAGGCACGCCACGCGTGCACTTGTTCCCGTGCCGCACGGGGAGCGATCCCACTCCGCACCCGGACAGAGCACGAAGCCGCGCGCATCGGCACCGGAGCCGACGCGGTGGCCACCCCCATCGCCCGCATCGATCGAGAGCTCGACATGGTCGATCGGCGCACCGTCGTCGCCACGCAGGCCCGCCGCGTCATAGGCCGAACGCAGGCGCATGGAGAAGTCCGTGAGCTCCTGCAGGCGATCCATCGAGATCGCCAGGCCATGGTCGTGGCAGATGAAGAACCAGTTGCCGCCCCAGGCGACGTCGCCGTGCACCACGCCGTGGCCGGGCACGTGCACGGCCACGCCATGCTGCGCCACGCGACTGGGCACGTTGCGCACGCTGACGCGCCCGTCGGCATGCAACCGCGCGGTCACCGGGCCGACCGGGGTCTCGATCAGGTGATCGCCCGCAGCAAGCCGACCGAGCGCCGACAGCGTGCGCACGACCCCGATCGTGCCGTGGCCGCACATGCCCAGCGTGCCGACGTTGTTGAAGAAGACGACGCCGAACGACGCACGCGGCGAGGCCGGCGGCAGCACAACGGCACCCACGAGCCATGCATAGCCGCGGGGTTCATGCATCATCGCGCGCACCAGCGGTGCCCACGCGCCATCGAGCGCAGCACGCACCTGCGCTGGCGATCCGGCCAGGCCCGGGATGCCGTCCACGAGCGCGCGCGTCGGCTCACCCTCGGTGTGGCTGTCGACGCAGCGCAAACGCATCGGTGCATCGGTGGTCGGCATCATGGCGACGGATCGTAGCCGTCGGCACTACAGTCCCCGGCCAATGACCACGCCCGACGCCTGGCGGATCCTCCACACCGCGCGACTCAACAAGGGCACGGCCTTCACCGAGGCCGAGCGCGAGCGCCTTGGCATCACGGGGCTCCTGCCCGACGGCGTGGAAGGACTCGACACGCAGCTGCTTCGCATGCGGGCGCACCTCGATGCGAAGCCCACCGCGCTGGAGCGGTACATCTACCTCTCGGAACTGCAGGATCGCAACGAGCATCTCTTCTACTCGTTGCTGCGCAGCGACCTGCCGGCCTACATGCCGCTGGTCTACACGCCGACCGTGGGCGAGGCCTGCCAGCGCTTCGGCCACATCATGCGCCGGCCCAAGGGCCTGTACATCAGCATGCGCCGCAAGGGGCGCGTGGCCGAGATCCTGCGCAACTGGCCCGAACGGGACGTGCGGTTCATCGTCGTCACCGATGGCGAACGCATCCTCGGGCTGGGCGACCTGGGCGTGTGCGGCATGGGGATCCCCGTCGGCAAGCTTGCCCTGTACACCGCGTGCGCCGGCGTGCCGCCCGAGGCATGCCTGCCGGTGGTGCTCGACGTGGGCACCAACAACGAGTCCTTTCTCGCGGATCCGCTCTATCCCGGTGCGCGACACCTGCGCGTGTCGGGCGAGGAGTACTTCGACTTCGTCGATGAGTTCGTCGAGGCTGTGCAGGAGGTCTTCCCCCGCGCGTGCATCCAGTTCGAGGACTTCACCAACAAGACCGCGATCCCCCTGCTCGAGCGCTACCGGGACCGGGTCTGCTGCTTCAACGACGACATCCAGGGCACCGCCTCGGTCGCGGTGGCCGGGCTCTTCGGGGCGGCCCGCATGACAGGATCGTCGATGCGCGACCACCGCTACCTCTTCTTCGGTGCCGGCAGCGCCGCCGTCGGCATCGCCGACCTCATTTGCATGCGGCTGATGCGCGAGGGCCTGCCCGAGGGCGATGCCCGCGCACGCTGCTGGTTCATGAACTCGAAGGGACTGATCACGAGCGCATCGCCCGGTCTGGCCGACTACCAGCAGCGCTATGCGCACCCGTTTGCCGGCGGCAGCGCGACCACCCTCATCGAGGCCGTCCGGGCGGTGCGACCGAGCGTGCTGATCGGCGTGAGCACCGTGGCGAAGGCGTTCAACGAGGAGGTCATCCGCGAGATGGCCTCGCTCAATCGCCGTCCGGTCATCTTCCCCTACAGCAACCCGACCTCACGCAGCGAGTGCACGGCTGAGGAGGCGATCCAGTGGTCCGATGGGCGCGCGATCTTCGCGAGCGGCAGCCCGTTCCCACCGTTGCACCATGATGGCCGCCTGTTCGTGCCCGGCCAGGGCAACAACGTCTACATCTATCCCGCGGTGGGCTTGGCGGTCTACGCCACGGGCGCACGACGCGTCACCGATGAGATGTTCCTGGTCGCCGCCGAGGCGCTCGCCGAGCGCGTGACGGACCAGGACCTCGACGTGGGGCTCATCTACCCACCGATGTCGGGGATCGTCGAGACCAGTTCGTTCCTCGCAGCACGCGTGGCGCGGCTGATCGTCGAGCGCGGGCTCGCCACGGAGCAGTCGGCGATCGATGGCGTCGAGCACATGGAGGAGCTGATCCACCGCGTGCAATACGACCCGCACTACCCGTCGATGCTCGCTTGAGGCCAGTCGATGCCGGCGAGATGGCGTTCGTAGTGCTGCCATCGGCCGACCGATGACGTGTAGAGCGGCTTGCTCACCTGGTCGTAGCTCAACGTGCGCACGGTGCGGCGCGTGGCGTGGAACGACTCGACGACCGGGTCCCAGGGCAGCCCGACGTGGGCGAGCAGCCGCTCGAGCTCGGGCCGGCCGCGCGAGACGAGGTCCTCGTACCGGACGCGAAGCACAGGCTGCTGGATCACGGTTTCCCAATGAGCCAGCATGCGGCGCGAGGCGCTCCAGGCCGCGGCGACCCAGTCAGGGCGTGCCGTCCAAGGGAATCTCGCCGCGTTGAAGGTGCCGAAGACGCACGACACCGCGACATCGCGAGGATCGCGGACGACCTCGACCAGGCTTGCCTTCGGGAACACGCTGGCCAGGTGCCCGAGCACGCCTGCATTGCCGAGGGCCTTGTTCGCCACACGCGAGGCGTGCGGTGCCAGCCGGCGAAGCTCGGCGAGGTACCGCGAACCGATCCGCATGCCCGGCTCGGGGCGCCGGCCGGGCACGCCGATCGACTCGGCCCACCGCTCCAGCGTCTCCAGCTCGCCCACGCCAGCCGCACCCGGGTGCGCATGGATCACCTGGTCCACCAGGCTCGTGCCGCTGCGAGGCATGCCCGCGATGAAGACCGGCAGCGGATCGTCGATCCCCTCGCCGTGCTCGTCGCGGAGCGCCTCGCGGGACCAGCGCGCGATCGCCCCCGTGGCGGCGGCATCGAGCGATGCGGGGTCAAACCGGATGCCGCGATCGGCATGCGACCTCATGGCCGTCGCCCAGGCGTCGTCGTATAGGCCGGCGCGATCGAGCGCCTTCGCGCGAAGGTGCAGCAGCATCGTCGACGCGATGGTGCCCGGTCCCGCGGCCGGCAGCGCCGCATCGATGCGAGCGACCGCTGCGCCGAATCGCCCGTCGTGCACCTCGATCTTGGCCACTTCATGCGCGGCGCGGGGATCGGAAGCAGTCTCAGCCGGGACCGAGGTGGCGAGCGATCCCAGCCGGGCCCGCGCCTCCTCGGTACGCCCTGCTTCCTCGAGAGTCGTGACGACCGCAAGCAGCAGCTCGCGCGACTGCGGAACCATCGCGAGTGCGCGCTCGAGGTCCACGAGTGCTTCGTCGGTTCGCCCGAGAGCTCGCAGGGCATCGCCACGGACCATGCGCGGTTCGGGGTGATCGGTGATCGCCAGCGCGCGCCCAGCCATCGCGATGGCGCGTTCGTGGCGCTCCATCGCGCCCAGCACGCGCGCTGCGATGCTCAGGAAGGCGGGCTCGCGCGAATCGGTGCGTACCGCGAATTCGGCGAGTTCAAGCGCGCGATCGAGGCGCCCTGCCATGAACTCGGCACGGATCGGCCCGAGTCGTCGCTCGAGCGCCGTGGACGGAGCGTGGCCTCGTCGATCCATGGCACCGACTCTAGCACGCATGCATGGTGCATCCACCCGGTAGCCTGCCGCGATGCACCTGGAGCGAGCCACCTGGCGCGGCGTGATGCCTGCGATCACCACCCCCTTCGATGAGGCCGGTGAGATCGATCACGCCTTTCTGGCACGCCATGCGGCGTGGCTGGCCGAGGCGGGCTGCACGGCCATCATCGCGCCGGGCTCGCTCGGCGAGGGCAGCACGCTGTCGCATGCCGAACGGGTGGACCTGTGGCGCACGCTGCTGCAGGCGGTCGGCGCTCGCATGCCGGTGGTGGCGGCAATCGCCTCCGCGAGCACGCGCGAGGCCGTTGCGCTCGCGCGCGATGCGGCAGCGACCGGCTGCGGTGGCTTGATGGTGCTGCCGCCCTACGTGCACAAGGGGCCGTGGGCCGAAGTGCAGGCGCACATGGATGCGGTCTTCGCGGCCACGAGGCTGCCGTGCATGCTCTACAACAACCCGCACGCCTACGGCGTCGACATCGATGCGAGGCAGGTCGCCGGGTTCGCGGCTCAGCACGCCAACCTCCACGCCGTGAAGGATTCGAGTGGGGATGCACGGCGCACCACGGCCCTGCGCGCCGAGTTGGGCGACCGCATCGCGTGCTTTGTCGGGCTCGACGACATGCTCATCGAAGGCGTGGCCGCGGGCGCGGTCGGTTGGGTGGCCGGACTGGTCAATGCACTGCCAGCCGAGAGCGTGCGGCTGTTCGACCTCGCCCGTGCCGGACGGATGGACGAGGCAGCGGCGCTCTACCGCTGGTTCCTGCCGCTCCTGCGCATGGACACCGTTCCGGAATTCGTGCAGCTCATCAAACTGGTGCAGAGCGAGGTCGGCATGGGCACCGAGCGCGTGCGTGGGCCGCGGCTGCCGGTGTCTGGGCGCGCACGCGATGAGGCCATCGCCACGATCCGTGCTGCCCTGTCGAACCGGCCAGCGATCGGTCGTTGATCTTTCGGCTTCTTTGTCAACACTGGCAGGCGGCCCGCGCATAGCCTGCGCCCATGCGAATCCTGATCCTTGGCGGCACCGGTTTCCTTGGCCCGCACCTGGTCGAGCAGGCGATGGCGAAGGGCTGGGCCATCACGCTCTTCAATCGCGGCAAGACCGATCCGGCTCGCTTCGCGGGCGACGCCTTCAAGGGCATCGTTCAGCTGAAGGGCGACCGCGATCCCGCCAAGGGCGATGGACTGAAGTCGCTCGAGGCGGTCGTGGCGTCGATGCGCAAGGAAGGCACGCGCTTCGATGCGGTCATCGACAATTCGTCGTACGTGCCGCGCATCACCAAGGCGTCCGCCGAACTGCTGGAGCCGGTCACGCACCTGTACCAGCTCGTGTCGACCATCTCGGTCTTCACCGACAACTCGGTCGCACCCGATGAGTCGACGCCCGTCGGCACGATCCCCGACCCGACGGTCGAGGAGGTGACCGGCGAGACCTACGGTCCGCTCAAGGCACTGTGCGAACAGCAGGCAAATCTGGCGTACCGCGACCGATCGTGCGTCGTGCGGCCTGGCCTCATCGTGGGCCCCGGCGACGACTCGCTGCGCTTCACGTACTGGCCGGTCCGCATCGCCCGCGGCGGTCGCGTGCTGGCGCCCCGCGCACCCAAGCCCACCGAGGTGCGCGTCCAGTTCATCGATGTCCGCGACCTGGCCGCGTTCATGCTCAAGCTCGTCGAGGATGGGCACGCCGGCACGTACCTGGCCAACGGTCCGCAAGGACCGCTGAGCTTCGAGGAGATGCTTGCCGGCATCAAGGCGACCGTGAGCGATCCAGTGGAGTTCGCCTGGTGCGATGAGCAGTGGCTGCTGGAGCAGAACGTGGCACCGTGGATGGGCCTTCCGCTCTGGATCCCGCAGATGCCGGAGTACGCGGGCTCGGGTCGAGCCAACTGCACCAAGGCCTTCAGCGCGGGGCTCACGTGCAGGCCACTTGCCGAGACGGCGCGGGACACGCTGGCCGACTTCGAGCGCACCAAGGCCGAGCGACCCGCGACCTTCGCGTGGGGCGGACGCGCGCCCGGCATCAGCGCCGAGCGCGAGGCGGAACTGCTCAAGGCGTGGGACGCGCGCGGCTGAGCGCGCGCCGGTCACTCAACGGAGTAATGGCGGCCTGAACGGCGCCGGGATCGCGTCGTAGCAGCGCCGGGCGGCGAATCGAAGCATGCTCGTCGGAAAGCCGACCGCCGTGTGCGCCGCGGTGCCGGTCGCGGGGAACGGCCCACCATGCACCATGGATTCGGTGACGGTCACGCCCGTGGGCATCTTGTTCATGAGCAGCCTGCCGCAGTGCGGGCGGAGCTGCGCCAGCCACGCTGCAGCGGTGTCGTTCGCGGTGCCCGCGCCGCACCAGAGAACGCTGGTCAATTGACCGCCGATGGCGGCATAGATCGATGCAGGATCGACGCCGTCGAGCGCAAGCACGAGTCCGAAGGGCCCGAAGACCTCGTCGAGCATGCCTGCAGCGAGCGCTGAGGAAGCACTCGCGCTGCAGAGCGCCGGCCGGACCCGAGCGCCGCCGGCAGAGCGCACTGCTGGATCCGTGTGCAAGGTGGCGCCGGCCGAGCAGATCCGCTCGAGGCCGCTGCGGAAGTCCTCAGCACCATGAATGCTCAGCAGCGTGGCATCGTCCAAGGCATTGAACTGCGGCGCCAGGCGCGACACGATGCGATCGAGCGTTGCACGGTCCGGAACCAGGAGCAGCCCCGGCTTCGTGCAGAACTGCCCTGCCCCGAGCGTCACGCTCTGCAGCCAGGCATCGGCGCACGCATCGACCGTTGCTGCATCAGCGGTGACGAGCCACACCGGATTGACGCTTGACATCTCGAGGAACGCAGGCACGCCGACGCGGTCACACGTTGCCTTGATGGACAGGCCTGCACGACGGCTGCCGGTGAAGGCCACCGCACCGATCGATGACTCGATGAGCGCAGCGAGGTCGGCCGGCTCGGCATGGGCCATGAACTGGAAGCACCCCTTGGGCATGCCCGTGGCGCGGGCGGCGAGGTGCACGCACTCAGCCAGCAGCACCCCGGTGCCCGGGTGCAGCGGATGCCCCTTGGCGATGACGGCATGCCCGCTGGCGAACGCGGCGACCGTGTCGCCGCCCACGCAGCCGTGATAGGCCAGCGGAAAGTTGTTGGGGCCGATCGAGAGCACGGGACGGTCGAGCGGCTCGAGCATGGAGCCGATGCCCGCGGCGGCATCACGGCGGGGATGGCGCCAACTTCCGTGCTCGCCCGCCACTGGGTCGCCCGACATGGCACGTTCGATGAACACCTGCTCGGCATCGCAGCACGCAGCAGCCTGCTCGAGCTGCAGCAGCATGCGGCCGAACTCCACTGTGCCCAGACGCGGCTCGGCAGCGAGCGCCGTTTCACGGTGGGCCAGCTCGACGATGCTGGCCTTGCTTGCCAGCAGTTCGGCCGCGATTGCGCGCAGGAACCCAGCCAGCCGCGCCGGCTCGTTCATGGCCAGGTGCGCCATCTGGGGCTGTGCCGAGCGCGCCGCAGCCGCCATGCCCGACAGTTCATCTGGGGTGCTGATGGGGTAGAGCGCGGTCAGCACCTGGTCATCGATTGGGCTGACCGCCATGAACGACCGCGTGGATGCCGACTCGCGCCAGCCATCACCGACGAGGACGTGGGCGCGTGGAGTCATCGACGCCGGTGAGCCGTGGGTCATGCATGCAGTGTAGGTCCGGCAAAAAGGGGATCAGCCGCTTCCCCTCGAAGCGGCTGTCCCACGATCGGCTGTTGTTCCTGCGGCACATCGTTGCAGAGGCCGACCGGAGTCCCTCAAACTCCCTCCACCAACACCATCGGTTCCATGACGGGGTCACACAAGCCAAGGTTCAGATTTTCCGCGCGACCCCATTGCATCGGACCTGCATCATGGCTTGGACGGCCGTGGCAGAGCGGCATCGCGAGATGGATCGCGTCGGCGGCGCGGCGGCACGGGTTCGCCATCGGCCGCTGCATCGGAGCGCTCGCCATCACTGGCGTACCACGAGAGCCAGCGGTCGCGAAGGCCCTCGCCCCCTGCCGTGGCCAGGTCCACCCACTCGTGCACGAGTGCGCCCCCAGGAAGGTCGCGCACGGGATCCTGCAGCACCGCCGTGAAGAGCAGGTCGTGGAACGCATCGTCATCCAGGTGATCGGTGGAACTGAAGTAGATGTCGTGCCATGCAAGCGCAGCGATCACCAAGGCCACGCGGCGCATGCGACCATGGGGACACGCAGGATCATGCGACGCAAGATCCACGCCGAGCGAGAGCACCTGCGCGAGGTTCGTGGTCAGCGCCGCACGCTCGGCATCGTGCAAGATGGTGCACACCATGCGTTCCCCATGCACGCCCTCGGCCACGAGATCATCGATGGCTTGCTGACGAATGCCCCGCTTGGACTGCATGTGCCTGGTGATGAACACCGGATCAAGCTGCCGATTGGCCCACTCGAGCGCCATGACCCATGCGGGGTCCGGCGTGCGCCCGGCGCACTCGCCCCCCAACCATCCACCATGCGACGCGCCCGAAGGCTCGTGCAACGCCATCGATTCGATGCTGGCCACCATGTGTTCCCCCTGCTGGGTTGACGCCACGGGCGCTATGCGCCCCGGCCGATGGACACCGTGCCCACGGCCATGAAGCGCCCATCCTCAGGGATCCACGCCCGTGTCCTGGAAGAACCTCAGCAAATTCGGTGCGGACCGTGTCGCGGAAGGATCCTTCACGGCCTGAACGCACGGGGCTCGATGGGGTGACCGCCGAACTCGTTCGCCGTGCGGACCCAGGTGCGCACCGGGACATCCGCGCACGGTCCGGTCCAGTCGACGATCACGTCCATCGACTCCCCGTCGAGCAGCGTGCGCAGGTTCCCGTGCGTGCGTTCCCAGGGCCACAGCGGCTCGAGCCAGGCGTCGACCAGCAGGCCTCGTGCCGTGATGCGCCAGGTCTCGCGGCGCCCGCCCGATTCGGACCGCACGCATTCGCGCAGCGGCTCCCGGAACGGCAGCCGCATCAGCAGGTCGCGCTGCGGCAGGTGGATCGAGCGATCCTCGCCGCAATCTGCCGTGAACAGCTCGCACGAGCCATCGGCGATCCCGCCCACGGCCTCCTCGGCGGCGCACACCACGTGCGTCGATCGAGGCTGCACCGTGAACGGCACGCGCGCCGAACGAAGCGCTCGGCCATCGCCGCCCACCCGGTGCACCGTCACCGACGACGACCAGGCATCCGCGGTGTCGTTCATCGCCACGACCTGCGTGGCGCCGTCGCGCGGCACGAGCGCCACGGTGCGGGGCGCACACGCACTGCGCACGGCATGGAACGCCGGCTTCGGTCGGCCAGCCACATCGATCACGCTCCAGCTCGGGCCGGTCCACACGTCGTTCCACTGCCAGAAGAGCGCACCCATGCAGCGGGGCTGGTTGGCGCGGTACCACTCGATCGCCCAGCGCATGGCCCGTGCCTGAAGCAGCTGGCCCTGCCAGACCCACGCGCCGAAATCCGCGGTCGGCGTGAACCACTGGGGCAGGACCTTGCCGTACTGCTCGTCATCGCCACCCCACGCGCGCTGGCGCCTGCCGATCGCGCCATGACCGACCTGCAGCGCCTCGTCGCCGACCGCACCGCGCCAGCTGCAGACGGCAGGCTGGCTCTGCTGGCCAAACTCGCTGCAGAAGCGTGGCACCTGCTGTCGGTACGCGTCAAGCTTGAGATCCCACGTGTGGCGATCGCCGCGATCAGGATCGTTGGGATGCACCTCGAGCGAACCCGACCATGGGCTCTCTGCCCAGTACGGCCGCGTTGGATCGAGTTCCGCGCAGATCGCCGGCAGCCACTCGAGCCAGATGCGGCGCCCCCACGTCTGATCCGGCTTCAGGCGCTCGCGGAATCCCCACGAGAACCATGCCAAGATGTCCTCGTTGCCGCCGCACCAGAGCACCACGCTCGGATGCGCGCTCAGGCGCGCAACCTGGTGCCGTGCTTCCGCCTTGATCGCGTCCTCGTACGGCTGCTCCTCGGGATACGTGGCGCACGCGAACATGAAGTCCTGCCAGACCATGAGCCCGAGCTCGTCGCAGGCCTCGTACCACCACTGCGGTTCGTACTGCCCCCCGCCCCACACGCGCAGCATGTTCAGGTTCGCATCGCACGCCTGCTCAAGCAGGGCACGCGAGGCGTCGCGCGATGCGGCGAGCGGGAACGGCGATACCGGGATCCAGTTCGCGCCCTTGCAGAACACCGGCACGCCGTTGACGCGCAGCGTGAAGGGCTTGCCCGTTCCGTCGGGATCCGCAGCCGTGTCGAGGGCCACCGACCGCAGGCCGATGCGGCGCGACCACGCGTAGAGGACGCTGCCGCCGTGGCGAAGGCGCACCGTGAGCGGGTGCAGCCGCTGCGAGCCCATGCCGCGTGGCCACCAGAGCGGTGGACGATCGATGACCATCGTGATGCTCGGCGTGGCCGAACGCACGCGAACGCGCTCGTGGATCGTGCGACCATCGTCGAGGAGCAGGTCCACCTCGATCTCGAGGCCGTCAGGCACGACGCCGTCGCGCGCGAACTCAAGGTCCACCAGCACCTCGATCGAGGCGCGCTCGGCGGAGCACTGCGTGACGAGCGGCCGGACCTGGTCGATGCGCGCGACGCTCCACGCATGGATCCAGCACGGCCCGAGGCCGCATGACGGCAGCTTCGGGCCCCAATCCCAGCCGAAGCTGCAGGCGCTCTTGCGCAGGAACGGGTACGGCGTCCAGTCGCCATTGACCGGGCGCTCGCCCATCTCGCGCGCACGGGCGAGCACGGTCGTGACTGGCCCCTCCAAATCCACGCCGATCGAGTTGCCGATGGTGCGGACGATGCCCCGGACATCGAACCTCCACGGCCTGAACTGGTTCTCGACGTGGCCGAGGTGGCGTCCGTTCAGCCAGACCGAACCGCACGTGTCGATCGACTCGAAGACAAGGTCGATGCGTTCGTGGCCGCGCGCGCGTTCCTCGAGGTCCATGGTGCGATGCCAGCCCCAGGACGTGTGGCCGACCCACTCCTGCGCGACCTCGCCATCGCCGCGATCAGGATCCGCGATCGCCCCCGCAGCGAGCAAGGCATCATGCACGCAGCCTGGCACCGTGGCGGTGAACCGCTTGCCCATGAGGCCTGCTGGCACCGCGGGTGCATCGGCGTCGTTCGACGGCCCATCAGAGCCGGCCTGCATCAGCGCGCTCGAATGAGCCGGATCTGGCCCGCTCAACCGTGGCACACGGTCAAGCGCGCGAACGGTCCAACCTGCACCGGCGATCGACTGGATCATGGGGCGAGCACGCTAGCACGCCGCGGCGCTCGTCCTCCCGCGACCTCGGGTCCCGGCTGCGCGGACGCGCG
>CAIYOC010000243.1 GCA_903927725.1 uncultured bacterium | reverse complement strand
TCCAGCTCGGGCTGGCGATGCGCCGGTGGCAGGCGCGTCACCAAGAGCGCGCCGTGGCCCTGCCCCGGACCGATGCGATCCACCAAGCGATCGTCGAACGATTCCCGTTCTCGTTCACGCCCGACCAGACGGCAGTGTGCGACGAGATCGCCAACGACCTTGCCGGCACGGCACCGATGAATCGGCTGGTGCAAGGCGACGTCGGCTCAGGCAAGACCGCCGTGGCGCTCTACGCGGCGCTGCTGGCGATCGCGCACGGGCACCAGGCGGCCATCGTCGCGCCGACCGAGCTCCTTGCTGAACAGCATTTCCGCAACGTGGTCGCGCTCCTGCGCGACAGCCGCGTGCGCTTCCGCCTGGTCACGGGCTCGCTCGGAGCGCGCGAGCGCGCGGAAGCCAACGCCGCGCTGGCCGGGGGCCAGGTCGACCTCGCGATCGGCACGCACGCACTGCTGGGTGAAGGCGTTCAGTTCCGCAGTCTCGGGCTGGCCGTCATCGACGAACAGCATCGCTTCGGCGTCGAGCAGCGTGCGGCACTACGGGCCAAGGGTGACGGGCACATGCCGCACATGCTCGTCATGACGGCAACGCCGATCCCGCGCACGCTCTCGCTCACGCTCTTCGGTGACCTCGACGTGAGTTCGATCCGCGCCCTGCCACCGGGCCGGCAGCCGATCGCCACGCGCGTGATGCCGCGGTCACGATCCACCGAGGTCTACGCCTACGCCCGCACTCGGATCGATCGTGGCGAGCAGGTGTACGTGGTGGTGCCCGCGGTCGAGGAGAGCGATCAGGGCCTTGCCGATGTCGCCGGCCATGCCGCTGCGCTCGAGGCGGGCCCATTCGCCGGTCTGGCGATCGGCCAGATGCATGGACGGCTCGCCCCCGCAGAGCGCGATGCCGTGATGAGCGCCTTCAAGGAGGGTCGCACGCAGGTCTTGGTGAGCACGGTCGTCATCGAAGTGGGCGTGGACGTGCCCAACGCCACCATCATGATCGTGGAGCACGCCGAGCGATTCGGGCTCGCCCAGCTCCACCAGCTGCGTGGCCGGGTCGGACGCGGATCGAAGGCCAGCCTGTGCGTGCTCATCGGCGACCCGACCGCTGATGACGGCGAGCGTCGGCTGAAGGCGATGGTGAGCACGACCGACGGCTTCGCGATCGCCGAGGAGGACCTGAAGTTGCGAGGCCCCGGCGAGTTCTTCGGCACGCGTCAGAGCGGACTGCCTCCGCTGCGGGTGGCGGACTTGACCCGTGACACCGCGCTCCTGCTTGCCGCACGTGACGAGGCGCAGCGCGCGATCGATGCATCACCGACGCTCGGCGAACCGGTGGACGCACGGCTCCGGCGCAAGCTGATGCCGACCTACGGCGATGCGCTCGGTCTGGCCGACGTGGGCTAGACGGCTACCATCCGCCCGCCGTGAACGCCCTCTCCATCACCGGTCTTGAACTCGCCCGACCCGGCGGCTTCAGGCTCTCCGTTCCTTCGCTCTCGCTCGCCCAGGGCGAGCAGGCGCTCTTGGTCGCGCCCTCGGGTGGAGGCAAGAGCACGCTCCTGCACCTGATCGCAGGCCTCGAGGATCCCGATGCTGGATCGATCTCGGTCGCCGACATGCCGATCAGCTCGCTGCATGGCGCCGCGCGCGATGCGTTCCGCGGCGCCTCGATCGGCATGGTCTTCCAGACCTTTAACCTGCTCCACGGCTTCTCGGCGATCGAGAACCTGATGGTTGCCATGATGTTCAGCTCGGTACCGGCGGCCACGCACGATGCGCGTGCGCGCGCGCTGCTTGCGGAACTCGGCATCGATCGGCCCGAGCAGGCGGTCGAGACCATGAGCGTCGGCCAGCAGCAGCGCGTGGCCGTGGCACGGGCGCTCGCCTGCCGGCCGACCCTGGTGCTTGCCGACGAGCCCACCGCGAGCCTGGATCCAGCGAACGCCGCGACGGCCATCGGGCTCCTGCAGCGGGCATGCCGGGACCACGGCGCCGCGCTCCTGTGCACGAGCCACGATCCCTCGCTGCGCGCGCACTTCAGCCGCGTGATCGACCTCGGCACCGTGGAGGCAGCACGATGAGTGACTTCACGATCGTCCTGCGCAGCCTCTCGCTGCGCCGCTTCTCGACCACCGTGACCGTGACCATGGTCGCCGTCAGCGTGGCGCTCCTGCTGGTGCTGCTCGCCATGCGCGATGCCGGCCGCGCTGCCTTCCGGCGCGGCACCGGCAACGCGCATCTGCTCGTGAGCGCCGACACCAGCCCGCTCGTCGCCGTGCTCAACGGCATGTTCTACGCCAACGCTCCCTCGCAACCGATCGACTGGGCGGCGTACATGAAGATCCGCGAGGCGTTCCCCTGGTCGTGGACGATTCCCACGCAGCTGGGCGACAGCTTCCGAGGCTCGCCGGTGATGGCCACGAGCAAGGAGTTCTTCACCAGCTTCGAGCCCGTGCTCGGCCAGCCGTGGACCTTCGTCGCAGGCAAGGCGTTCGAGGCCCCGTACGAAGCTGTGGTCGGCGCCGAGGCGGCGCGCCTGCACGGACTCAGGGTCGGCTCCGAACTCGTGCTCTCCCATGGCGTCGGGACCGCCAGCGGCGAGGCTGCGCATGAGCATGAGGATCACCCGGTCGAAGTCGTGGGGATCCTCGCTCCCACCGGCAGCGCGCACGACCGCGCGATCTTCACGAGCCTCGAGACCGGCTGGTGCGTGCACGCCGAGGAATCACGACTGAAGGAAGCCCGCGCCGCGAATACCGGTGAGGACGACCACGGTCACCTGCACGTCGATCCGGAAGACCTTCGCGACAGCGAGAAGCTCATCACGGGCATCCTGCTCCGCGTGCCGACGCGCCCCGGCGAACAGGTCAGCAGCGCGCTGCCGGTCGCGTTCGACCTCTTGCGCCGGCAGTTCCCGTTCACGGTCGCACAGCCCGCGCAGCAAGTCGGGCGGCTCTTCGAGATCGTCAGTGGCGTCGACACGCTCTTCATCGCGATGGCCGTGGCGGTCATGGTCGCCGGCGCACTCAGCGTGATGCTGGCGCTCTACAACAGCATGGACTTGCGACGTCGACAAGTCGCGATCCTGCGCGTGCTCGGCGCGAGCCAGGGCCGGGTCTTCGGCCTCGTGCTCGCCGAGAGCGCCATCATCGGCCTGCTCGGCTCTGGGCTCGGCATCGCGCTGGCTGCCATCTTCGGCACGGTCGCCAGCGCCGAGCTGCAGCGCCGCGTCGGCCTCGTGATCGATCCGACGATGGACCTGCGCACGATCGTGCTGTGTACGGCGGCAGCCACGTTCCTTGCCTGCGCGGCAGGCATCGTGCCGGCGTTGCGTGCCTACCGCACGGCGGTCGTGCAGGGCCTTCGCCCCTTGGGCTGATCCTCGAGCCGAACCATGAAGCTCTTCTGGTCGCTGCTCGCTCTCCTCATCGCCGCCGGTGCGTGGATCCTCCTCGCTCCGGAAGGCGGCGATGCTCCGCCGGCCATGGATGCCGTGAACACGGTTGGGCGCTCGATCGACCTGCCCATGCGCGGCGGATCGACGCCTGCTGCACGAGACGCCGCGAAGGGCGCCGAAGCCGCCACCGCAGCCAGCGCTCCCGCACGCGAGCCGGAGAAGGCACCCGAGGGCGGACTTTCGGTCGGGCTCGATGCGCGCATCGAGGATGCCATGGTCAAGGCCGGCATGCTGAAGCAGGAGGACGGCGAGATCGTCGCCGACGGCAACTTCATCATCCGCGGCGACGGGACGAAGGAGAGTCCGTACGAAGTCTCGTG
>CAIYOC010000242.1 GCA_903927725.1 uncultured bacterium | reverse complement strand
TGCTGGGCGTGCGCACGAATCCCGCGCATGCGGCGAGCATGACCGAGCACGGCATCGAGCCGATCGATCTCGTGTGCGTGAACCTGTACCCATTCGAGGCGACGGTGCGGCGGCCGGGCTGCACGGACCGCGAGGCGATCGAGAACATCGACATCGGCGGGCCGAGCATGCTTCGCAGTGCGGCGAAGAATCATGGTTTCGTGGCGGTCGTGACCGATCCATCGCAGTATGACGCCGTGGCCAACGAACTCGCGGAGCACGACGGATGCACCACGCTGAATCTGCGGCGCACGCTGGCCCGCGAGGCGTTCCGCGCGACGGCGTCCTACGACACGGCGATCAGCGCTTGGTTCGGGCGCACGCAGGACACCGACTTCCCGCCGGTCCTCGAGGGTCGCTGGGTCCGGTGCGATGAGCTCCGCTACGGCGAGAACCCCCACCAGCGCGCCGCGGTCTACCGCGATCCCGATCCGCGCGAGGCCAGCGTGGTCGGCGCGCCGCTCCTGCACGGCAAGCCGCTCTCGTACAACAACCTGCTCGATGCCGCGGCTGCGCTCGAGTTGGTGCGTGATCTCTACGACATCGATCAGGGAGCGCACGCCTGCGCCGTGATCAAGCACACGAATCCCTGCGGGGCCTCGATCGCCGGCTCAGCTCGCGAGGCGTTCGATTGCGCCTATGGCGGCGATCCGCTCGCGGCGTTCGGGGGCATCGTGGCCTTCAGCCGCCGCGTGGATGCCGCAACCGCCACGCTGATGGCCGAAGGCGAGCGCTTCCTCGAGGTCGTCGTTGCCGAGGGCTTCGACGACGAGGCCGTGCGGATCCTCGGCGAGCGGTGGAAGAACGTGCGGCTGCTGCCGGTCGGCGCGACGCGCCACGCGCTGGCAGGCGCGATGGCGCTGCGCAGCGTGCCCGGCGGTCTGCTCGTGCAGGAGCGCGATGCGAAGCCGATCGATCCAACGGCCTTCACGCATGCGGCGGGGCCTGCACCGGACACCGCCATGCTCGCGGGAGCTGGGTTCGCCTTCACGGTCGCGAAGCACCTCAAGTCGAATGCGGTCTGCATCACCGACGGCAGCACGCTGCTCGGTGCCGGAGCCGGGCAGATGGACCGCGTCGCGAGCTGCCGGCTCGCCGTCGAGAAGGCATCGGCACGCTTGGCCTCGGCGCGCCTGCCCATTGCGGCGAGCGACGCGTTCTTCCCGTTCGCGGACGGCCCCACGCTCCTGGCCGATGCGGGCGTGCGGTGCATCGTGCACCCGGGTGGCAGCAAGCGGGATCAGGACACGCTGGACCTGTGCGCCGCGCGCGGGATCACGTGCCTGCTGACGGGCGATCGGCACTTCCGGCACTGACCGATTGCGCCCGGCGTCCCGGCGCCAGAGAGGCTGAGTCCGGCGTCCCAGCGCCGGAGGGGTTGAGTCCGGCCGGCCGCCGCGCGGCTACACTTTCGCCCCATGTCCGACGCGACCACCGTGCCGAACCACCCGACGCTGCCGCTGCTCAAGAAGGCGTTCCCGAACGTCAGCTTCCTCGTCGCGAACTACCGCGACCAGGTGACCGTGGTGGTGCCGAAGGAGCATCTGCATGCCGTCGCACGCTTCCTGCGCGATGACCCTGCCTGCGCCTACTGCTTCCTGAGCGACGTCGTTGGCGTGGACTACCTGAACTACCCGGCGCCGCAGCCGGGCCGCTTCGCGGTCGTGTACCTGCTGGCCTCGTACGCGCACGACCTGCGGATCCGCCTGAAGGTCTACGTCGAGCCGACGCTGCCGACCGAAGGCATCGAGCCCGATCCTGCACTCACCGTGCCGAGCGTGGTGGACCTGTGGCCCGGTGCCGAATGGCCCGAGCGCGAGGTGTACGACATGTTCGGCATCCGCTTCGAGGGCCACCCTGACCTTCGACGCATCCTGCTCTGGAAGGACTTCCCTGCCCACCCGCTGCGCAAGGACTATCCGCTGCGTGGCCGCGGCGAGCGCGAGTACTACCAGACGATCACGCGGCAGAGCACCTGAGCGAACGCAGCGCGCCTGATCCCGACGCCGCAATCCTGCAGGCATCGGATGATCGTTCCGTCCTAGGATTCCAAGCGTCACGGCGATGCCGTGCACGCGTTGGAGCAGTCGCTTGGAGACGATCGACCACCAGGAACTGAAGTGGCTCGCGTGCGAATGGCTCATCCGCCAGGGCGCGCGGGTGGTCGCCACCGAAGTGAGCGCGCCGATTCCCCGCTGGCGGGTCGATGTCGCTGGCTGGCTCGATGGGCGCGATCATCGCTTCCATCGTCCTGAGCTCGATGCACCGCTGTTCGACGGCACCATCGATGGCCGGGGGCCCGTCATGACGATCGCGGTCGAGTGCAAGCAGTCGCGCGCGGACTTCTTCCGCGATACGGGCCAGGTCGATGAGTTGCTCGCCGAACGCGAGCGGCTCGAGCGGCGCTGTCGTGACCTCGAGGAAACCCGCATCAAGGTCTACGAGCCGCACCTGCGTCGATCAGGCTCGTCGCTCTTCGATGGCCTCGATGAGTGGGACTTCGCCTCGAGCCGCATCACGGCCTACCGCACTGCGCTCGCGGAACTTCGTCGCACGGAAGAGGCGCTCTACGGCGAGACCAAGTTCGGCTTGCTGCCCCGCTACCGGCTCGCCGACCGCTGCGTGCTGTTCTGCCCACGCGGCATGGTGCGGCCATGGGAAGTGCCGACAGGCTGGGGGCTGATCGAATGCGGCCGCCGCGAGCTTCGGGCGGGCGCCGCACGGCTACCGCGCGAGGTGCCACTGCCCCTGCGCGTGGTGCGCGGGGCACCCCATCTGGGTGCTTCAGCGGCACACCGTGATCGATGGCTGCGCAACATCGCCATCGCCGCAACCCGGTCATGGATGGCCCGCGATCTGCCGGCGCCACCACGGGAAAACAACGATGATCCCTCGCCGGCGATCGAGTGCCCCGCCGAGTGATCGTCCCCTGCGACTACAGTGCGCGCAGGCTCCGGTAGCTCAGTTGGATAGAGCAGCGGCCTTCTAAGCCGCAGGTCGACGGTTCGAATCCGTCCCGGGGTGTTCGATTCATGCACCGAATTTCCCGAGGGTTTCCCGGTCGGGCATGGTGCGTGCCGTAGGGTGCCTTGATCGGTGGGCATCGGGCCCGCCATCGTCACGCTTTCGGGGAACCAGTCATGCTTTCACGCACTCGCGCAGCCGTCGGCTGCCTGCTGTCGATCGTCCCGACCTCATCCATCGTGCTGGCCACGAGCGGCTACACGCCCTGCCCTCCCCTCATGGAGCTGCCATGCGATGGCGTCGGCGGCGGCGGTTCATCAGGCGAGGGAACGGGCCCATGCGGATGTGGCACCGGGCAATGGGTCGTGAACGCGCCCCCGCCGCGCCTTGATCCGCCAGTGCCCATGGCCGAAGACCGAAGCCTCCATGAAGGCCTGGTCAGCTGGACCTGGTCCATGCGCACCACCGCACAGCCCGAGCTGGCCATGGCCAGCATCAGCGTGCGCGGTCGCAGCAACATGTGGGCGGCCGGAAGTTTCTCTCGCTACAGCCTCGCGCACTACGTCTCCTCACGCCGAGAACTCTGGTCAGGCGGGTTTCCCGCTTGCCCGCGGCTTCTGAGCCTTGCGGCCACCGGCGGTGCCACCCTGCACATCAGCGCCAGCACGGCGGCCCGCCGGGGTTGCTCCGCATTTGCCAGTGCCGCCACTTCGGGAACGTGCAGTTCGCTCGGCGCCGCCAATGCATCGATCGAAAGTCTGGTGATTGCCGGGTCCGTCGGCTACAGCGAGTCCACGCAAGACTTCGAGGTCGCGGGTAATTTCGGCCCTCTGGTCGATGTCCTGACCGATTCCGTCGAGGGCAGCCTCAGCGCCAGCTCAAGTTGGTCCACCGAGGGCCAAGGTTCACACAGTGGCTCGGCCTCGGTGACGGTTCGCCCTGACCGAATCTACTGTGCCTTCACCAATCGGCCGTATGTGGCACGCGCCGCTGGTCAGGCCGTTGCAGGCGGAGCAGGCAGCGTCGAGGGCAACGGTTCCACGAGCTGGTCCAGCATGGCCGTCATCAACCTGTCGGTCCAGTGACATGGTCATGCTCCTCACCGTCCTGTGCTTGAGCGCACTTGGGGGCGAATCGTTCCCTGCGTCCCTCGCGGCGGAGCGGCTCCGTGACATGCTCCAGCGCGCGCACGAGGAGCGCGATGGCGCACGCCTGGTCGCACGCAAGCTGTCCGTCGAATCGGCGCTGCTCCCAGCCTTCATCGTCCAGGATCTGGCGCACGGATGCGCCAGCCAGGACATGGCCAGCTCGATGTCGTACACGTACGGCGCGGCCGATGCCGAGCGGTGTGCGGGCTGGGTCTGGCCGCTGGTTGTCTCCAGCCCAGCGGCACCCATCGAGCCCGGGTGGACCTGCCCCGCAGGGATGGTGTGGCGGGTGCGAGCCACCACAGAGCGATTGGTGTGCGCCGGCCCCGAACCCGCCGTCGCGATCGATTGGATCATCGAGAGCGATGGCACGTCGACCTCGGCGATCGCC
>CAIYOC010000241.1 GCA_903927725.1 uncultured bacterium | reverse complement strand
TCATGAACTTGGCGTACCAGACGCGATCGAGATCGTCGATTCGTGCCCGCAGGCGGTCGCGAAGCACCGCACGGTCGTTCGACTGTTCGTCGCCCATGATGACCATGCCGGCCCGGTCGAGCGGCACCACCTCCTCGAGCATCCGGAGCCCCATCCGATAGACCGCGATGGCGGCGGCATCCTCCATGGACTCGGCCTGCTTCATGGTGCCGCGCAGCTCGTAGACCGCCGAGACCTGCGCATCGGCAGCCATACGCGATTCCTTGACGTCCTTCTCGCGGTACGCCTGCGACGCGACCAGCGTGTTCTCGAACTGCGGCGGGACAAGCACGCGGTCGACCACGTGCACGACGCTCGAGCCCACGGCGATGTCGCCGGCGATGATCCGCGCCTTGAAGGGCTCCTCGAGCGAGCGATCGCGCATCGAGCGCATGCGGTAGACGAAGACCGCACCGTCCGCGAGCACGTCGAGCACGAAACGATCGTTGTTCTCCGAGATCATCACGGGGGCGCGTCCGCCGCCGTTGAGGTCGAAGCTCCAGACCTGGAGCTTCGGCAGCGCGTGCCAGTCGAGCACGGCCCGGAGCGCTTCACGGTTCTTCGGGTCAAGGAGCGTGGCGCGTTCCTGCTCGGAGAGCCGCGCGAAGGCCTCGTTCGTCGGCACGAAGACCGTCCAACTGCGGTCAGGTGCGGGCTTGGCCCAGTCCTGCTCGCGGCCGCTTGCCTCAACGGCCGCGATGAAGGTCGAGAAGCGCCCGTCAGGGACCTTGCGCAACGCATCGAGCAGGTCGACCGACGGCGCTTCCTTCATGCCCATGCCCATCGAGTTCTCCGAGCGGGCGGGCTTTGGCAGCACCACCCGGTCAACGGCGTGGATCACGCCATTGCCGCAGAGCAGGTCGGGTTGCACGACCTCTGCCGAGCCGAAACGGAAGCCCTTGCGGTCAGCGGCGATCGTCTCGCGGTCGTCCGCGGCGGTGCGAGCCATCTGCGGGTCCTCAATGTTGCCGACCTCCATCGAGAGGAGTCGGCCTGGCACCACGTGATGGGCGAGGATGCCACGCAGCTTCTCCTTGTTGTCGGGACGCAGCAGCGACTCAAGCGTGCCAGCCGGCAGTGCAGCGAAGGCTTCATCAGTCGGGGCGAAGACCGTGAACGGTCCCTCCGATCGAAGCAGATCGGCAAGCCCGGCTGCCTCCGTTGCAGCGACGAGGGTCTTGAACTTGGCCGCAACCGCCGTGTCCATGATGTTGGGCTTGCCGCGGCCGTCGAAGAAGGATCGCCCCCTGGCCGGGGGGTTCGGCGGCGACTGGGCATCCGCCATGGTCGTCAGGCCTGACATGAGGCAGGCTGCCGCGAGCCCGGCGACGATGACTCGAAGTGGAATGGAGGTGCGACGCTGAAGCGATCCTGACATGATGATCGTGATCCTTTGCTCGAGCGATCCGCCGTCGCCCATGGTGCATGCCTGTGCCGGCGTGCGGAACGCCGAACCCGCCAACGACTCCGCCGCTGCCACGAGGCACGCGCCGTATTCCCGTGTCGACACCCCGCAGGAGCGCAGGACGACTGCATCGCACGCGAGTTCCTCGGTCAACCTCAGCCCGCGGCGTGCGATCCATGCGAGCGGATTCCACCAGAGCCACGCCACGACAGCCCAGTCGAGCCATCGGATCAGGTCATCGCGGCGCCGGACGTGGGCCAGTTCATGCATCAGGATCAGCCGAAGGCTCTGTGCATTCGCATCAGTTGCCAGCGCCGAGGGGAGCACGATGATGGGGCCGCCGAGTCCGCTCCAGACGAACGGAACCGCGTTCGACTGCGTGGAGAGCACCTTGAACCTGCGTCGCACGCCGAGTACGGCAGCCACGCGGCTGGCGACGCCACGGATCTCGGGATCCGCAGGACTGCAATGGACGCGCAGCGCTCGCCGGAAACGCATGACGCGAACAGCGGAGATGCCGACGATGAGCATGGTGCCAACGAGCCACAGCGCAGTCACGATCAGCCATGAGTCGATAGCGAGGGAGGAGGCGCCCAGTGCCACGGCGTTCCGTGGTGCTGAGTGTTGATCGCTTGCCGACGCCGGCGCCTCGGCCGCGACTGAAGGCGCAGTGGTCGCCGACCCATCCCGCTCCCGGTGCGCAGCCGAGGCCGGCGGCATGGCGCCTTCCGGCGCTGATGCGGACCCGCGCGTGCGGCTCGGCGCGGCAGAGGGCTCCGCCGAAGGGGCGGCCCCGCTCATCGAACCGTTCTCGAGGGCCGACGGTGCGCTTGGGGATCCCGCGCCACGCTGGCTGTCCCCGATTGCAGCCGTGAGTCGTTCCAACGGGACCCGCACGGAGAGCCATGGAACTGCAGCGATCGGCGGCATGACAAGCCGGATCATGACGAGCACCCAAAGCGCATGCGCTAGCGACGGATGTCGTCTCCAGCGACCGATCGTCACTGCTAGCAGGGCCAACGGCGTGGCAAGCAGTGTGTTGCCAAGCGCGTACTCAAGGATCAGTTCCGTCACGATCCGCTCCCATCGAGGATTTCGCGCAGGCGACGCAACTCGGCGCGGCCCAGTCGCCGCTGGTCCACGAGGTGTGCCAACAGCGGCGCGATCGATCCGCCGGTCAGCCGTTCGACAAGCGACTCGAGCTGCGACCCGGCGTACTCCTCACGTGAGATGCGGGCCGAGAACGAGTTTGCCGCTCCGGTCTTCTCACGCTTCACGAGGTCCTTGTCCTCGAGGCGCTGAAGGAGGCGCTGCACGGTGCCGTGCTGCGAACGGTCAGACTCGCCGTAGAGCCTGTCCTGGACCTGGCGCGCGGTCATGGTGCCGTGGTCCCAAAGCAGTTCCATGACGGAGAGTTCAGCGTTGGCGAGGGCAGCAGGCGGCATTCGAGGGGTCTCCGCAGTACCGGGTCAGCGGTGGCGTACGACAGACTGTCGTGCAGCGTACGACATGGTGTCGTGCATTGTCAAGCGACGTCGGCGGAGAACTCAGGGCGTGGTCGGGATCGTCCACCGACCGGGGTCGAGTCGATCGATTCGGGAAGACTCGGCTGACGTGGTCTTGGCTCGAGGCGTCGTGCTCGCATGTCGTGCTTGCATGACGTGCTTGCATGACATGCTTGCATGTCGTGGCTCGCAGCTGCCAGTGGATACCGTGCGGCCATGCACCGAGCCGCCGCACCCATCGTGGAGCTCCTTTTGGCCTCCGTCGCCCTCATCCTGCCTGCTGCTGCGGCCAGCGCGCAAGTCCACTACCACGAGGGCGGTCAACCTTGGAATCAGCGTGCGGGCGCTGGGCCCGATGCCGAGGTCCCGGGCTGGTACTACAACCTTGGCATCACGGGTATGCGCGCGGAGCTCGTGGCCGATGCGCCGAAGTCACTCGTGATTCGCTACGTGTTCGCCAACTCGCCGGCGCATGGCCAGGTACGGGCAGGCGACCACATCATCGGTGCGGGCGGACGGCCGTTCCGCGAAGCGCACCGCAACGGTTACGGCGAGGCGGTCTTCGGTGCCACCGGCCCGATCGAGGAATTCGCGACGGCGCTCGAAGCAGCGCAGGATTCGAGCGCGCCGTCCCCGGGGCAGCTCACGCTGACCGTGCTGCGTGCGGGCAAGCAGCGTGACGTCACGCTGAAGGTCGGTACGACGTACGGCTGCTTCGGTGCGGACTATCCGGCGAAGTGCGCCAAGTCGGAGCGCATCGCCAAGGAGCTGCTTGCGTACCTCGTCCAGCATCAGCGGGATGATGGATCGTTCGGCGACCCGGTGCATGACACCTTCGCTCCGCTGGCGCTTCTGTCGAGCGGCGATCCGGCACACCTGCCGGCCGTGGAGCGATGCGTTCGGCGCCTGTGTGCCGCAACCAAGGCGATCGACGCGGAGGCGAAGGAGTCGCTCCCGAATTGGCGATACATGGGTGCTGCGCTCGTGCTCAGCGAGTACTACCTCGCCACGCGCGCCGCATGGGTGCTCCCGGAACTGCAGGAAATCCACGACTTCATCGCCGCTGGGCAGTACCTGGACATGTCGCAGATCAACCCGCGCGCGAAGGAGTCGCACCCGGACAGTTTCCCGAAGGGGCCACTCAATTCACACGGCGGCTGGGGGCACAATCCCGGCTTCGAGGGCTATGGCCCCATCGCGATGATCACGGCGCAGGGTGCGCTGGCCTATTCGATGATGGCTCGCTGCGGCATCGAGATCGACCGCACTAGGCACGATGCTGCGTACGCGTTCCTGCGTCGCGGCAGCGGCAAGAACGGTTACGTGTGGTACGGCGACGGCGTCGGTGGGCGCGATGATGGGTGGGCCGACATGGGGCGCACCGGTGCGGCTGCAATCGCCAATGCCATGAGCCCGTATCAGGACACGGCCTACGGTGACAGCGCTCGGTGGCACGCCAGCGTCATCGGAGCGCACCCGCAGAGCTTTCCCGACACGCACGGGTCGCCCCCGATGGGCATGGGCTACACGGCGCTCGGGGGCCAGCGTCGATCCGGCGAGCTTCCGCGCCCTGATGGATGCCAATCGTTGGTGGTTCGCGCTCGCCCAGTGCACCGACGGGAGCTTCTACTACCAGCCGAACCGGGACAACGCCGGCTACGGCGACGATGCACGCATGACGGCTTCGGCGGTGACGGCGTTCATGCTGCAGATCCCGAAGCGTGGACTCGTGATCACGGGCAAGGGAGCGACGCCCGGGGCGGTGCCGCCTGCCGATCCAGGTCGCGCATCACGGCCGCTGAAGGTGTTCATCCTTGCAGGGCAATCGAACATGCAGGGACATGCGGCGATCTCGACCTTCGATGCGATGGCTGGCGATCCGAAGACCGCGCCGCTGCTCAAGCAGATGCGTGGTCCCGATGGTGCGCCGCGCGTGTGCGAGCGGACGTGGATCTCGTCGGTGGGTTGCCTGGGCGATGCGTACTCCGACCGGACCGAGGCGAAGGGCATCTTGACTGCCGGGTTCGGTGCGCCCGAGGACAAGATCGGTCCTGAGTTCACCTTCGGCATCACGATGGAGCAGGCCGTCGAGGGGCCCGTGCTCATCATCAAGACCGCGTGGGGTGGCCGAAGCCTGCACACCGACTTCAGGCCACCGAGCGCGGGGCCGTTCGTGTGGCGCGCGGAGGAACGTGCCGAGCGCGTGGCCCGCGGCGAGGACGTCCAGAAGCTCGAGGCGGAGAAGATCGCGGCGACCGGCGAGTACTACCGAGCCATGATCGCGCACGTGAAGATGGTGCTTGCCGATCTGCCGCGAGTGGTGCCGGGCTTCGATGCGGTGCAGGGCTTCGAACTGGCGGGTTTCGTCTGGTTCCAGGGCTTCAACGACTACGTGGATGGTGGCGTGTATCCGAAGCAGCAGGAGGCAGGTGGGTACGACCAGTACGCCGACCTCCTGGGCCACTTCATTCGTGATGTGCGCAGGGATCTCTCGGCACCGCGTATGCCGTTCGTCATCGGTGTCATGGGGATCGATGGGATGAGGGGCGACACCGATGCGCCCATGCGGAACTTCCGCAGTGCGCAGCGCAAGCCAGCGACGCTTGACGACTTCAAGGGCAACGTCATCGCGGTGGAAACGGCGCCGTTCTGGGATGACGACCTCGAGCGCCTGATGGAGCGTCGCGAGCGATCGAAGGATCCCGAGGCAGACTTCACGCCCGAGGAACGCGAGCGCCTTGAGGGTGCCTCGAACGGTGGCTACCACTACCTCGGTGCGGCCAAGATCATCGCGCCCATCGGGCGCGCGTTTGCCGAGGCGCTGGTGGGGGCTTCGAAGTCCAAGGATCGCTGATCGGGCGGCAGAACTCAGCGCTCGCCGATCGTGTGCTGCTCAGGGCACGACAATTGAGCGGTCGGGGCGGCCTGGCAGCCGCGCCGGCGCGGTACGCCGCGGCATGTCGTGAGCCGCCATGATGGAGTGCGAACCCCCCGGTTGTGAGATCGTTTTTCGCGCTTCTGCCGCCTTCGTCGCGGGCGTCATGAGTTCAGGGAGTAGAGTCGGTGCGGCGACGCAGGGCGTCGCCGTCGATGCTTCGCCTCATCATGCAGCACCCCATCATGCACCAGAACATCACGCACCACATCGTCCTGCCTTCATCGCGTTGGCTCGCGCTGTGTGCCGTCATCGCGGGCTGCGCGTCGTTCGTGCACGCCGAGACCATCACCGTCTGTCTCGACGGATCGTGTGACTTCACGGGGCCGGTGGCCGCGGTGGAGGCGGCCGCCGAGGGCGACACCATCGAGATCGCCGCGGGGACGTACCTGCTCTCGGCTCCCATCTCGCTCTACGGCAAGGATCTTGCGCTCCGCGGTGCGGTCGATGCGAACGGTCGTCCCACGACCGTGCTCAATGGCCAGAACACGACGTATCACATCAATGCGCTGCATCAGACATCAGCGACCGTGATCGAGAACTTGGTGCTGACCAATGGTCGCAGCACGCAGAACGGGGCGATCTACATGTTCGGCTGCAACGG
>CAIYOC010000240.1 GCA_903927725.1 uncultured bacterium | reverse complement strand
TCCAGTGGCCGAAGACCTTGGCGCAGCCGTAGGGCGAGCGTGGCCAGAAGGGCGTCGTTTCCCGCTGTGGGACCTCCTGCACCTTGCCGTACATCTCGCTCGAGCTCGCTTGGTAGAACCGCACCGGGCGCGACGAAGACACCTGGAAATTCCGTACGGCCTCGAGCAACCGAAGCGTGCCGGTCGCCACGATGTCCGCCGTGTAGATCGGCTGGTCGAAGCTCACGCGAACGTGACTCTGCGCACCGAGGTTGTAGACCTCGTCGGGCTGGATGCGCTCGAGCAGCCGATCGAGGCCGCTGCCGTCCGAGAGGTCGCCGTAGTGCAGTTTGAGGCGTGCACCCGACTGGTGCGGGTCCTCGTAGATGTGGTCGATGCGATCGGTGTTGAAGGTGCTGGCACGGCGGATGATCCCGTGGACCTCGTAGCCCTTGGCCAGGAGCAGTTCCGCGAGGTACGAGCCGTCCTGCCCGGTGATGCCCGTGATGAGTGCGCGCTTCATGTGGTTGGCCCCTTCGTGCGGCGTACGGTACACACCCGGCATGAACAAGCGTGACCTCGATGACGTGGCCATGCGCGTGCGGCGCGTGGGTGATCGCATCCAGCCATTGCTCGATCCGCATCCGGGTCTCGCGGCACGCAACGCCCATGCGCACATCTGGCTCGGCATCAAGGTGCGTTTCGGCGAGTCGTGGCGCACGCGCGCCAGGCACGACGGCGTCTGCGCCTTCATCGATTGGATCGAGGCGAACCCGAACGCGGACTACGAGGCCTTCCCAGGGCCGATCGAGCTCGCTGAACCCGAACAGGGGCTCTTCGGCGCACTCGATGCCTGACGACCCCCGATGCGGGGAGATTTCTCGCCCCGATCCTGCGTATGGGCTTGGCGCACGTCGGTTGTGGCGTCACACTCCCCGAATGCCCATGGTCATGCCCATCCTGCTCGCCGCGATGTCCGGCTGGAGCACGTCTGCGTCCGCTCCCACGTTGCTGGTCGGCGGTACTGGCGAACAGGTGCAGCCCAAGCTCGCCTGGGATGGCCGTGGCATGCTTGCGCTGAGCTGGTACGACGCGCCGTCGGGCTACGACGTGATGGTGCGCCAGCTCACCACCGATGGCGACTTCACGTGGCCGACCGCCACGATGGCCATGAACAACTCGTTCAGCAGCACGCAGGACTACCAACTCTTCCGTGGTGCGCCGTGGGCAGTCGCGAGCCAGCAGGGGAGTTCCGCGCCGGTGGCCGCCATCGCCGCCCTCAACCCTGATGGCGCCCTGGCCTGGACCAAGACCGTCAGCGCATCCTCGGCCAGCGTGCCCAAGGGCAATCAGGCTGACGATGGCTTCCTCTGGAGCGCGTGGGTCGAAGGTTCGAACACGCGTGTGCAGCGGCTTGCGCAGGCTGACGGTGGCTTCACCTTCTCGGCCCCGATCCAGATCGGGACCACGGGCTCGGCCTTCGCGGCTGACGTCGAACCATCGCTCTCTGGATCGGGCGTGGTCGTTTCGACCGTGCGTTACTCGACCTTCAGCGGTCCCAAGGTGCTGTGGGCCAACCTGATCAATCCGGATGGATCACAGCCGTGGGGTGCGACCGGAAAGCAGGTCTTCGCGACCGGCAGCCTGCAGTTCGGGAACTTCCCCGAGTTCCAGCGCATTCCCTCGCTCGGCCACCTGTTCACCTACTACAAGACATCGCCGCTGCAGTCCTACGTGCAGGTGCTCGATGCTCAGGGGAATCGGCTCTTCGGCACGGAGGGCTTCGGCGTCACGGCCGACACATCGCGTGAACGTACCAATCCGGCGGCGGTGTCGGACGGCACGTTCGTGTACGTCTGCTGGATCGAGCACACCCCCAACTCGAGCATCTACGGCGTGTACGGGCAGTGCTTCGATGTCGCGACCGGTACGCGGCAGTGGGGCGCATCGGGCCTCCCGCTCGCACCGCTCGAGACGGTCTACTCCTACACCGGGGCCGTCGCGCACCTTCGTCCGGAGGGCGTGGTGTTCGGCTGGGTTCGCTCAACGGCCTTCGGCCAGGACACGGTCGAGGCCATGTGCGTGAACTCGACCGGTGCGACGGTGTGGAATCGCCGGCCGGTCGCTACCAATGTGAGTCCGAAGGGAAGGATGCAAGCCCACGGGGTGCCTTATGGCACGGTTCTTCTCTGGGAGGACGGCATCACGCAGGGATCGTCGGACATCCGCGGCATGCGCATCGGCTTGGACGGTTCCTTAGGGCCTGCAGCGCGGCCTTCAACTGACCTGAACGCCGATGGCTTCGTGAACGGCGCCGACCTCGGCGCGCTGCTGACGGCCTGGTCCGGCGAGCCCGGCGAATCCTCGGCCGATCTCAATGCCGATGGTGGCGTGGATGGTGCGGATCTCGGCGCACTGCTCACGTCCTGGCACGACTGACATCCCGCGCGACCGGTAAGCGCATTCGCAGGCACGCCGGGGCGTGTGCGCGCTACCCTTGGGCGTCCCATGCCGCACCGCCGAGGCTTGAGCCTGCTCACGATCGCATCGGTCTTCGGCCGGTTCCTTGCGGTGCTGCAGAGCGTGGTCATAGGCTTCCTGCTGTCACCTGAGGACTACGGCGCGTTTGCGGTGGCGCTCGGCGTGCTGATGTTCACCGGCCTGTTCCGGGCGGGTGGCGTCTGGATGGTGCTCGGTTCCATCCCTAGCGAAGAGTTCAAGGAGCGCGCCCCGGCGGTCTTCTGGGTCGGCATGATCATCGGCGGCATCGGCTGCCTCATCACTGCGGTGGCATCGATTCCCGGCATCGGAGTGAAGGAAGTCCCCGGCAGCAGCTTGGCGCTCATCGTGCTTGGAGCGCAGTTCGCAATGCTGCCGCTGCAGCAGATGGCGCAGATGAAGCTCGGTGGAGAGCATGGGTACGGATCGATTGCCGCGACGGTGCTGACCTGCAGCATCCTGAAATTCGTCGTGGCGATCGCTGCAGCCTGGTTTGGATTCGGTCCGCTGGCCTTGGCGTTGCCGCAGGTGCTCGGCACGCTCATCGAGGCGGTCTTCTATGCACGCGCCGCCAAGCTGGATCGCTCCTACTTCCGTTTCAGCCCCAACCAAGTCTGGAGCGCCCTGCGCCACCAGCTGCCGGTCCTGCCGATCGCCGCACTGAACTCCATCAACACGCAAGGGGACTACTTCATCGGGTCGCTCTTCCTGACCACGGCATCGCTGGGCCTTTATTCGTTTGCCTATCAGATTGCCAGCCAGCCCTACATGGTGCTGACGATGGCGCTGCAGCGTGTCCTTGTGCCGCGGTCGGTCGCTTCGCAATCCTCGGCCCAGCACAGTGAGTACCTCGCCGGCATGGCCACGACGGTCTTCTTCATGGTCCCGGCCGTCTGCATCGGCCTGGGCATCTCGTTCCCGGCGATCGAGCAAGTCGTCTGGGGCGGGCGATGGAAGGATTCGACCGAGCTCGTGACCATTCTTTCCATCGGCCTGAGCGGCCCGCTTGCGCTGGCCATCCTCATCACGCCGCTCCTGGCTGCGCGTCGCTACTCGATCGTGCTGGCGACCGAGGCGATCCGAGGGGCGAGCGTGCTCTGCGGCGGGGCGCTGGGCGCCTTGGTGCTCTCCAAGGGTCCATGGTTCGAGGGTGATCCGATCGCCCAGGCGAAGGGCCTCGCACTCGGTGTCTGCCTGGTCACCACGGTCTCGTCGGCCGGCACCGGGATCTGGTTGTTGACCGCCGCCGGACTGCGACTTCGACCGATGGCCGAATCGCTGCTCGTGGGTCCAGCGGCCTGTGCATTGGCTGGCTACGGATCATGGAGCGTTGCGCATTCCCTCGTGCGGTCATTCGACGCTCTGGGCAGCCGCGGTGGCGCCGCCGTGGTGGCCGCGATCACGCTCGTGCTGTACGGGCTCATCCTGGTCGGTGCCCTGCAGTTGCTTCCTTCGCTGCGTGCGGCGTACATCAACGTCGCCGAGCCCGGCCTCGAAGGCCTGAAGCGGTTCGCACAGCGGCTGCACCTGCCCGTCGGCGACTGATCCCGCGCCAAGCCTGCGCACTATGCTTGTGCGCGTGCAGCGCATGAGGCTCTACAACACGGCACGCCGGGCCATCGAGCCGGTCGTTCCCATCGACCCCTCCGGCTCGATCACCTTCTACTCGTGCGGCCCGACCGTCTACGACGATGCGCACATCGGCAACTTCCGCTCGTTCCTGAACGCCGACACGCTGCGCCGTGCGCTCGAGCTGCTCGGTCACCGGGTGCGACATGTGATGAACATCACCGACGTCGGCCACATGACCGACGATGGAAACGCCGATGGCGGCGGCGAGGACAAGATGGCCGTCGCGGGCCGCCGCATCGCCGAGGCCAAGAAGTCCGGTGCGCTGCCCGCCGGCACCGAGATCGACCCTTCCGACCCGTACGCGATCGCAGGCTTCTACGCCGACCGGTTCCTCGAGGATGCCCGCACGCTCGGGCTCAAGGTCGCCATCGAGGCCAAGGACGATCCATCACTCATGCCGCGGCCGACCGCGTGCATTCCGCAGATGGTGGCCCTGGTCGATCGGCTCGTGCAGCGCGGACACGCCTATGTGGCGAGCGATGGCGTCGTCTATTTCGACGTGCGCTCGTTCCCCGCCTACGGCGAACTCTCCGGCAACACGCTTGACCAGCTCCGCGAGGGCGAGGGAGGCCGCATCAGCGCCGAGCACCAGGCCGTGAAGCGCCATCCCGCCGATTTCATGCTCTGGAAGCCCGATGCGCACCACATCATGAAGTGGCCGAGCCCGTGGGGCGTCGGCTATCCCGGCTGGCACCTGGAGTGCAGCGCGATGGCTGCCATGACGCTCGGCGAGCGCATCGACCTGCATTCGGGCGGCGAGGACAACATCTTCCCGCACCATGAGTGCGAGATCGCACAGAGCTGCTGCGGCTTCGGCCAGCCGACCTTCGCCAATCACTGGTTCCACACGCGGCACCTGCAGGTCGAGGGCGAGAAGATGTCCAAGAGCAAGGGGAACTTCTTCACCGCGCGCGACCTCTTCGCCAAGGGTGTCACGCCTGCCGCGCTGCGGCTGGAACTGGTCCGCACGCACTACCGCACCAACGCGAACTTCACCATGCAGGGCCTGCGCGATTGCCAGCGCATGATCGATCGCTGGGCACGTGCGCAGCAGGCGCTCGACGCCGCGGCGGCGTCACGGGCCGCGGTCCCATCGGCCGCACCGGGCCCCATGGCCCGTGCCCTCGAGGCATTCACCGATGCGGTCTGCGACGACTTGAACCTTGCGCGGGCGATCGCTGCGCTGAACGAAGCCTGCGGCGAGGAACCTTCCGGCTGCCCGCATGCCGAGCGTGCTGCACTCGCGCGGATGGACTCGGTGCTTGGGGTACTCGAGCGCAACGCGTCGCAGCAGGCAGCCGGCGACGACCCCTTCTCCGCCGAGGTCGAGTCCTTGATCGCCCAGCGGCTCGCTGCGCGCGCCGCCAAGGACTGGGCCGCCGGCGATGCGATCCGCGCGAAGCTCGTGCAGATGGGCGTGACGATCAAGGACGGTGCGCAGGGCACGACCTGGACCCGCACGGTATGAGTGAGTGCGGCACGGCGGCCCCGCGATCGATCCCGACCATCGGGCTCGTCGGCGGCATCGCCAGCGGCAAGAGCGCAGTGCGGTCGATGCTCGCCGAGCTCGGGTGCATCACCTGTGACTCCGACGACCTGGCGCACCAGGCGCTCCGTGATCCGGCCATCCTTCGATCCATCGGTGCACGGTGGGGCGACCGCGCGGTCCGCAACGGTGCCGTCGATCGCGGAGCGCTGGCTGCCATCGTCTTTGCCGACCCGGGCGAGCGGTCGCATCTCGAGGCGCTCGTGCACCCGTGGATCCATGCGCGCCGCCGGGCGATGTTCTCGGCCGAGCCGGGCACGGCTCCGGCCCGGGTGATCGATGCGCCGCTGCTCCTGGAGGTCGGCCTGCACACGGAGTGCGACAGCATCTGGTTCGTCGATGCGCCGATCGAGGCCCGGCAGGCGCGGGCGCTGGCCACCAGGGGCTGGCCAGCCGCCGAACTGGCCCGTCGCGAGGCTGCACAGTGGCCCCTTGACCAGAAGCGCGCGCTCGCGCATCATGTCCTGCGCAACGACGGTGACCCGCAGTCGTTGCGGTCCCGGGTCGAGGCGGCGCTGGCGGACACCATCCGCACGCACGCCCACGCCAAGGGCACGTAGGCGCACCCGCCAGTCAGGGTCAAGTCCCACCACCACAGGCCGCACCTTCCCCGTTGGGGTTCACGGTGCAGGACCCGCATCCCAACCAAGGCAGCATCAACATGGAAGTCAATGGTCGTCGTCGTCGCCGTCGTCGTGGTCGTTCCGGCGGAGGCAGTGGCGGTGGTGGTGGAGGCGGCGGTGGTGGCGGTGGCGGGGGTGGTGGTGGCGGTCCTGCCGGCATCGTCGCTGCACCGAGCGTGGCGATCCTGCCCGGTACCAGCGTGCCCACTGATGAGCAGCTGGACTTCGAAGCCTCGCAGCTCGACACTGAGCTGAAGGAGAAGTACGAGGCCGCGAAGAAGGAGAACCTCGACGCCGCGTCGCTGCAGAAGCTGACGGCGGAGCAGCTCGCCAAGGAAGCCAAGGCACTGGGCCTGGGCGACCTCGTCGGCATGCCGCGCAACAAGCTCGTCTTCGAGGTCGTGAAGGCCAAGGCGATGAAGCACGGCCTGATGTTCGCCGAGGGCACGCTCGAGATCATGCCTGACGGATACGGCTTCCTGCGCAGCGCCGAGTACTCGTACCTCCCGTCAGATGACGATGTGTACGTGAGCCCCGCGCAGATCCGCCGGCTGGGCCTGCGCCGCGGCCACGTGGTGCGCGGCCTCGTGCGCCCGCCGAAGGAGGCCGAGACCTACTTCGCGCTCCTGCGCATCGACAGCGTGAATGGCCATGATCCGAAGCGCCTGCACAACCTGCCGACCTTCGAGAACCTCACGCCGCTGCACCCGAACAAGCGCATCCACCTCGAGATCCTCGAGCAGCCGCAGCGCCTGGAGCCGCGCATCATGGACATGGTCACGCCGCTGGGCTTCGGACAGCGAGCGCTGGTCGTGGCGCCACCGCGCACCGGCAAGACGGTGATCCTGCAGCAGATCGCCAATGCGATCACGCACAACCACCCCGACGTGCACGTGATCGTGCTGCTCGTCGACGAGCGTCCCGAGGAAGTGACTGACTTCAAGCGCACCACCAAGGGCAAGGTCGAGGTCGTCGCGAGCACCTTCGATGAAGAGGCCAGCCGGCACATCCAGGTCAGCGACATCGTCATGGAGAAGGCCCGCCGCATGGTGGAGCTGGGTGACCACGTGGTTGTGCTGCTCGACTCGATCACGCGCCTGGCCCGTGGCTACAACAATGCCGGTGCCGGTTCGGGCAAGATCGGCTCGGGCGGCGTCGACAATGCCGCGCTCATCCGTCCCAAGAAGTTCTTCGGCAGCGCGCGCAACATCGAGGATGGCGGCAGCCTGACGATCATCGGCACGGCGCTCGTCGAGACCGGCAGCCGCGCCGACGAAGTGATCTTCGAGGAATTCAAGGGCACCGGCAACGCCGAGCTGCACCTCACGCGAAAGCTCGTGGAGAAGCGCGTGTGGCCGGCGATCGACATCTCGGCCAGCGGCACCCGCCGCGAGGAACTGCTGCTCGACGCGAAGGAGCACGAGCTCATCGTGCGCCTGCGCAAGGTGGTCGCCGACATGAACGTGGTCGAGGCCATGGAACTGCTGCGCAGTCGCCTGTCCAAGACCAAGTCCAACGCAGAATTCCTCATGACGATGGCCATGTCCTGATGCCGCGCGCGTATGGACCCAGGCCGGTCCATGCGCGCACCGGCAGGCACCGCACCCTCGGGAGCACACGCATGACGCACACCAGCCCGCGACGGGCCTTCACCCTGATCGAGATCCTGACGGTCGTCGGCATCCTCGCGCTCCTGGTGGCGATCCTGCTGCCGGCGCTGCGCACGGCGCGCCGCAACGCCGAATGGGCCGATGCGGCGAACAACCTGCGGCAGGTCTCGACCTACCTGCAGGCGTACATCACCGACAACCGCGAGTCGATCGCGCCGACGCAGTTCGACTACTCCGCGGCGCGCAACCCCGGCCGGGTGCGCGGTCCATCGTCGGCGGGGGTGAATCCTCTGCTGGGGCAGCCTCGCCGCGGCACGTGGGCCGACATCCTCTGGACCGGCGCAGGCATCGATCCGCCGTCGCTCCCGTCGGAGATGGGCACCGCGTACGCGTGGGAGTTCGATTCGCCTGACCGTTTCTACTACGGGTACGACGACGCGTACTCCAAGAATCCGATGCGTTCGACCGTCGGGCTCGAGAAGGTGCAGTTCCCCGACTCGGACGGCGTTTCGGAGTGCCGCCCCTTCGGTCCGGGCATCGATGCGCAGGAGATCGGCGATCCCGGTTACTTCGCCGGCAACCTCTTCTTCCGTCAGGCGCAGGCACCGTTCTATGCAGGCGATGCCACGCTCAACGCGCCGTACCAGTGGTGGAGCGCCGCGCAGATCCGACGGCCGCAAGCCGGGATGTACCTCGTCGATTCCAAGGCCGGAGAGGTGATCGGCGGAACGACACGCCAGGAGTGGGAAGACCAGTTCGACGGCGATGCGACCGATGGCCGATGCCAGGTCGACTTCCGATACCTCGGCGACACGTGCATGTTCCTGCTGCTCGACCTGCACGTGGACACGCAGCCGGCTTGGACGACCCTGCAGGAACTGCAGGGGGATTGGACCGGCACTAGCGGTTCGACGAATCCGATCGGCCGCGACATCAAAGTGACGAACCTTGAGCGATCCGATAATCCGTCGCCACCCTGAGTGAGCGGTCGCGATCATCAAAGTTCGTGAAGCGCATCGCAACCCCTTGATGCGCGCGCCAACTCCGGTACACTCTCCGTCCCGCCCGATCATCGGGCGGTTTTCATTCTGGAACGCCACCGTAGCTCAGTGGTAGAGCACACCCTTGGTAAGGGTGAGGTCGAGGGTTCAAGCCCCTTCGGTGGCTTCCGCGCGCGGACGCGTTGTCCCCGCGCATGTCCGCTTCGCGCGAATCCTTGCTGGAGTCACTGAGTCATGGCAAAAGAGAACTTCAATCGCACCAAGCCCCACGTCAACGTCGGCACCATCGGCCACGTCGACCACGGCAAGACCACGCTGACCGCCGCCATCACCGCCGTGCAGGCGGCCCGCGGCTTCAGCAAGCCGATCTCCTACGACCAGGTCGCCAAGGCGTCCGAGTCGGAAGGCCGTCGTGACCCGACCAAGATCGTCACCATCGCCACCAGCCACGTCGAGTACGAGACGGCCAACCGTCACTACGCGCACGTCGAC
>CAIYOC010000239.1 GCA_903927725.1 uncultured bacterium | reverse complement strand
GACTGTCGATGAGCACGCTCGTGGGCTCGGCCACGCCGATCGCATAGGCGACCTGGACCTCGCAGACATCGGCGAGGTCGGCGGCCACGATGTTCTTGGCGATGTAGCGGGCCATGTAGGCAGCGCTGCGATCGACCTTGCTCGGGTCCTTGCCGCTGAAGGCGCCGCCGCCGTGGCGGCCGCGGCCGCCCTAGGTGTCCACGATGATCTTGCGGCCGGTGAGACCGCAGTCACCGTGGGGGCCACCGATCTCGAAGCAGCCCGTGGGGTTCACGAAGACCTTGATGCCGTCGTGCCACCAGTCGCCCAGCACGGGCTTGATGATGTGCTTGGTCACGGCTTCGTGAAGCGCCTTCTGGCGCGTGTTCCAATCGGGCGAGTGCTGCGTCGAGAGCACCACGTTCTCGATGCGGCGCGGGTTCAGCCCGTCGTATTGCACGGCGACCTGGCTCTTCGCATCGGGGCGAAGTCCCTTGATGATGCCCTTCTCGCGGACTTCGGCCTGGCGCGCGACCAGCCGGTGCGAGAGCGAGATCGGCAACGGCATGAGCGAGCGCGTCTCCTTGCAGGCGAAGCCGAACATCATGCCCTGGTCGCCGGCGCCCTGCGCCTTCTTCTTCTTGCCGACCTTGGTGTCGACGCCTTGCGAGATGTTGGGGCTCTGAGCATGCAGCGTCACGACCACGCCGCAGCTGTCGGCATCGAAGCCCACGCCGGCCTCGGTGTAGCCGATGCGCTTGATCGTGTCGCGCGCCACCTTCTGCACGTCGACGAAGCCCTTGGTCGTGACTTCACCCGCGACCACGGCCAGGCCAGTGGTCACCAGCGTCTCGCAGGCCACGCGGCTGCGGGGATCCTGGGCGAGCATGGCGTCGAGGACAGCGTCCGAGATCTGGTCGCTGACCTTGTCGGGGTGGCCCATGGAAACGGATTCGCTGGTGAAGGTGTGCAGTCCTGCGGGCATGACGGGTCCTTGTGGGCGGGAAGCGGTGAAATTTGGGCCAGACCTTCCGATTCGACGCTTGGCGGCGAGCCGGACGGATGCCACGATTGGGGGCCGGATCCTAATCGGCAGCCGCCCGGGCGTGCGTTCTGGCGGCGACCTACGCTTTGGAGCAGAACCGATGCCCGCTCTCGCGACCATCATCCTCGCCGCAGCCGTCGCCCAGGCTCCCGTCCGGGCGCAGGCGAAGATCGGCGCGTGGGCGTGGGCGCCAGGTCCCGGGATCCAACAGTTGCCTGAGCGCGTCACGGCGTGCCTCGATGCACTCGGTGGTCGCGTGACGGGCCATGTCGGAGCTGCACGCGCGCTGGATCCCGCAGCCCGTCTGATCGGCCTGGATCGATGGATCGCGATCGAGTTTCCCAACGGCACCGAACCGGTCGGTGCGTGCGCCATGCTTGCGGGTGCATGGGAGGGCTTCGAGGTCGTGGAGCCCGATGGCTCGGGATCGCTGGCCGACCTGCCGAACGATCCCTCGTTCCCCCAGCAGTGGGCGCTGCTCAACACGGGGCAGACCGGTGGCGTGCCGGGTTCCGATGTCAATGCCGTTTCGGCATGGAGCCAGGCCTCGTCGACCGGCTTGACCATCGCGTTCCTCGACGGCGGCGTGCAGCCCTTGGCGGAATTTGGTGGCCGCATCCTGCCGGGCTGGAACGTTCCGCAGCAGTCCACCGCGACCACGGACACCTGCGGCGGCCACGGCACGCACGTCACGGGCATTGCTGCAGCCGCGGGCAACAACGCTGCGCTCATGGCCGGCATGTGCTGGGATGCGATGATCCTGCCCGTTGTCATCGTCAACCCCTGCACGTTCTTCGAGCAATGGGTGGCCGAGGGGCTGGTGTGGGCGATCGACCATGGCGCGGACGTCGTCAACATGAGCCTGCAGTCGAATGCGGGCGGCCAGCTGCTGCGTGATGCGGTCCTTTACGGCGAAGCGCTCAACGTGCCGATGGTGGCGGCCACGGGCAACAACAACCTCTCGCTGCCCGCCTTCCCCGCGCGTTGGCCCGAGACGATCGCGGTGGCGGCATCGACCCACGCCAACCTCCGCTGGGTCAACTCGAACTACGGCGCCGAGGTGGACCTTGCCGCCCCGGGCGAGAACGTGCTGAGCCTCACCACCGCGGGCGGGGTGATCTCGCGAAGCGGCACCAGCATGGCGGCACCGCACGTCGCTGGTGCCGTGGCCCTGATGCTCGCGGCGAACCCGTCGCTGACGAACGCGCAGGTCCGCTCGATCCTTGCTGCGACGAGCGTCGACATGTCTCCCGCCGGCGTGGATGAGTTCACTGGTGCGGGGCGACTGGATGCGGGTGCGGCAGTCACGATGGCCGCGTCGCTCGCGCCGCCAGCCGGTGACCTTGACGGCGACGGTGATGTCGACGGGGCTGACCTCGGCATCATGCTGGTGGGCTGGGGCCCGTGCGGATCGTGCGCTTCGTGCCCCGGCGACCTCGATGGCAATTGCGAGATCGGCGGCTCGGACCTCGGCGCATTGCTGAGCTCGTGGAGCCCGGATTGAGCGCCGCCGAACCGACCACGCCGATCCGCGTCGAACTCAGCAGGATCCTGATCCGCGAGATGGCCGACATGCAGGTCGTGGAGCTGCGCGATGTCGCGACGGGCCGCTCGTTCCCCATCGTCATCGGGCTGCCCGAGGCCTACGCGATCGAGCGCCGTCTCAAGGGCGAAGAGCCCGAGCGCCCGCAGACGCACGATCTCTTGGATCGAGTCATCACCGAACTGGGAGCACGGCTCGCGCGCGTCGACATCATCGACTTGCGCGAAGGCACGTTCCACGCCGTCCTCACGCTCGAGACGGCGCAGGGGCCGGTCGCCCTGGATTGCCGCCCGAGCGATGCACTCGCGCTCTGCGCCGACGGCCGGGCCGAGATCTGGGTCGCCGAGTCCGTGATCGAGCGCGCATCGAGCGGCACTACCGCGCAGGCGTTTCCCTTCGTCGCCGACGAAGACGACGACCACGACGACTGATCGCGCGAGGAGGGCGCCGGCGGTTCGTTGCGCGGCGTGTTTCGCTGTGGCCGTCGCTCCTTTGGGGCGCCGGCATGCCTCGTTCGCTCAGACAGTCCTCGCCTGCTCAGAAACTGGCGCGGCAGTCAACCTGTGGTCACTGACTGGCACTGCGCGCCAGCTTTCCTCGCAGGCTGCGGAACTCG
>CAIYOC010000238.1 GCA_903927725.1 uncultured bacterium | reverse complement strand
TCCTTGGCCACCTCGATCGCGGCTATCTGATGATGGCCTGATCCGTCGGCGAGCCTCCCATGCCATCCAAGCGATCGTCGACAGCGTCCTCCCCGGGCAAGGTGTCCGGTCCCTCGAAGAAGCCTGCGCGCAAGCCCGCAGCCAAGTCAAGGACTGCATCCAAGGTTGCCTCCGCGACCAAGGCTGCGCCTCGCGCCGAGTCCAAGCGGAAGCCCGCCGGCGAGAAGCGGGCGGCTGCGAGTTCGCAGGCCGCGGCGCAAGACGAACGCTTTGACCTGATCGGCCACGCCTTTGGCGACGCGGGGCTGCTGCGGCTGGCCCTCACCCACGCCTCAGTGAGCGACACCCGCATGGCGAGCAACGAGCGGCTCGAATTCCTTGGCGATGCTGTGCTGGGACAGGTGATCTGCGAACACCTTTACAGCCGCTATCCCGATCGCCTGGAGGGGGACCTCACCAAGCTCAAGTCGTACCTCGTCAGCCGCGAGATGTGCGCGCAGTTGGTGCGCGAGGCTGGGTTCCATCGGCTGATGTCGATCGGCAAGGGCATGATCAGCGTGGAGCAGCTGCCCAAGAGCGTGCTTGCAGGGCTCTTCGAGAGCCTGGTCGGAGCGATCTACCTCGATGGCGGCAGCGACGCGGCCCGCGCCTTCGTGCTGCGCCACATGGAGCCGCACATCGAACGCACGCTGCAGCTGGGGCACCAGGAGAATTACAAGAGCGTGCTGCAGCAGTTGGCGCAGCAGGCCGGCCTGGGCTCGCCGATCTACTCGGTCATGGACGAGCGCGGCCCCGATCACGAGAAGAACTTCGAGATCCGGGCGCAGATCGGCGATCGCGCCTTCGCGAGCTGCTGGGGGATGAGCAAGAAGTCGGCGGAGCAGGGCGCTGCGCTGCACGCGCTGCGCGAGCTGGGCTTCGTCATCGACGGGCCGACGGGGCCGCAGGTGCAGGCGCCTCAGCCGATCGTCGACACGATGCCCTGAGCGATCTCGCTGGGATTGCGCGTGCCGGTGGCGACAGTCAAATCGGCCAGAAGTTCAAAGATCGGCCAGCGGCGTTCGCGGATCGCTGCAACTTCCTGATCGGGGGCAGCACCCGTCAGGCTCGGCCGGGTTCCCGGAGATTGACGGATCCGCTCCGCCAGCACGTCGTCGGGAGCGTCGAGCAGGATGACCTTCCAGCCGCCGGTGCGCGCGCGTCGGAGCAGGTCCAGGGCGCCCGGAGCCGTCGGGGTTCCGCCGCCGAGCGCGATCACTGTGTGTGAAGCGGACTGCAGGGCATCGCCCAGTGCAGCCGACTCAAGGGCGCGGAAGGCCGGCTCGCCGAGCGCCACGAAGGCATCGTGTGCCGAGCACGAGCCCGCGGCGACGGCCACGGCATCGTCAAGATCGAGGAACGTGCCGCCTGACAGGCGAGCGATCGCCCGCCCGACCGACGACTTGCCGGTGGCGCGAAGGCCGATCAGGATGAAGCGATGCATGCGAGCGTGCGGCGCGGGGCGCCAAGCATGCGGGCAGGGCCGCGAGCGCTCAGCGCACGCGGATGGCGCGGCCCAGACGACGCTTGCGGTTGATGATCTTGCGGCCCTTGCGCGTGCTCATGCGGCTGCGGAAACCGACCGAGCGGACCTTCTTCGTACGGCTGACCTTGTGGGGATAGTGCATGGCGATCTCGGTGGTTGGCCCGACAGGGCGAGCCACACAGGCTAGCGGGGCTTTCGGCGGAGGGCAAGCGGCTCAGGGCGTCCGGGCTGTGGTTATCAGGTTTCGGGGCGCTGAGCCGCCCGAAGCCCCGCAAGCCGTTCACACGGCAGCATGGCGGGAGAGCTGGCCTTCGACCAGGAAAATCACTTCGGTGGCGACCGATGCCGCCAGATCCGCGATGCGCTCGAAGCGTTGGGCCATGGCCATGATCTCGAGATCGGCTTCGACCCACTCCGGATGGGCCGGCATCTGCTGGCGGGCCCACAGGAGGATGGCCTTGTTGATGTCATCGACCCGCCGGTCACTGCTGCGCACATGCCGGCCGAGCGTGGCGTCCTCGTTGCCCAGCGCAACCAACACGTCGGTGAGCATCGTTCGGGCGGCGAACGCGATGTCGATCAGGTCGCCCGGCAGCTCGTCGTGCTCGATCTCGGACAGCCGGAGGATGCGCTTGGAGATGCCGCGCGCCATGTCGGCCATGCGCTCGAAGTCGGTGTTGATGCGCATGACCGCGAGCACGAGCCGCAGGTCGCCGGCCACGGGGTGGGCGAGCGCAAGCAGGCGCATGGCGTGCTCCTCGATCAGCGTCTCCATGCGGTCGATCTCGTCGTCGCCCTCGCGCACCTCGTGGGCTGCATCGAGGTCGTTCTCGACCAGCGCATCGATGACGCGTGTCAGGCGCCGCTCGACCATGGCGCCCATGGTCAGCAGGTCGCGTCGCAGGCTGGTGAGTTCGCTTTGCAGTTCGATCGGCATGGTTTGCCTCCTGGAGTCAGCCGAAGCGGCCGGTGACGTAGTCCTCGGTCTGCTTGGACTTGGGGTTGGTGAACAGGGTCTCGGTCTGGCCCGCCTCGATGAGCGAACCCTCGAAGAAGAAGGCCGTGCGGTCGCTGATGCGCGAGGCCTGCTGCATGTTGTGCGTCACGATCACGATGGTGTATGTGATGCGCAGCTGGCGGATCAGGTCCTCGACGCTCGCGGTCGACTTGGGATCGAGCGCGGAGCAGGGCTCGTCCATGAGCAGCACTTCAGGGCCGCCGGCGATCGCCCGGGCGATGCACAGCCGCTGCTGCTGGCCACCGGAGAGGCCGAGCGCGCTCGCGTGCAGGCGGTCCTTCACCTCGTTCCAGAGCGCTGCGGAGCGCAGGCTCTGCTCGACCAGGTCCTCCAGGTCCGCGCGGCTGTGGCGCCAGTGCAGTCGGGGCCCGAACGCCACGTTGTCGAAGATCGACTTGGGGAAGGGGTTGGGGCGCTGGAACACCATGCCCACGCGCCGACGCAGGTCGACAACGTCGACCGATCGAGCAAGGATGTCCTCGCCGTCGAGCGTCAGCGTGCCGCTGGCGCGGGCCCCGGTGATGGTGTCGTTCATGCGGTTCATCCACCGCAGGAAGGTGCTCTTGCCGCAGCCGCTGGGACCGATGAAGGCGGTGACCTGGTTGCGCGGGATGTCGAGCGAGATCCCCTTCAGGGCCTGGAACGAGCCGTAGTAGCCATCGAAGCCCGCTGCACGGATCGAGATCGGCTCGGCAGTGCCGGGCATGGTTGCGGCGGCCGTGGTCGGGTTGGTCTGCATCGAGGACATCATGGTCATTGGAGTGGTTTCTGGAGCCGCTGGCGCACGAGGATGGCCAAGGCATTGAACGACATGAGCACGGCGAGCTGCACGATGATGGCCGCAGCGGCGATCTCCTGGAAGGAGGCCTTGGCGCGACCGGCCCAGTTGAAGATCTGCATCGGCAGCACCGTGAACTCGGACATCAGGTTGGCGGGGGT
>CAIYOC010000237.1 GCA_903927725.1 uncultured bacterium | reverse complement strand
CCTTGTTGAGCTCCACGGCATCCTTCTGCGGGAGAAGGACGATCTCGCCCACCGGGTACGGCCAGAAGGGCTGCAGGCCCGGGCTGACCTGCTCGTCGCCGGGCGCGCCGACGATGCGGCCGAAGAACGTCTTGACGCCCGTCTGCCCGTCCTGCACCTGCTGGAAACCGCTGAAGAGGAACACCACCACCAGCACCAGGATGGCCACCTGCAGCACGCGGTAGCTGAGGCGCAGGGCCTCGCCGAGCGACTGGTTGGCGGGATCCATGGCCTGGCGCATGGCAGCCTCGGCGCCCGCGCTGGCGGACACCGTGTACTGCGCGCTTGCACCGCGGCGCGGGGCATCGTCGCCTGGAGCGTTGATGTTGGGATCAGCGTCGGTCATCGTGTGCCTCGTTCGTCCGTCACTTCTTCGCAGGCGACGCAGCGCGCGGCTGCGGGATTCCCTTGGCGTCGACCGGCGAATCGAGGTCGATCAGGTGGAAGGGCGCGCGCGTGGTGTCGGTGATGTACGTGGTGCTGTTGCTGAGCGAGGCCTTGAGGGTGTCGAGCCATGCCAGGAAGATGGCGAGCTCGGCCTCCGCCTTCATCTCCTGGTAGTAGCGCGTGGCCTCCTCGTTGCCCTTGGCCTCGATGCGCGCCGCCCACTGGTCGGCGAAGTTCATGATGATGTCGGCCTGGCTCTTCGCCTGGCTCTTGACGGCCTCGGCGGCGCTCGCGCCCTTGGCCTCCTCGAGGTTGGCGAGGGTCTCCTGCACGGCAGCCATGCGGCGGAGCACGGCCACCGAGGTCTTGTTGGGGAGCACCACCTGCGAGATCCCCACGGTCAGCGGCATGGTGCCGGCGAGGCGGGTCTTCTTCAGGTCCTCGAGGATCGTGGCTTCTGCCTCGGGGAGCTTGCCGCCCTGCCCGACCAGGTCACCGAACGCGTACCCGCCGATGGCGCGCAGCGCGCCCTGGAGCTGGGTCTCGAGCGCGCTCGAGGCGCCGTCCACCGACGAGTAGCTCGTGAAGAAGCGCAGCGCCTCCTCGGGGGTGGTGTCGACGCGCCACGTCATGAACGCCTGGACGAGGACCTGCTGGCCATCGCGCGTGAGCACCGTCTCGAGCGGGCTCTCGATGAGCTGCTGGCGGGTGTCGAGGCGCGTGACCTGGTCGATGAAGAACGGCGCCTTCAGGTGCAGGCCCGGCTCAGCCACGACGCCCGCGGGCTTCCCGAACCGCGTCACCACCGCAAGTTCGTGGAAGTTGACGGTGTAGGTCGTGTTGTAGAGCACGAGCACGAGCACGATGAGCGCGCCGACGACGATGCCGATGGTGCGTGTCATGGGTTACTTGATCCCCTGCAGGGACTTGTCCTTCTTCTCGAGGTAGTCGGCCAGGTTGAGGCCCGACTCCGCCTGCTTCATGGTGACGTCGATGTCGGTGCGTCCGGCCACCGACTCGCCAAGCACGTACTTGACGCGCACGCCCGAGAGCGCGACGCCAAGGACCTGCATGGTCCGGAACTGCTTGTAGAGCTCGGGCGCGGCACGGAACGAGGGCGCCTGCCCCAGGACCTCCGCGGAAT
>CAIYOC010000236.1 GCA_903927725.1 uncultured bacterium | reverse complement strand
GCCGGTTCCGCCGCACCTGGGGAACCCGCCGGACGTTCACCGCCACCCCGCCCTCACCCCATCACTGCGCGTCGCGGCGCGGAGCCTTGCGTTCCTGCCGCGTCACGATCGGCACGAAGCCGGCCTCGAGGCCCTTGGGCGGCGTGACCACCAGCGCCGGATCGATCGAGGCGAGCGCGCCGGTCGTCGGCGGCGGCAGGTAGTCGCGATCCTTCGTCCACGTGCGGTGCACGAGCTCCACGCGGCGCTGCGCTTCGTCGCGCTCGGCATCGGTGAGCCCGGCGTTGAGCATCGCGGGCTGGTCCTTGAAGCGGTACCAGCTGTAGGTCACGGTGCTGCCGTCGCCGAGCGTGATCTCGAATGGTCCAGCCACCGGACCCGGTGACTTGAACGGGCTCCCTGGTTCCTCCGGCGTCGTGTACGCGCCCTCGCCGCGCTCGCGCGGCGTCGTGAACCGCGCCGCGGCAAGGCCAGTCTCCGCCGGCACCGCCTTCGCGTCGATCGCCGTCCACTGCGGCGCGTGGCCTTCGCGCGGCGTGAGCCGGAAATGCTGCGGCAGGTGCATGCGCGCGCCGGGCCCTGCGGCACCGCGCTCGACACGCTTCACGAGCTCCGGATTCCAGCGATAGCCGTAGGTCATCTCGTCGTGCGCAGTCGGCGTGCCGAACGCGCGCCAGTCGACGTCGCGCCGCTCGTCCTTGTCCGTGCCCTCACCGAAGATGCGCCAGGTCGATCCGCCGCCATCCTTGAATCGCTGCACGTGCGCCGCCGCCGGATCGAGCGAGCCGGTCGCTGCCGGCCCACCCGCAAACCACGCACGCACGGCATCGGGCAGCGCGGCGCGCGTGTAGCAGGTCAGTCGGTGCAGCACCACGGTGCGGCCCTGTGCATCGACCGGGAACGAGGTCGGAGCCACGCGCGCATACATCGCGCCGTCCTTCGCGAGCGCACTCACCTGCGCGGGCACCCACTGCGTTTCCATCTGGAACGCCTTGTTCGGATCGCTCGATCGCGTATCGAGCAACTTGCCGGCCAGCTCCGGCCGCGCGATCGCGTTCTCTGCCCAGAAGTACGGCGTGAAGAACGCGATCGGTCCCTTGAAGTTCGCGGCGTTCACGAAGAGCGTCCAGCACTGGTCACCGATCGCGACGGGCCGCGCGGGCGACGCAGCGACCGCGGGCACCAGGGGCAGCGGGACGTAGCCGTACCCGAAGAGTTCGCCGCACGTCCCTTGCGCCAAGTTGAGTCCATCGGGCGGCCACACGACCCACGGACTCACTTGCGCGACCGCGTACTTGCCCAGGGGCTTCGACCAGTCGCGCCCCTTGCCGGCACCGGGGCCATTGGCCCATGCAGCAAAGTCCGGCGCCACGCCGCCCATGATGAACTTGGGCACGGTCGTCGCAAAGCGCGTGTCGCGCCACCAGCCAAGCCCGCCTTCGATGTCCGAGTACATCTTCCCCGGCTTGTCGCTCGGGTCGTGCTTGCCATCAGGGCCGCGCTCGTACTGCGCGAACATCCAGGTTCCGAAGAGGCCCGTCTGGAAGTTCGAGCCCGGGTAGCGCTCGACGAGGGGCCACGCCGCCGCGTAGAGCGAGAAGCCTGCGTTGAACTCCTCGGGCACGCGTTCGAGCGGCACGAGCATGTATCCGGACATCTCGCCCTTCGTCGGTGGCTCGGCAGGGGGTGCATCGGCTGCCTTCGCCGGCAGCGTGGGCACGAATGCAGGCGCACCCGCGACCGTGAGTGATCGCGCACCCTCGCCGAGCGCGCGACCGACAAGCAGATAGGTCTCGGCGTTGCCGAACTCGTGGTGCCCGTGGCCGGGATTGGGCGACTGTGCAGGGTCGCGCACGAACGCAGCGGTCGGCACGAAGCATGCTCGTGGCATCGGACCCGGGCCGCGGACTTCAGCGCGCGCGGCGCCGGCGGCCTGCGCCTTGCGCAGCGTGTTCCACTCCTTCGGCGCTTCGACCCACGGCCCCGTGATCTCGCCGATGACCACCGGCATTTCGGGGGCGTTGAACTCGCGCCGCACGTCCGCGACGAGATTCACCAGGTTCCGCTCGTATTCGGGCACTGCGCGATCGGGCTCGCAGCCGTCGTTCCAGCCGTGGTACCAGACGAAACCGGCCAGCTGCAGATCGTGCCCGGCCAGCGCGGGGATCTCGCTGGGTGCCTTCGCCAGCGCGGTGCGCACATCCTCGATCATCCGCGTGTAGTACGGGCCCACATCGCCACCTGATGATGGCGGGCGGAAGTCCTTGAACAGGCTCTTGCCGCCCCATGCTGTCTTGACCAGCAGCACCGGCTCGGTCATCGCATCGCCCATGACCTGGCCGAAACCGAGCTCGGGGCCGAAGTGATGGCTATCCAGGTAGGGCGTGAAGCCGAACGTGAGCGGGCCGACCTTCGCGGGGCGGCCTTGCGGCGTGTAGCGCACGAAGACATCGTCACGCGTGCGCCACGACCCATCGGCGTTGCGCAGGCCGTCGACCAGGCGAGCGGTGCGCGGATCGGCCGCGATCGCGGCGAGCGTGCCACGTCCCTCGTTGTAGTCCTGCCCGGCCAAGTCGACCACGGCCTGGCCTTCCATGTTGGACTGGCCGGCGAGGATGAACACCTTGCAGACCGGCGGGGCGGCGGTCGCCACGGGTGCGGCGCTCGACGCCGCATGCGTGGCTGGATGCACCGCACCAACCAGCACCGCAGCGAGCACACGACCGAGTCGAGCCACGACGCGCGAGGGGAGCATCATCCCCGCAGCCTACGCGTCACCATCAATCCGGCCCGCACGGCCCCCACGAGCTGATCAGGATCGCCAGGTCGGCGCCGTCGGTCAGCGCGTCGTTGTTCAGGTCGGCCACGCTGGGCCCGCCCCAGAACGACAGCATCGCCGCAAGG
>CAIYOC010000235.1 GCA_903927725.1 uncultured bacterium | reverse complement strand
GAAGATCTTCATCGCCTCGACCAGGCACACGATCGACTCAGGCCCGATCTGCGCACCAACCTGCACGAACGGCGGCTTGTCGGGGCCAGGCGTGGCGTAGAAGGTGCCGACCATCGGACTTTCGACCGCAATGCAGCCGGCGTCTTCGTCGGGCTTCGCAGCCGGTGCGGCTGCCGGAGCCGCGGGTGCAGGCGCCGCGGTCGCGGGAGCCGGAGCGGCAGCCAGGGCCACCACAGGAGCCGCAGCAGGCGCAGCCATCACCACTGGCTTGCCGCCACGCTTGACGGTCACGGTTTCTTCACCATCCTTGAGGTCCAGTTCGGTGAGGTCGTTCTCGACCATCAGGCGGACCAACGACTCGAGTTTACGGATGTCGATCATGTTGGGGCGGAAGTGTAGCGATCTTGGGCCGATCAGGCGGCAATTCACCCGGTCGGCAGCCGCCCCACCGCGCTGCCTCAGGTCTGGATTCCCCTGAACCGGCTCAGCGATGCGGCTTGAAGGCCCGCGGCGCGCCAAGGATCTCGGACATCAGGATGGCCTGGCGGGCTCCCTGACGCGACCTGAGCAGGCCGGCGACGGACTCAGCCATGACCCCGCGTTCGTTGCGCCGGAGCGTCACAGGGGCCGATGCAGCCGGCACCGCCGCCGGGGCCGTAGCCGTGATTCGCGGTGCGTGAGCCGACGCCACCTGGGCAACGGGGACCGACGACACAGGGACCGCTGAAGGCGCGGAAGAAGGACGCTCCACGCCCGCCGCACGAAGCGCCTGGCCGATCACCGTCTGGACCTCAGCGCGCACCTCGTCGACTGCCGCGCGCACGCCAGCAAGCGAGCGACGCGCATCGTTGCTCTCGTCCTCCTCGCCTTCTTGCGACGAAGCTTCAGGATCGAACTCGTCGTCCATCGGCGGCGGCGCGGCAGGAGCCGCTGGTGCGGCCGCGGTTGGACGAAGCGACACCCCGCCTGCCGGCAACAACTCCGCAGGGAAACCCCGTGCCGGGAACTGGTTGATCACATCGCGCGCCTCGGCAAGGCCGATGTTGCAGATCGCGCGCAGCGCCATCACGGCCTCGATCATCTGGCGCTGCTCGATCAGGCGCGCCACGGCGATCGCCTGCTCTGCGCTCATCGCCCGAACGCTGTTGACCTGCACGGGGCGCGTGCCATCAAGCGACGGCGAGGCTCCGACACCCGAACCTTCGCCGCGACCTGCGGCATCAGCTGCAGCCTGCTTCTCCTTGGCCTTCTTCGCGTAGTAGCCAGCGACCGCCTGGAAGACGGCGATCAGGATGAAGATGACGATCGACTGCGTCACGACTCCGGGATCCTAGCCTGTCAAGGGATCGCAGCGCGGCGCCACGATCGGACGCAGACTTCCATCGACGCGCTCGAAGGCGACGCCGAAGCCTTCGGCCAAGGCTTCCTCGCGAAGGACCGTCTCCCGCGAACCGCTCGATCGAAGCTGTCCGCCGTCCATCCACCAGACCTCGTGAGCCAAGGCATCGGCAAGCGCCAAGTCATGCAGCACGATCAGCACCAGGCTGCCGGCCCCTGCCAGGCATTGCAGCGCACCAGCCACCCGATGCTGCTCCGCAAGGTCCATCGCGCTGAAGGGTTCATCAAGCACCAGCAGCCCGCCAAGCTCGTGCTGCGCGAAGGCCCGCGCCAGCACCACACGCTGCTGCTCACCGCCGGAGAGCGCAGCGAACGGACGGTCCACCAGCTCGTGCACGCCCAGAGCATCGATGGCCAGGTCGACATGCACCGCCGAACGGGGGATGACCGCACCAGCCAGCTCGATGACTTGGCGTGCCGTGAAATCGGCCGCGACCACGGGGCGTTGGGCGACATAGGCCACGCACCGAGCCCGGTCGACGGCGTGCAGGCGCGCGATGTCACGCCCGCACCAGGACACGGTTCCCGATCGACGACCGCCATGCACACCGGCCACGGCCCGCACGAGCGAACTCTTGCCACTGCCGTTGCGACCGATCACGGCGACGATCGATCCCGCTGATGCCTGCACGGTCACCTCGCGCACGGCGGCGCGCGAACCATGCCAGACGCACATCGACTCGATCGCAAGGCTCATGCGCCACGCCCCCCCTGGCGACGCAGCACCCACAGGAAGATCGGCCCGCCAAGGATCGCCGTCACGACCGCCACCGGCAGTTTGCCCGCCCCCGGCAGCGGCATGGCCAGCCGCAACGCATCGGCGCCGATCAGCAACGCAGCACCCAGGATCGGCGCAGCGATCACGAGGCCACGATGTCCGGCACCCAGCAGCAGCCGTGCCACGTGCGGCGCGACGAAGCCAACGAAGGCGATCGGCCCGCAGAGCACCACGCTCGCACCGGCCAACGCACCGCTCAGGATCACCAGCCGCCACCGCAATCCCGGCAGGTCGACGCCAAGACTCGCCGCTTCGTCATCGGCCGTGCACGCGGCATCGAGCCAACGTGCACGCATGATCGACCATGCGCCGATCGCGGCGAGCAGCACTCCACCTGCCGCAAGCGGCGCGCGCGCCGGCAACTCAGGGATCCGCCCCATCGCCCAGGCCATCAGGTCGCCGCGCGACGAGGGCGGCATCAGGTACTGAACCAGCACGGTCATCGCACCTGCGACGCTCGCCACGACCACGCCGGCCAGGAGCAGCGTGACCGGATCGATCGCTCCGTGACGACGTCCAGCCGCCACGACGATGACGAGCGCGAGCGCGGAACCGACGCTTGCAGCGATCATGCCCCCATCGGCAACCATCCACGCTGCACCCCAGCTCGCCCCCAGCGCAGCGATCGACACGGCGAGCCCGGCACCCGAGGACAGCCCCAGCACGAAGGGCGAAGCGAGCGGATTGCGGAGCAAGGCCTGCAGGAGCACCCCGGCAAGTCCAAGGCTCGCGCCAGCGACGGCCGCGCTCGCCAGCGCACCCAGCCGCAAGTCGACGATGTCAGCACCCGGCCAAGACCACCCGCGCGCACCGAGCACGAAGCGAAGGATGGCTGCGGCAACCAACGCCATGGCCACGATCGACCATGCCCTCCATGGGCGACCCAGCCGACGAACCGACGATGTCGGACCGGTACTAGGCACGGATCCGGGCGCTGCCCCGTTCTCCACAGAATGCATCGTCATGGCGCCGTCTCCAGCCCAACGAGTGCAGCGCGCACACGCTCCAGGGCCACGCCCAGCGTGCCGGATGGAACCAGAAGCGAGTCGTCATCGACGGTCACGATCACGGCGCCCGTGCGACGGGCCACCTCATCGCTCCACGGGGATGGGGCGGAACCAACCAGGACCACGATCGATGGATCGAGGGCTACGACGTCCTCCACGCCCACGGTCTGCCACGCACCATCAGGCAGCGCGTTGGGAACGCCGCACGCGCGGAGGAACTCCCCGACGTACGTGGATGGACCGAACGCCAAGCGACCATCGCCCGACTGGACCACGAGCACCTTGCGCGACGGGTCCCATGCCAAGGGGGCGCATGCACGATCGAGTGCCGCCAGCAGTTCCGTCGCGCGCACGGCCAGCCGCGCATCGTCGGGTGCCATCGCGGCGGGCAGTTCGCGAACCATCGTGCGCACCTCCGTGAGCGTCGCCAGCGGCCACTCGTGGACCTGTGCACCCAGCCGTGCAGCCAGTGCGTGCAACCCGCCGTCCACGCCCTGCGCCGGAGGCTGGACCAGGATGACGCACGGGTGCGCCGCGACGAGGGCCTCGGCATCAAGGTCCAGCAGCGACCCCACCACCGGTGCCTCGACCGCGCACCACGGTGTACGCCCCACGATGTCGTCGCCAGCCCCGAGCGCGACCAGGGTCGCCGTGATCGCCGGGCTCAGGCTGGCCGCACCCCGGCAGCCTTGGCGATCGACCTCGCCGCAGGCAGCCAGCATGAGAAGGAGGATTCCGCCCACGGCCAGACGCATCGGAGCGATACAGTACGGTCCACGATGCCCCTGCGCAGCGCGATCACCAGCCTCTTCCTCGGCGACACGGCAGCCCGTCCAGCGGAAGCACGCACCCACGATCCCCAAGCCATCGAGGTCCACCAGGCCGAGCCGATCAAGCCAGCCGAGGTGATGCAGCAGTTCGAGTCGCAACTGGCCTCGCAAGCAGACGTGAACCGGCGCTTGGGCGAGCTCATCCGCCAGCTCGATGGCACCTTGGCCTCGCTCCCCGAGATGGCCCGCCAGCAGGCGCGCATGGTGGACACGCTCATCGACCAGGCCCAGCGCGCGAAGGACCGCGATGCAGCGCTGACGCGCGGCCTCAAGGAGCTCAGCGAGGGTTCCGACCGCCAGACGCAGGTGCTCGGCTTGGTTCAGCAGCAACTCGACCTGCACAGCGAGACGAGTTCCCGCGTGGCAGAGATCCTCGGCGAGGCGCGCACCGCGCTCGGCGCCTTCAGCGCCACCAGCGAGCGGCACGCCCGGAGCATCGAGTCGCTCGCCGAAGCCACGCGCCGCCGTACGATCCAGAGCGATCGCCTTGAACGGCGCCTGCAGCTCTGGCTCGTCGTGACCACCGCGCTGTCGACGACGGCACTCGTCTACGCGCTGGTCGTTGCTCTGCGCGATGCACCGCAGCAGCAGCCCACCGCCATCCCGGTGACGCCCGTGGTCGTGACCGAACCCGCCACGTCCAGCGGCACCGAACCGGCGGCGACGACGCAGGTCACCGCACCCACTGCGAACAACGGCACGACCGCGACGATCACGAAACCCCCGGTCACGGTTCCTGATGAAACCAATGCGGGGGCGGGCAGCGCGACAACCAGCGAACCTGCCACCGTCGATCCCGTCGCGCCCGGCGCCCTGCGCGGTGGCTGGAGCGGACCGATCGAGCCGTGACGCGCAGGGTCGGCGCCAGACGCGACAGCGCTTGCCCAATCAACGTGATGGATTGAAATCGTTCGCCGCGCTTACGCCGTGGCTGGCGTGAGCTGGCTCGATGCGATCGCGCGGTAGACGCCGCACCGCTCGATCAGCTCGGCGTGCGTGCCTCGATCGATCACGCGACCCTGGTCCATGACCACGATCCAATCCGCAGCGAGCACCGTGCTCAACCGATGCGCCACCGTGATCACCGTGCGGCCTTGCCCGAACTCGCGGATGGCCTCGTTGATCTGCCGCTCGCTGTCGGCATCGACCTGGCTCGTGGCTTCGTCCATCAGCAGCACCGACGGATCACGCAGCGCCGCTCGCGCGATGGCGATGCGTTGCCGCTGCCCGCCTGAAAGGCTCATGCCCTGTTCGGCCACGGCCGTGTCGTAGCCCTGCGGCAGCGAACGGATGAAGGCATCGGCATGCGCTCGCTGCGCGGCCACGACGATCGATTCACGGGTCGCACCCTCGCAACCGAGCGCGATGTTCTCGGCGATGGTGCCTTGCACGAGCACAGCCTCCTGCGAGACCACGCCGACCTGCGACCGCCACGACCGCAGCGATGCTCCATCGAGGTCGATGCCATCCACAAGCACACGGCCCATCGAGGGAACGAGCAGCCGAGGGATCAGCGAGAGCAGCGTGGACTTGCCGCAGCCATTGGGGCCGACGATCGCGACGTGGGCGCCAACAGGAATGGTGAGGTCGATGCCACGCAGCGTGGCACGCTCGGCGCCCGGATAGGTGAAGTCCACACCAACCAGATCGATGGCTCGCGCAAGACGCGCAACCTCGCGGCCATCGTCCGAACCGGGCTCGGCCGCGGCATCAAGCACCTCGCGGATCCGCTGCGCGGGTGCCTCGGCGGACTGGATGTCGCTGACGAATGCCGTGAGCGGACGAAAGCTCCCTGCGGCCACGGCAAGGCTGCCCAGCGACATGAGGAAACGGTCCAGCTGCATGCGGCCAGCCAGCAGTTCACGCCCTGCGATGAAGACGAGCGCGAGCACGACGAACACGGCCAGGAGCTCCATGAGCGGGCTCGCCAGGCTGCGCGCCTTGCGGAGCTTGAGTTCGTTGCGCAGGACGCCCTCGTTCGCACTCGCGAACCGTCGCGCCATGTCCGGCTCGGCCGTGGCGGCCTTCACCGAACGAAGCCCCTGCATGGCTTCATTGGTCACCAGCAACAGACGCTGCTGCGCCTCGAGCGTGCCACGCATGCCACGATTGATGCGCTTGCCAAGGCGCCGCAGCGTGTACGCCAGCGGCGGCCCGGCAACGATCGCCGCGAGCACGATGCGCCAGTCGAACCAGATCGCGACGGCCACAGCCGACAGGCCCTTGGTGACGTGCGCCAGTGAACGGTTCGTCAGCGCCACGAGCCCGCCATGAAGCTCGCTGCAGTCGCGCAGGATGCGGGTGGTGAAATCGCTCGGCCCCTGAGCCACGACCCGGGCCAGCGGCAGTCGGATCGCGGCCTCGAAGGCGCGCTGGCGCGCCTCCGCGACGATGCGGGTGACCATCGTCAGCGTGAGGTACTGGTGCAGGAAGTTCGCGGCAGCACCGATCACCGTGAGCGCAGCCAAGGCCAGCAGAACCACCCCAAGGCTCGCGTCGGTCGATTCCGGCAGCCGCGCGAGGAACCAGTCAGGCACCTGCAGCCATGCACCGGTCGCGTTGTGATCGCGCGCGATGCCGGCCAGGCCCTTGGCATCCTCGCCCAGCATGAGGTCAAGCACGGGAAGCGCCGCACCGAGCCCGGCAGCAATACCCAGGCCGCTCACGACCGCACACGCCACGGCACCGGCCAAGGTCCATGGAGTGGCGAGCAGCTGACGGGCAAAGGTCCAGTACGCCTTCATGGGAATCACGTCACCTTACACGCCCTCGAACTGCGCGAGGGACTCCCAGAATCCCGGCCAGCTCTTGGTCACGCACGACGGGTCATCGATCGAGATGCCCGGCCGGATGAGCCCAAGGGTCGCCAGGCTCATGGCCACGCGGTGGTCACGGTGCGCATGCAGCATGACCGGACGCTCGTGACGGGTCGATGGATCGATGACCAGCGCATCACCGCTCGCCGCGACCGTGCACCCGATGGCGCGGAGCTCCGCGGCCATGGCCGCGATGCGATCGCTTTCCTTCACGCGCAGGGTGTGCAGGCCCGTGATGGTCGTCGTGCCAGAGGCAGCCGCGGCAACTGCCGCAATCGCGAGCGCGCCATCGGGCCACAGCGATGCATCGACCGAGATCCCTCGCAGTGCCCCCCCATGCTCGATCGAGGTCAACCCATCGATGGTCCGTTCGAGCGCACCCATCGCCACCAAGGCATCGATCGCCCCGCGATCAGGCTGCGCGGTGGTCCGCGGGAGGCCGGGCACCGTGGCGCGCATGCCCGGAACCAGCGCAGCAGAAGCCAGCGGGTACACCGCGCTGCTGGCGTCGGGCTCGACCGTGATGTCACAGCCGCGAACGAGCGTCGGTTCGATGGTCACGGCTGCAAGCCCCCCACCGGCCGCGCGCTCGACGTTGACCGGCACTCCCGCACGCGCGAGCACGCCGATCGACAGTTCGAGGTACGACGCGCTCGTGGGCGGCTCGGTGAAGACCAACTCCAGCCCCCGCTCGAGCCAGGGCGCGATCAGCATGACCGCGCTGATGAACTGGCTGCTGCTGGTGGAGCCCACCGCGAGCGTGCTGCCCGTGGGTAGTGAGCCACCCACGGCGACGGGCAATCGACCCGCAGCCTCAATCCAGTGGATCTGAGCTCCCAACGCAGCCAGCATGGCGATCCCCTCGGCCACGGGGCGCTCGCGCATGCGCGGACTGCCATCAATCACGATCGGTCGATCGGCAAGCGCGGCGAAGGCGGCCATGAACCGGGTCGGCGTTCCCCCGTCGCCCAGGTTCACGCTGCTGCCGCCGCGCGGGCGCCCGCCGCAACCCACCACCGTGAGCTCGTCGGGCCCGGACCAGGAGGCACGAACACCGCAGCGCGACACGGCCTCTGCGAACGACGTGGTGTCATCAGACGCCAGCGCACCACGCAGGACGCTCGATCCCTCGGCCAGCGCCGCAAGCATGAGCCAACGATTGGTCAGGCTCTTGCTGCCGGGCACGCGCACGACGATGTCCCGCCCCGTCGTTGCTGGACGGACCGCCCTGACGGAGCCCGTCACCGCTCAGGCGCCTTCCCGGCGGAAGACGGCCACGATGTCATCGACCGGGATCACGAAGAGGCGGTTGTCGCCCTCGAAGTCGACCGGAATGCCGTGACGCGGGTTGAAGAGCACGCGGTCGTAGCGCTTGATGGGGTAGTCCTCGTCGCGCTCGACCTGTGCGCTGACCGCCACGACGCGACCGGTGAGCGTGGGGATCTCCATCTTGTCCGGCAGGTGGATCCCGACCTTGGTGATCTTCTTGTCCTCGTCCTTGCGGATGAGCACGCGCTTGCCGACGGGTTCGACCGTCTCAAGGCGCGTGGCTGGCGGCGTCGGCTTGCTCGACATGCCGTGAGGATAGGCGAACCCCACGCGCCCCTGCTAGAACACGCGGATGCCAGACCGGATCCGCCAGCTCGTGCGCGACGTGCCAGACTTCCCCAAGCCCGGCATCATGTTCAAGGACATCACTCCGGTGCTGCGCGACCCGGCCGGCCTGGCGCTGGCCATCGAACTGATGGCGAACCCCTTCCGCAACGTGCGTGTGGATGTGGTGATTGGTCCCGAAAGTCGCGGATTCATCTTCGGCACGGCGATTGCCCAGAGCCTCAACGCGGGCTTCGTGCCCGTGCGCAAGCCGGGCAAGCTGCCGTGGCGCAAGCGCTCGGTGCGCTATGCCCTCGAGTACGGCCACGACGAACTCCAGATGCACGAGGACGCGATCACGCACGGGATGCGCGTGCTGCTCGCCGACGACCTGCTCGCAACCGGCGGCACCCTGAAGGCAGCGACCGACCTGGTCCATGCGTGCGGCGGCCACGTGGTCGGGGCATCGGTCCTGATCGAGCTCGAAGGCCTCGGCGGGCGCGCGGCCCTTCGCGACATCGCTGTCTCGAGCGTGCTGCGGTACTGAGTTCGCGTTGACCAAACACCACCAATGAAAGAGGGGCCGGATCCAGTGGATCCGGCCCCCGTTGGGTCACGTTGCCGGGCCGTCAGGCGCCCGGCCGGTTCGTTGCATCACTTGCGGCGCTTGGACACCGGGGTGGCATCCACCGCCGGGGCGGCCAAGCCCATGTCGACTGCATCGATGATGCCGTCGCCATTGACATCGGCCGCGCTCGCATCAGCACCGATGAGCGCGCTCATCGTGGCCACATCGAGCGCCATGACCGGGCCATTGCCCCACGCCAGGCCACCACCACCGCAGTTGCCCTGCAGCGTGTCGCCACAGGTGGCAGCGTTGCAGAGCAGGCGGTCAGCGTCCGCCTGGTCAACGATGCCGTTGCCGCTGATGTCCGGGTGGTAGCCCAGACCAGCAGGCGGCACGTAGGCGCAGCCGGTGTTGACCGGCACCTGGAGGCCCGCGCGGGTCGTCCAGATGGCGTAGTCGGCGGCATCGATGCAGTTGTCATCGTTGAAGTCGCCGAGCAGCATGGCATCGTTGCCCGAGAAGGTCACGTAGTACTCGCGGCCGATGTCGTTGACCGCGGAGGTGGTGACCAGCGAGTGCAGGTCATCATCGGCCGAGGCCTGCGTCCACATGCCGGCGGCGCCGGGAACGAGCACCTGGCCCACGGCAACGCCGTTGACGAAGGTGAACTCCTTCTCGGTCGAGTAGCACTGGCCGTTGGGGCCGGTGCCCGTGCTGAACGTGAACTCGATGCAGCGCGTGATGCTGCCACCGAAGTCCACGTCTGAGCAGCCGCCCTGAGCGTTTCGCATGGAGCGATCCCACTCGAGGTTGACCAGCATGACGTTCCACGGCTGCACCACGACTTCCGTCGTGCGGGTCGCCGTGTTACCGCACTCGTCAACCGCGTTCCAGCCAATGAAGGTGGTGCCGCAGTTGAAGGGGTCGGTCAGGGGCTTGCCGTCCGAGCGGACCGGGGTGATGGTCACGTTGCCGCAGTTGTCCGTGGCCACGGGGAGGAACGGCATGGTGACCTGGGCCTGGCAGGGAATGCCTGCGTCAGCCTGGACCTCGATGCGCTCGACCGGCGGGGTCACGAAGGTCGGGGCCTCGCCGTCGATGACGACGTGGCCCGGGTTCTGCGTCGGCACGTTCACGTTCAGCGAGCCGCCACCATCGGCGATGCCCGTGAGCGTGCAGCGAGTACCGGTCTGCCAACGGACTTCGACGCCCTTCGCCTTCGGGTCCAGCGGGCAGTTGTTGCCGATGGCACGGAATTGCAGACGAGCCACGATCGAGTTCGGGAAGACGCCCGCGGAGCCCGGCGGGAGAGCCGAGTACCACAGGAGGTCGCCCGCGGCAGGATCGTGCAGCTCGAAGGGAATGCCGAACGTGAAGTCGTTCGCCGTACCCGGGTTGTCGTTCACGCCCGGCATGACATCGACGAGTTCAAGCAGGGTACGGTCGTACTCCACGTTGAACTGGCCCGCCACGAGACGGAACGGCGGGTTGATGACCTTCACCGTGTAGTAGATGAAGTCGCCGGAGCAGCCCTGGTTCTGGTCTTCCTCGAGCACCACGAGTGGATCAGGTTCGCACTCGTCGAGCACACCATCGGGCTCGCTGTCGCAGCATTCGCACTCGTCGGGAATGCCGTTGCGGTTGCAGTCCTCGCTCGGGCCCGCGATGTCGCATGAGTCGGGGATGCCGTTGGCGTTGCAGTCCGAGGACGTGCCGCATGCGATGTCGCAATCATCAGGGATGCCGTTGTTGTTGCAGTCCGTTTCCGTGCTGTCGCAGCGGCCGTTGCCGTTGCAGTCGCCGAACACGGTGCTGCCGCCGCAGCCGTTCTGGTCGTCGCCGCGCCCATCCGGGCAGCACGGCACGCCGAGCTCGCAGCAATCGGGGATGTAGTTCTCGTTGTTGTCGACCAGGTAGCCCATCGCGATCTGGCCGTAGTCGACGAAGCCGTCCTCGTTGCAATCGGCTTCCCATTCGACGATCGACTTGTTGATCAACGTCAGGGCCGCAGACTCCCAGCGACCGTTGTTCGCGGCCACAGCCGTACGACGCATGGCGAGGGCGCACTCACCAGCGTTGCTGGGCTCGCCCGTGATGAACGCGCGGTAGCCGAAGGCCTCGCCGGTCACCCAGTAGTACGCATCGGGATTCGTGCAGGAGCCGTTCGGCGCTCGGCCACCGATCCACACCTTGGATTCAGGGCTGACGCGCGACAGGATGTTGGCGACCACCCACGCCTGCTCTTCAGCGCTGTTGATCGTGACGAGATGTGCGCCATTGTCGCTGGCGTACTTGCGCGCGACGTCCCAGGCCTTGCCGTTCTGGATCAGCGCGTACCAGTGACCATTCGAGCCAGCACCGGTCCATTGCTTGGCATTCATGCCACCCGATCCACCGGTCTGCGCCATTGCTGACGGCGTCAGCGCGCACAGGGCCAGCGCTGCGGAACATGCCGCAAGCCGACCAATCAATCCACGAGCGTTCACGTCTTGCATGTAAGAACTCCTTGAATGCAGAAACGAATCGAAACGGGTCGTGCGCACAGCGCGCACGACCAGGTGACCCAACCATCGCCGCGCGACAGGCGCGACGTTGTACTGAACGGATTCCGAAAGCCGGACCCACGCAACGACACCCGGAAAGGCTTCGTTGAGCGGGGGGAAGGTAGTGCGGAAGTACGGTCAGGCAAGAATGTTGCAACTGACTTGACTACTTTTTTACTGCTTTTCGGACCTCGTCAACTTCATCTTTTTGCACTTTGTTTGGCGTCGCTGACCTGATCTGTCGCATGGGCATTCATCCACCGTGGTCCACGTGGAATGCTCGCGGGGCCCTCGGCCACGAACGGAACCCACGGTGGCCATGCTTGGCGGGCCCGTCCGGCAAGACACTGTCTTCACAAGGGTTACAGCCACCGCGGCACGGTCCCCGCCGCGCGACACGCCCTCCAGTGCCCTTGGCCCCTTCCGAAGACCGTCCTATACTCACGGAATGAGCAGCCTCTCCACCGCCCCGACCGCCGACAGCCTCTCGTCGACCGATCCCCTGATGCTGGTTGATGTGGACCACGTCCGGTTCTACGTGGGCAACGCCAAGCAAGCCGCCTTCTTCTACGCCAGCGCCTTCGGCTTCCAGGTCGAGCAGGTCTCCGACCTGACCACCGGCAGCCGCACCACCGCTCAGTACCTGCTGACCCAGGGCAACATCCGCTTCATCCTCGAGACGGCACTGACCAGCGACCACCCGGTTGCCGAGGAGTGCCGCAAGTTCGGCGACGGCGTGAAGGACGTGGCCCTGACGGTGCTCGACGCCGAACGCGCCTGGGAGCAGGCCCGCCGCAACGGCGGCGAGAGCGCCTACGAACCGCGTACGGTCAGCGACGCCAACGGCAGCGTGACCATGGCTGGCATCAAGACCTATGGCCGGGCGGTGCACAGTTTCGTGAGCCGTACCGGCGCGTATGCCCTTCCCAACGTCAAGCAAGGCGCGACCTTCTCCCCCGGCTTCCGCCACATGGGCGCGTTCAGCCTGAATGCGTGGAACAAGGCCAATCCCTGCGGCCTCAAGTTCGTCGACCACTGCGTGGGCAACGTCGAGCTGGGGAAGATGAACCACTGGGTCAAGTGGTACGAGGACGTCATGGGCTTCAAGATGTTCAAGCACTTCGACGAGAAGGACATCTCGACCGAGTACTCCGCGCTGATGAGCAAGGTGATGGCGAGCGGCAACCACCTCATCAAGATGCCGATCAACGAGCCGGCCGCCGGCAAGAAGAAGAGCCAGATCCAGGAGTACCTGGAATGGCACGGCATGGCCGCGGGCGTGCAGCACCTGGCGCTGCGCACCGATGACGAGCTCCACAGCGTGGCCGAACTCCGCCGTCGCGGCGTCGATTTCCTGGCGCTGCCGGATGCCTACTACGAGAGCGTCTGGAACCGCGTTGACACCATGCTCCGCCAGCACGGCCACGAGGTCGTGAAGGAAGACCACCAGAAGGTCAAGGACCTCGGCATCTTGGTCGATTCGGACGACGAGGGCTACCTGCTGCAGCTCTTCACCAAGCCGCTGCAGGACCGCCCCACCCTCTTCTTCGAGATCATCTGCCGTCGCGGCTCGCAGAGCTTCGGCAAGGGCAACTTCAAGGCGCTCTTCGAGGCGCTTGAGATCGAGCAGGAGCGCCGCGGCAACCTGTGATCCCTGCGGCGCGCGTCAGGCGTCGAAGCGCGGATCCGGATCCACGACCGCCTCGCCGTCGATGACGACGGCGTTCGCATGGAGGGCAGCCTGGTCGAATCCGTCGCGTGCACTGCCGCGATAGGTCGCGTCGCTCGCCAGCGGGAATCCAAGCCACGCGAAGCCGGCACGGATCTGGTGACGGCGCCCGGGACCGATGAGCTCGACCTCGACCAGGTCATGGATCAGCCCGCGCGCGAGCACGGACCACCTGCAGATGCCTCGCGTCGATGGCACGCCGTTCTCGCTGACGGTGACCTTCGCTGATCCACGGTGGCGGCCCGTGAAGTGCAGCGCGAATTGGCCGCGATCACGAGCGCCTGCGGTGACCCAAGCGCGATAGCGCTTCTCGACGGCATGCTCCGATGGCTCTGCGGAGAATGCCGATCGGAGTTCCGCAAGCGCCTGTTCCGACCGCGCAGCGACGAGGCAACCGCTGGTGCCCTCATCGAGCCGGTGCACGAGTCCCGCGCCGACCAACGAACCCTGCGCTGGCAATGCTGCGCGCAACCAGGATTCGATGGTGCGCGAGCCGCCATCGGCCTGGTCGACCGAGTGCCAGCCGGCAGGCTTGCCGATGACCAGCCACGCTGCGCGTTCGGCGAGGATGCAAGGTTCGGCGCGCGCTGCCATGTAGGCGTCGAGGCTACGGCCAACCGCACGCCCACGGCTACACTTGGGCCCCAGAGGAATCCCATGGCTTACTACACCACGATGGGCAAGCTGCCCGGCAAGCGCCACATCCAGTTCCGCGCCCCCAACGGCCGCCTGTACAGCGAGGAAGTCTTCGGGACCGAGGGCTTCACCGGCCCGACCAGCACGCTCTACCACATCAACGCGCCGACGCAGGTCTGCGGCTGGGAACCGCTCTACGACGCGCAGCCGGAATACGTCGAACAGAACGTGATGCGCATGCGTCATACGCGCAGCAGCCCGATGCCGCCGCAAGGCGATCCGATCACCGGGCGCGTCGTTCTCTACGGCAACGCTGACGTCGAGATGGGCGTCTGCGTGCCCGCGGACGGGATGGACTACCACTACAAGAGCGTCTTCGACGACTGCCTTTTCGTGCACCATGGCCGCGGCACGCTGTTCACCATGTTCGGCGCGATCCCCTTCGGCCCGAAGGACTACCTCGTCATCCCGAAGGGCACGATCTACCGACTGGTCTTCGAGAAGCCCAAGGCCGATGAACCCGCGAACAAGTTCATCTTCATGGAAGCCGTGAACGGCAGCTTGATCCTGCCGCCGCCGCGCTACTTGAGCAAGAAGAGCGCGCAGTTCCTGGAGCACGCGCCCTATTGCGAGCGCGACCT
>CAIYOC010000234.1 GCA_903927725.1 uncultured bacterium | reverse complement strand
GCGCAGCGCAAGGCGGCCATCGATGCGGCCGTGGCGCGTGGGGACATGGAGTGGTCGGGCGATCGGCTGCGCTTCTCGGAGCGCGGCGTGCTGACGAGCGACAGCGTGCTGCGCGAGCTGCTCTAACGAACTGACCGAGGGCGCTGCTGCAAGCGCTTCGTCGGCGGGCTAACGGGAGGGACCACCGACCGAGCCGCTCAGCGGCCCGTGAAGAACTTCTTCACCGCGTGCACCGTGACGTCGCGGCCGATGGCGGCGATCGACTCGGTGAGCGGGATCTCCTTCGGGCAGACCTTCACGCAGTTCTGCGCGTTGCCGCAGTCGTTGACGCCGCCTTCACCGGTGAGCACCTCGAGGCGTGCTTCCTTCTCGGTGGCGCCCGTGGCGTGCATGTTGAAGAGGCGTGCCTGGTTGATCGCGGCCGCGCCGACGAACGATGTGTCCCACGCCTTTGGATCGGCTTCCTTCTGGTACTGCGGGCACGCCTCGAGGCAGCAACCGCAGGACATGCAGGTGCTCATGACGTAGCGGGTCTCCTGGCGATCGGGGGTCTCCTGCGGGCCCGCTCCGAGGTTGTAGGTGCCGTCGATCGGGACCCAGGCCTTCACGCGGCGCAGCGCGGCGAACATGCGCTCACGATCGACCGAGAGGTCGCGCACCACGGGGAACTTGCCCATGGGTTCGATGGTGATGGTGTTGTCCTCGCCGACGATCTGGCCGATCAGCGCGCTGCATGCGGGACGCACGCGGCCGTTGATGACCATCGCGCACGAGCCGCAGACTTCCTCGAGGCAGCCACTGTCGTAGACGACCGGGGTGGTCGCTGAGCCTTCGGTCGTGACCGGGCGGGCGGCGATCGACTGGAGCACGCTGATGAGGTTCGCAGTGTCCTGGGTCTCGACCTGGAAGGATTCCCAACGGGGTTGCTCGGCTGGGCCGTTCTGGCGCTTGATCGTGACGGTGATCGTGCGGACGGGGTTGGCCGAGGTGGTGTTGGGCGAGGCGATCATGGCTGCGCGATTCTAGGCTTGCAGGTCGCTCATGGTGGCGCGGCTGGCGCCCCGGCCGCCCGAGTCCGGCAATTGCGCAAACCCGACCCCGGGTTCGGCCGATAGGTGAGGCATGGCTATGCCCGCGCTGCTCAGGCTGCTCCGCCCTGGAGATTGGACCAAGGGCGTCTTCGTCCTGGTCCCCATCGTCTTCTGGCTGGCTGGCGAAGGTCGCGGCGTGGAGCGCGCCGTGGTCGATGGCAAGCTCAAGGCGGCCCTGATGGCCTTCGTGGCGATCGGTCTCGTCGCCAGTGGCTGGTACGCCCTCAACGATGCATGGGATGCTCCCGAGGATCGGCTGCACCCGACCAAGCGACGTCGTCCCGTGGCGAGCGGGGCGGTCCGCGCCTCCACGGCGATGCTGGTCGGCGTGGGTTGCATGCTGGTCGGCCTCTCGATGGGCTTCGCGGTCGGCAACGGGGCTGGTTGGCTGGTGGTGACCTATGCAGCGCTCCAGGCGGGCTACAACCTGACGCTCAAGCGTCGTGCGTACCTCGATGTGGCCACCATTGCGCTCGGCTTCACGCTGCGGGCGGTGGTCGGGGCCGTGGCGATCGACGTGCGCATCTCGGTGTGGCTCGTGCTCTGCGTGTTCTTCCTCACGCTGTTCCTCGGCTTCGTGAAGCGAACCTGCGATCTGGTGGCGGCCCAGCGTGATGGCGGCGGTTGGAACCAGCGCGCGGGCTACGGCGACGAGCAAGAGCTGCAGTTCCTGCTGGCGATCTCGGCGTGCATGGCGGTGTTCATGTACCTGCTCTACACCCTCAGCGATCACGCCAAGGGGCTCTACGGCGCTGGAGCGGCAGGCTTGGCTCTGCTCACGCCGTTCGTGCTGCTCGTCGTGTACCGGTTCTACCGCCGTGCGCGCCGGGGCCTGAGCGACAGCCCACTCGAGGTGCTGCGCACCGACCGCACGGCGCTTGTGGGCATGGCCTGCTTCGTGGCCGGAACGTGGGCGAGCCTCTACTGGCCGCCGGCCAAGCAATGGCTCGAACGGTTGTTCATCGCCTGATCAGCCCGCGTCGGGACTTGCCGGAACTGCCACTTTGGGTGCGGGGGCGCCAGCAGAGGCCTCGACCTTGCCGTACGTGCGGGCGCGTGGCTGCACGAGCGCGGTGTCGACGTCCTCGAAGCTGATGCTGCAGCCGCCCGAAACCGGGTCGTATGCCGCGACGGTCGACTTGAGGAAGCGCTCGTCGTTGCGGGTCGGATAGTCCGTGCGGTAGTGGCTGCCGCGGCTTTCCTTGCGCTCGATCGAACCCTCGATGATGGCTTGGGCCAGGATCACCATGTCCGCCACGGCGCGGGCGTACGAGAGATTCTGGTTGGTCCACATGCCGGTGTCCGACAGGCTCATGCGGCGCGAGCGGTCGCGCAGGTCGGCCAGCTTGGCGCGCGCCTGCAGCAGGCGGGCCTCGCTCTTCACGACGGTGGCGGCGGCGGTCATCTCGTCGCCGAGTTCCTTGCCGATCTGATACGGGTTCTCGCCGCCGGTGCCCGTGGCGAGCGACTGCATGCGCGCCTGCTCGGCCGAGACGCCATCGTCATAGACCGCCTGCGGCACACCGTCCACCGCGTGGTCCTTCGCCCACGCAGCCACGCTCGCGCCCGAGAAGAGACCGTCGAAGATGCAGCTGAGCAGGGCGTTCGCCCCGAGACGGTTTGCGCCGTGGAACTGGTAGTTGACCTCTCCGAAGGCGTAGAGCCCCGGGATGTTGGTCATCATGTTGTTCGGGGCGCCGTAGACCATGCCCTGGTGGTCGGGCTTGGCGGTGTAGGTGGTCCAGAGACCACCCATGCTGTAGTGCATGCCGGGGAAGATGCGCATCGGCACTTCCGAAGGCTCCTCACCCACGAACTTACGGTAGATCTCGACGATGCCGCCGAGCTTGCGGTCCATGTACTCACGGCCGAGGTGCGTGAGGTCGAGGTAGACCTGGTTCTGGCCGCCGACGCCCATGCCTTGGTTCACGCAGACGTCGAAGATCTCGCGCGTGGCGATGTCGCGCGGCACGATGTTGCCGTACTTGGGGTACTTCTCCTCGAGGAAGTACCAGCGCTCGGCGTCGGGGATCTGGCGCGGATCGCGCTGATCACCCTTGCGGCGGGGGACCCACACGCGGCCGCCCTCGCCGCGGGCGCTCTCGCTCATCAGTCGAAGCTTGTCGTGGCCCGGGATGGCCGTGGGGTGGACCTGGATGAACTCGCCATTGCCGTACCACGCGCCGAGCTGGTAGCAGCGGCTCGCGGCGCCGCCGGTGCACATGACGCTGTTGGTGCTCTTGCCGAAGACCAGGCCGCAACCGCCGGTGGCCATGACGACCGCACTCGCGCGGAACGCACGGACCTGCATGGTGCGCAGGTCCTGGGCCACGATGCCGCAGCAGGTGCCGTCGGCGGCGATGAGCGGACGCAGGAACTCCCAGTGCTCGTACTTGGTGACCTTGCCTTCGGTCTCGAAGCGGCGCACCTGCTCGTCGAAGGCGTAGATGAGCTGCTGGCCGGTGGTGGCGCCGGCGAAGTGCGTGCGCTTGTAGAGCGAGCCGCCGAAGAGGCGAAGGTCGCGCTGGCCTTCCTTGGTGCGGTTGAACGGCACGCCCATGCGATCGAGCAGATCGATGATGCGCGGTGCCCAGTTCGCCATCTCGTAGACCGGAGGCTGGTTGGCGAGGAAGTCGCCGCCGTAGATCGACTCGTCGAAGTGCTCGTACTCCGAGTAGCCCTGCTGGCGGGCGATCTCGTTGCACGCGTTGATGCCGCCCTGCGCGCACACCGAGTGCGAGCGCTTGACGGGCACGATCGAGAAGAGGTCGACGGAGGTGCCGGCTTCGGCGATGCGCACCGCGGCCGAGAGGCCTGCGAGTCCGCCGCCGACAACGATCACGCGACGCTTGGTGGGGGCTGCCATGGTGGGTGGGTCCGTGTTCGGAGAAGTGTGGTTCGATCAGCCGGCGCTGGGGGATTCGGCGGCGGTGGTGGCCCGCATCTTGGTTTCGATGTCCTTCGCACCCGCAGCATCCAGGGTGGCGAAGCCCACCACGGCTGTGACGCCCGCCGCGGCGAGTGCGAACCCGATGCCCGCACAGACGTAACCCCAGCGCTGCTGGGCCTGCTTGCTGACGGTCAGGCCCCAGGTGATCGCCGCGGTCCAGAGCCCGTTGGCGAAGTGGAAGACGAGGGCGAGCACGCAGACCGCGTAGAAGATCGCGTTGAAGTACGGGAAGAGGCCCTGCTGCAGATGCAGCGCCGTGGTGCTGGCCGCGTGGTTCGCGTCGAAGCCGGGCATGAGGCCTCCGTAGCTCCAGCCCCAGCGGAGGCTGGAGATGTGCATGAAGAGGAACAGCACTCCCAGGTACCCGGTGGCGCGCTGCATCGCGTAGCGCCAGTTGCCCTGGTAGCCGTAGCGCTCGGTGTTGGAGCGGCCGCTGCGCGCGAAGTAGACGCCGAGGATCGCGTGGTAGGCAATGGGAAGCCAGAGCACGAAGATCTCGATGAAGATCAGCGCCGGAAGGTCGTGGATGAAGTTGACCTCGTGCTGGAACGTGGCGACGCCGCCCGCTCCCGCACCCAGCTCGGCGTACTTGCGGGCGTTGAAGACCTCGCCCCAGACGATCGATGAGTTGGTCGTCAGGTGGGG
>CAIYOC010000233.1 GCA_903927725.1 uncultured bacterium | reverse complement strand
TGCTGCAACCTCCGCGCGGACCTGGTTCCTGGCGCGAATCGACGAGATCGTGACGATGGCCGCAGGTGGTGCCGATGCCACGCTCTGCTCGATGGCCGTCACGACCATGCTGGACCGTGCCGCGACATCAATGACTGCCAAGGGTGCAGCGGCGGCGCGTTCGATCGTCCGAGGCGACGCGGCGCCCGGCGGCGCACCAACGATCACCGCCAGCGAGGTGAAGTCGATCGCCGAGCTCTGCACGGACGGCATCAACCGACTCGACGGTCCGGGGGGCAGTCGTCATGCGGCGTGGCGGCAGGCGATGCAGCGACTGGTCGCCGGTCTCGTGGCACAGCCCGTTGAGCGCGATCGATCGCTGGCCCGCATCGAATCACAGGTCTCAGGCCTTGCATCATCCAACCGAGCCGACGACGCGCGCTGGCTGGCGGATCGGCTCGTGGACGCCTGCAAGGCAACCAAGGATGCAGACCTGGAGGCGAAGGTGACGGCACTGCGGGCCTCCTTGGGTTGATGAACGGCGTTCGGCGAGGCCCTGGAACACGCTCCCCTCCGACCTCAGTTTCGCCCGGGCCGCTTTCTGTGGCATGATGACCGCATGACTCAGGGCACCGCAGGTTTCATCATTGCATCGGTCCTGTGCAGCTCCCCTCTGTGGGCTCAGCAGACCATCTCCTTCCGCCAGGGTGAGAACGGCTACGCAGGAACGCAGGACACATGGGTCAATCAGGATTCGCCGAACTCCAGTTACGGCAACGGCGGCACCCGCTGGGTCGATGACGACGTGGCCAATTCGGCCTTCAGCGACTACCGCGGCCAGTCGCTGCTGCGCTTCGATGGAATCATCTCGGAAGCGGCGATTCCGCCCGGGAGCACGATCGTGAGTGCCACGCTGGAGATCCACGTCGTCGAGGACATCGACACGCCCTTCTGGAACCCGTACATCGACGTGTACCCGGTGATCCGTGCGTGGGACGAGGCCAGCAGCTGGAACTCGCTTGACGGCGGGCTGAGCCAGCCACAGGACCTCGCCCCGCGGTGGGCGAGCTTCAACGGTGACAACGAGCCTGAGGACAATTCGATCAAGCTCATCGGGGTCAGCGGGCTGGTGCAGGCCTGGGCCGATGGCCAGCCCAACTGGGGCGTGGCGTTCCTGCCCGAGATCATCGATGGCAATGACGACGGCATCGAGATCGCCACCAGCGAGTGGGGCACGCTCGGGCAGCGCCCCAAGCTCACGGTCACCTTCATCCCCCCACCGCCGCCTCCACCCCCGCCGGTCGAGGGTGACTTCAATGGCGATGGTGTGGTCGACGGCATCGACCTGGGCCTCATCCTGGGCGCGTGGGGAACCAACGTCCCCGAATACGACCTGAACAATGACGGTGTCGTGGGCGGGTACGAACTGGCGTACGTGCTGGGATTGTGGACCTGAAGATTCCTCGGTTCAACCATGGCCGACCGGGGATCTGTACCCTTGCGGTCCCATGAACCAGACCGCTGCGGACCTCCTCAAGCGCATCGAATCCAAGACCGCCGTCATCGGCATCGTCGGCCTCGGCTACGTGGGCCTGCCCCTGAGCAAGGCCCTCCTGGAGGCTGGTTTCCCCGTCGTCGGCTATGACATCGACCAGCGCAAGATCGACGCGATCCACGCGGGCACGTCGTACATCCACCACCTCGGCCAGGAGTTCTTCGATCGCCTGAAGACCGATCCGAAGTTCACCGCGACAACCGATCCGAAGGAACTGTCCAAGGCCGACGCGATCCTGCTCTGCGTGCCGACCCCGCTCGGCCATCACCGCGAACCCGACCTGACCTACGTGCTCGACAGCACCCGGATGGTGGCGGGCATCTTGCGCAAGGGCCAGATCGTGGTGCTCGAGAGCACGACCTACCCCGGCACCACGCGCGATGAGATGGGCCCGATCCTCGATGCCACCGGACTCAAGCGCAACGAGGACTACTTCCTCGCCTACAGCCCCGAGCGCGAGGACCCGGGAAGCATCGGCCGCAGCGCAGCGGCTATCCCCAAGCTCGTCGGCGGCACCGATGCGGTCAGTGGCCAGATTGCGCACGCGCTCTATGCCCGCGTGGTCAAGGCTGCGCACCTCGTCTCGACCGCGGAAGTCGCCGAGACCGCCAAGGTCCTCGAGAACGTCTTCCGCTGCGTGAACATCGCGCTCGTCAACGAGATGAAGATCGTGCTCGACCGCATGGGCATCGACGTCTGGGAAGTCATCGACGCCGCAAGCACCAAGCCCTTCGGCTTCATGCCCTTCTATCCCGGACCGGGCCTTGGCGGACACTGCATCCCGATCGACCCCTTCTACCTCACGTGGAAGGCCAAGGAAGTCGGCGTGAGCACGCGGTTCATCGAGCTCGCTGGCGAGGTCAACACTTCGATGCCGCACTTCGTGATCGACAAGGTCATGCACGCACTGAATGACCACGGCAAGGCACTCAAGGGATCGAAGGTCCTGGTGCTCGGTGTGGCCTACAAGAAGAACATCGACGACCCGCGCGAGACTCCGGCCGCCGAGATCATCGAGCTGCTGATGGACCGCGGCGCGCAGGTGAGCTACCACGATCCCCACGTGCCGACCTTCCCGCGCATGCGCAAGCACACGATCCCGCTGTCGAGCGTGAAGCTCGATGCAGCCACGCTGAAGTCGGCCGACTGCGTGCTGGTCGTGACCGACCACGACGCGGTCGACTACCAGGCTGTGGCGGCGAACGCCCCCCTCGTGGTCGACACGCGCAACGCCATGCGCAAGACCACCGGTGGCACGGTCGTGCAGGCCTGA
>CAIYOC010000232.1 GCA_903927725.1 uncultured bacterium | reverse complement strand
GGGCAGGTCGTCGCGGCCGACTGGATGGTGATGCCGCGCTCCTGTTCTTCCTGGAGGCTGTCCATGGTCGCGGTGCCTTCGTGCACTTCGCCCATGCGGTGGATCTTGCCGGTGTAGAAGAGGATGCGCTCGGTGACGGTGGTCTTGCCAGCGTCGATGTGGGCGCAGATGCCGATGTTGCGAACCTTGGTCAGGTCAGTTGCCATGGTGGTCTCGTGTCTTGGAAATGGGGAATCGGGGAGTCTAGCGGCCCCCGGGCGGTCGGGTCAATGCTGCGCTCGGGGTCCGATCAGCCCTGCCGGATGAGGTCTGCCTCGCGGATCCCCAGTGATTCCCAGTGCGGAGCAAGGTCGGCCAGCCATCGCCGCCCATCCTGCACATAACCGGCCGTGGGAGCCAGTCCGGGCACCTGCCGGGTGAAGAACCGGTTCAGGCGCTCCATGCAGAGCTCGCGCACCGTCTTCGCGGCCATGCTGGCCAGGGCGATGGGCAGGTGCGCCGACTCTGCGCCGACATCGAAGCTCACCCGGACCGGCCGATCATCGATCGTGAGCAGGTAGTGCGAGTGTTCCTCGTCCTCGCGCAGCACGCGCGGCGATCGGGCGTCGAGCGACCGCATCAGGTCATCGAGGTAGCGCATACGGCCGCCTTGCCGGTCGAAGGCAAGCCAGGCCGGCATCAACGGGTGCGCAGCGAGCGCATCGCGCGCGAACTCCATCGCGGTGCGGAAGGTCAGGTTGGGCTTGAGGGCACCGGTCGCCAGGTGTGCATTGAGCGCAGCTGGCTCATGTCGAACGCACCGCAGGGCATGCAGCGTGACGTTGGCCTTGGTGCACGCGCGCGCGAATTGCCCCGCTCCGATGGTGGCGAGCGCTCGATCGGTCGCCACGGGCAGTGCGACCGAGGGTTCATCATGCGGGAACGACGCCGCATCGCCGAGCATGGCGCGCAGGGCATCGTCATCGGCAGCGATCGATGTGGCCCCGTACGCCGCCGCCGCGCAGGCGAGCACCGTGCGCTCGAGGTGCGTCAGCGGGTGCTGTGCCGATCCCTTGGCGAGCTTGAGCTTCTTGCTGTCGGCGATCGGCAGGCGGCCGCGCGCATCCTTGCCGCTCTTGCAGACGGCGGTGCGCAGCAGGGACCACAGGTTCGGCGGCGCGGCATCGACCGCAGCCAGGTCCAGCGCCTGTGGCGTCAGCGTCCACACCGAGGCGCCCACGCACAGCGGCCCCAGCAGGGGCCCGTAGCCGGCTTCATCGACGCCCAGGAGCAGCATGCCGCGCAGGGATACCACAGCGTGCTCGCATCCGGCGCTCGTGGCCCGCACCCTACGATGGCCGCATGCCCGCCCCGGCCCCAGGATCGAAGGTGCTCGTCGCCATGAGCGGCGGCGTCGATTCATCCGTTGCGGCGGCGCTGCTCGTCGAGCGTGGCTACCAGGTGGTGGGCTGCTTCATGCGGCTCGGCTCGCCCGGCGAGGAACTTGAGGGGCTCGCGCCCATGCCGACCGAGGGCTTCGATGCGTCGTCGTGCGCACTGCCGGCCAAGGCCGACGGCAGCACGCCGCTGCGGATCGGGCATCGTGGCTGCTGCTCGATCAGCGACGCACAGGATGCACGCACGGTCGCGGCCAAGCTCGGCATCCCGTTCTACGTCTGCAACTTCAAGAAGGACTTCGGCCGGATCGTCGACTACTTCGTCGGTGAGTACAACGCCGGTCGCACGCCCAACCCTTGCGTGCGTTGCAACGACTGGCTCAAGTTCGGCAAGCTGCACGAGTACGCGCGCTCCATCGATGCCGTCGCGGTCGCCAGCGGCCACTACGCGCGCATCGTGCATGGCGAGCAGGGGGCCGAGCTGCATCGCGGCATCGACCTGTCGAAGGACCAGTCGTACGTGCTCTTCGGTGCGCGCCGCGAGACCCTGCACGAGATGATCCTGCCCATCGGTGATCTGCCCAAGACTGAGGTCCGCGCGATGGCGCAGGAGCGCGGGCTTCCGGTCTTCGACAAGCCCGATTCGCAGGAGATCTGCTTCGTTCCCGATGATGACTACGCGGGGCTCGTCGCGCGACGCACGCCGGCTGCGGTCGCTCCCGGGCGCATCATCGATCACGAGGGTCGCGACCTCGGTGAGCATCCGGGCCACCAGCACTTCACGGTGGGGCAGCGCAAGGGGCTCGGCGTCGCGGCGGGCGTGCCGCTCTACGTCATTGGCAAGGATGCACGGACCAATGTGGTCACGCTCGGCCCGCGCGAGCGGCTTGCGTCGGAAGGCTGCAGTGCCGCGCAGTCGAACTGGCTCATCGATCCGCCGCAGTCATGGATGCCCTGCACGGCGAAGATCCGTTACAACGCGCAGCCGGTTGCGGCGCGCGTTCGCGCCACCGGCACCGACACGATCGAGGTGCGCTTCGACGAACCGCAGGCCGCCGTGGCCCCCGGCCAGGCCGTGGTCTGCTTCGATGGCAGCCGCGTCCTGGGCGGCGCCTGGATCGATGCGGCGATCGGGTGATCGCCCACCCCTCACGCCACCGTCACGGAGCGATCGAGGTACACGTCCTGGATCGTGTGCAGCAGTTTCACGCCCTCGGGCATCGGGCGCTGGAAGGCCTTGCGGCCGCTGATCAGGCCCATGCCGCCGGCGCGCTTGTTGATCACGGCGGTCTTCACGGCCTCGGCGAAGTCGTTCTCACCGCTCGCGCCGCCTGAGTTGATCAGGCCCGCCCGCCCGGCGTAGCAATTCAGCACCTGGTAGCGGCAGAGGTCGATCGGATGGTCGGTCGCCAGGTCGCTGTACATGCGCTTGTCGAGCTTGCCGTAGCTCGAGTCGCCGCTGTTGAGCGCCGAGTAGCCGCCATTGAGCTCGGGCAGCTTCTGCTTGATGATGTCGGCCTTGATCGTCACGCCAAGGTGGTTCGCCTGGCCGGTCAGGTCGGCGCTCAGGTGGTGGTCCTTGCCGTCCTTCTTGAACTTCGGGTTGCGCAGGTAGCACCAGAGGATCGTGGCCATGCCAAGCGCATGGGCCTCGTCAAAGGCGCGCGCCACGTCCACGATCTGCCGTCCGCTCTCGTCGCTGCCGAAGTATGGTCGCGCCGACCGCGCAGGCACCCATGTTCCACGCATCGCGCACCGAGCCGAACATGATCTGGTCGAACTTGTTCGGGTAGGTCATCAACTCGTTGTGGTTGATCTTGACGATGAACGGGATGCGATGCGCGTACTGCCGCGACACGCTCCCGAGCACGCCGAAGGTGCTCGCCACGCCGTTGCACCCGCCCT
>CAIYOC010000231.1 GCA_903927725.1 uncultured bacterium | reverse complement strand
CTACGTGAACCCCGAGGGCCCGAACGGCAAGCCCGATCCCGTGGCCTCGGCGCGCGACATCCGCGAGACGTTCGCCCGCATGGCGATGAACGACGAGGAAACCGTGGCGCTGATCGCCGGCGGTCACACCTTTGGCAAGTCGCACGGCGCGGCCGACCCAGCGAAGTACGTGGGCCCGGATCCCGAAGCGGCACCGCTGCAGGAGATGGGCTTTGGTTGGCGGAGCTCGTTCGGTTCAGGCCACGGCCGCGACACGATCACCAGTGGGCTCGAAGGTGCCTGGACGCCGAACCCCACCACGTGGGACAACGGCTACTTCGACACGCTCTTCGGCAACGAGTGGGAACTGACCAAGAGCCCCGCTGGTGCATGGCAGTGGGTGCCCAAGGGCACGCTCGCCAACGGCCCGCAGGTCACGGCGCCCGATGCTGAAGACGCCAGCAAGCGCGTGACCGTCATCATGCTGACGACCGACCTGGCGCTCCGCATGGACCCCGCCTACGAGAAGGTCTCGCGCCGTTTCCACAAGGATCCCAAGGCGTTCGCCGATGCGTTCGCGCGCGCGTGGTTCAAGCTCACGCACCGCGACATGGGGCCGCGCTCGCGCTATCTGGGCAAGCTCGTCCCGAGTGAAGTGCTCGTGTGGCAGGATCCGGTCCCGGCCGCCACGCATCCGTCCATCGGTGCAGCGGACATCGCTGCGCTCAAGGCCAAGGTCCTCGCCTCGGGCCTCTCGGTCGCGCAGCTCGTGACGACCGCGTGGGCTTCGGCCAGCACCTTCCGCGGCACTGACAAGCGGGGCGGCGCCAACGGCGCGCGCATTCGACTCGCCCCGCAGAAGGACTGGGCCGTCAACAACCCGGCTGCCCTCGCGATCGTGCTGAAGGCGCTCGAGTCGATCCGTGCTGAGTTCAACAAGGCGGGATCGGCACAGGTGTCGATGGCCGACCTGATCGTGCTCGCCGGCTGCGCGGGCGTGGAGAAGGCCGCCAAGGATGCCGGCATCAGCGTGACCGTGCCGTTCACGCCGGGCCGCACCGATGCGACGGACGAGCACACCGATGCTGAGTCGTTCAAGGTGCTGCAGCCTGCGGCGGACGGCTTCCGCAACTACCTCGCGCACAGCCTGCCGCGTCGCGCCGAGCACCTGCTCGTCGACAAGGCTGACTTGCTCACGCTGACCGCGCCGGAAATGACCGTGCTAGTCGGTGGCCTGCGCTCGATGGGTGCGAACTGGGATGGCTCCGCGCTCGGCGTCTTCACCAAGACCCCTGGGCGACTGGCCAACGACTGGTTCGTCAACCTGCTCGACACGGGCATCGAGTGGACGCCGGTCTCGACCGACGAGGAGACGTTCGCGGGCCGCTGCCGCCGCACGGGGCAAGCTGCCTGGACGGCGAGCCGCGTCGACCTGGCGTTCGGCTCGAACTCCCAGCTGCGCGCCCTCAGCGAGGTCTACGCCAGCGCCGACGCGAAGGAGAAGTTCGTGCACGACTTCGTCGCGGCGTGGGTCAAGGTCATGAACTTGGATCGCTTCGACCTGGCCTGACGTCGGCGGGAGCTTCGACGGTTGGACAGCCCGCGCCTGCTCGAAATCGCGTGCGCAGGATCACGACCGCGTTTGGAACCTGAACGAGTCTGGCGGGCTCGAACCATGATCGCGAAGGCGATGGGTACGAAAGGAGCACGACCATGTTCATGCGGATGATCTACGACGACAAGCTGGCCGAAGCCGCTTACCTCATCGGGTGCCAGCGCACGGGCGAGGCGATCGTGATCGACCCCGAGCGCGACGTCGATCGCTACGAGCAGGTCGCCGCGGCCAACGGGCTCAGGATCGTGGCCGTCGCCGAGACGCACATCCACGCCGACTTCGTCTCGGGTGGGCGCGAGCTCGCCGAGCGGGGCGCCCGCATCTATGTCTCCGACGAGGGTGACGCCGACTGGAAGTACCACTGGCTCGATCAGCGCTCGGGCGGCGGCTCCTATGACCACCGCCTGCTCAAGGATGGTGACACCTTCACGGTCGGCAACATCGAGTTCAAGGCGGTGCACACGCCGGGCCATACTCCCGAGCACCTCTGCTTCATGGTGACCGATCGAGGCGGCGGTGCCGACCAGCCCATGGGCGTGGCGACCGGCGACTTCGTCTTCGTCGGTGATCTCGGTCGTCCCGATCTGCTCGAGTCTGCCGCGGGCATCAAGGGCGTCGCCGATGCATCGGCACATCGCCTGCACGCCAGCGTGAGAACGTTCATGCAGTGGCCCGACTACCTGCAGATCTGGCCGGCGCATGGTGCGGGCAGCGCGTGCGGCAAGGCGCTTGGCGCGGTGCCCACGACGACGGTCGGCTACGAGAAGATGTTCAATCCCTCGGTGCTCGCAGCGAAGACCGAGCAGGGCTTCGTCGACTTCATCCTCGATGCGCAGCCGGAGCCGCCGCTCTACTTCGCCCGCATGAAGCGCGACAACAAGATTGGCCCGCGCGTGCTTGGCATCGCTGGCGGGGGCGGCATCCCCAAGCCTGCGCGCATCGGGGCCGATGGGCTCAAGGCCATCGATGGCTCCAAGGTGGCGATCATCGACACCCGGGCTTGGACGGCGTTCAAGGCCGGGCACCTGCCGGGTGCGCTGCACCTGCCGCTGGCCTCGACCTTCAACACCGATGCGGGCTCCCTGATCGCCGAGGACGAGCCGATGCTGCTCATCGTCGAGGCCGCTCGGCTCGACGAGGCGGTGCGCGACCTGATCCGCGTCGGCCTCGACCGCTTCCACGGCTGGTGCGAACCCAAGGACATCGAGGCGTTCGCCGCCGCTGGTGGAGCGCTCGCGATGACCAAGGAGGTCAGCGTCGACCAGGCCCAGAGCATGATCGGCGCAGCGAAGCCATTCGTCCTTGATGTGCGTCGCGCCGCCGAGCACCGCGAGGGCGCGATCGATGGTGCGCTGAACATCGCGCACACGCGGTTGCTATCGCGCCTGGCCGAGGTGCCACGCGATCGCCACATCCTGGTGCACTGCCGCAGCGGGGCGCGCTCGGCGCGGGCGTGCTCGCTGCTCGCGCGCCATGGCTACGACTGCACGAACATGGCCGGCGGCATGCTCGCGTGGGAGAAGTCCTGCCCGGTGGTCGTGCGGTAGCCGCGGCTAGCATCGTCCCCATGCACGACAGCCAGCGGCGCTTCATTGACTTCATGGTTGATGCCGGGGTGCTCACCTTCGGCGACTTCACCACCAAGAGCGGTCGCAAGACGCCGTACTTCGTCAACACGGGCCGCTACCGGTCCGGCGTGCACCTGGTCGAGCTCGGTCGGGCCTACGCCGATGCGATCGAGCGCTCGTTCCCGGGCGGGTTCGATTGCCTGTTCGGTCCTGCGTACAAGGGCATTCCCTTGGTCGTGGCCGTGGCGATGGCCTTCGCCGAGCGCGGCCGCGAGGTCGAGTTCTGCTTCAACCGCAAGGAAGCGAAGGACCACGGTGAGGGTGGCGTGCTCGTGGGCCGGAGCCTGAAGGACGGGGACCGCGTGCTGATCGTCGAGGATGTCACCACCGCCGGCACGTCGATCCGCGAAACCGTGCCCGTGCTGCGTGCGGCGGCGCGCGTGTCGCTGGCGGGCCTGGTGGTCTCGGTCGACCGGCAGGAGCGAGCGAGCGAGTCATCGACTCGCACGGCACTCGCCGAGGTCGGCCACGAATTCGGCATGCCGACTGCGGCGATCGTCACCATCGACGAGGTGGTGGAGCATCTGGGTTCGCGCCTGACCGATGCCGACCGCAGCCGCATCGCTGCGTACCGCGCGCAGTACGGTGCAGCGGCGCAGTAAGTCCGGATGCGTCCGATCCACGCCTCGCGCTACCGTGTGCGCATGATCGCCACGAGCCTCGCGTCGACTCTTGCCATGTCCGTTGTTGGAGTGCTTGCTCCGCCTGTCGCTGCATCGATCGTGCTCGCCCTGGCTGCGCCGCGCACCCACGCCACGCCCCCGACCGAAGCCGAGCAGATCGCGCTCTGGGCCGGCGATCGCGATGCGCGCATGGCGTGGTGGCGCGATGCGCGCTTCGGCATGTTCATCCACTGGGGGCTCTATTCGCCGGCAGGCGGCTTCTGGGATGGCAAGCGCTACGAGCAGCACTATGCGGAGTGGATCCAGCACTGGGCCGCGGTGCCGTGCGCCGAGTACGCACGGCAGATGAAGCCGCGCTTCGTGCCGGATGCGGGCTTCGCGGCCCGATGGGCCGAGCTCGCGCAGGAAGCGGGCATGTCCTACGCCGTCATGACGTCGAAGCACCACGACGGCTTCACGCTCTTCAACTCGAAGCAGCCGTACTCGCTGGCGAACCCGGTCGCGGGAGGCACCAACATCTCGCCCCAGGGCCGCGATGTCGCGCGCGAGTTCGCCGACGCGATGCGTGCGCGAGGCCTGCGCGCCGGTTTCTACTACTCGCTCCTCGACTGGCAGCATCCGGATGCCTACGAGATGGCGCTGCCGGCGTACCCCAAGGATGGCCACGCCCGCGACCACGAGCGCTACAAGGCCTACATGCGCGGGCATGTCGAGGAGCTGCTCTCGAACTACGGCCCGCTCTCGACGATCTGGTTCGACTATTCCGACCACGTGCATCAGGGCGCGGCCTGGGGCGCCGCGCAGCTCATGGCCGACATGCGGGCCAAGCAGCCTTCGATCCTCGTCAACAACAGGCTCTTCTTCGGCCTCGAGAACAAGAACGGCGACTATGGCACTCCCGAGAAGTACGTGCCGCCCACCGGCCTGCCCGGCATGGACTGGGAAGTCAACCACACGCTCAACGAGAGCTACGGATTCAGCGCGCACGACATGAACTGGAAGGACACGGGCACGGTCGTGCGGCTCTTGTGCGACATCGTGTCGAAGGGCGGCAACCTGCTGCTGAACATCGGCCCCGACGCGCAGGGGCGCGTGCCTGAGGCGGCGCAGAAGACGCTCCGGGGAGTCGGTGCATGGATGAAGGTGAACGGCGAGGCGATCAGGGGCACGACGGCGAGCCCGTTCCAGCGGCTGCCGTGGGGGCGAGCGACGCAGAAGCCCGGCACGCTCTACCTGATGGTGTTCGACTGGCCTTCCACTGGCGTCCTGCGGCTGCCGATCCGGAACCGCGTGCAGGGCGTCGATGTGCTTGGCACGAGCGCGACATGCAGCTTCGCGGCCAAGGACGCGGGCGAGGGCACCATGCTCATGCTCCCGCTGGCGGTCGACCCTCAGTGCACGGTGGTGCGTGTCCGCTACGAGGGCACCATCGATCCACTGCCATTTGCGATCTTCCCATCGGCTGATGGTTCGATCACCCTCACGCCGCATGATGCGACGCTGGAGGGGCCGTCGATCCGCGTCGAGCGCGTGGGCGTGATCGGCGATGTGACCCACAACATCGGCTACTGGCTCGATCCCGCAGCCACGGCCACGTGGCCGGTTGCCATCGGTGCCGCTGAGGCCGGCACGTATCGCGTCCAGGCCGAGCTTGCCTGCGCTGACCCGGCTGCCGGCTCGATGATCCGCCTGCAGGCTGGGAGTTCGACGACGTCACCCGATGTGGCCGTGCCGCCGACGGGCGGGTGGCAGTCCTACCGATCGGTGGACCTTGGATCGCTCGCCTTGTCGAGCGGCTCGCATGCCTTGGTGCTGCGCGCGAGCACCAAGGCTGGCGAGGCCGTTGCCAACGTGCGGTCGATCCGGCTCGTTCGTTCGCCCTGATGCGGCGAGAGGCAGGATCCTGTCAGGATCGCAGGCGGTCCGTCTGGAAGACCCGGCGTTCGGGCATCGTTACACTCCGGTGTCCGGTCGATGTCAGACGCCACGCCCTCAACCTGAAAGCGACTCCACCCCATGGCTTCCAGCTCCAT
>CAIYOC010000230.1 GCA_903927725.1 uncultured bacterium | reverse complement strand
GTGGTGCGGAGCGTCCCCCGCGGGCACCCGCGCGGAATGTCGCAGAGTCGGGTCCGCAGCCAGTGAAGCTCCAGCCGGAAGCCGCCTCGTAGAAGGCCTTCGAGGTGCCGATGTCGGGGACGGGAACCTCGATGGAGTCGATGGTCAGTCGAGAAACCGCTGCTGAAGCTCGGCCCTGGGCGCCATGCACGCGTCGGCGCGTCCGAACCATCGGTACCGATGTCGCGCCACGAATCCGTAGAGCACGTCCCGAAGCCCGCACGGCAGCACGCAGAACACGCCGAGCACGGGCCACGGGAAACGCATGCGCCGTGCGATGGCGAGCACCGCGTCGGAGCGCTCCAGTGCGCGACCGCCCTCGATGACCACGATCGTGCTCGGCGTGGCGGAAGCGGGCAGGTCGTAACCGACCTCCGCGCACGCAGCGCGCGCCGCGTCCGACTGCAGCGAAGCGAAACGGCATCGCGCATGCGGGTCACGCGAGATCACGAACCGCACCGCGCCACTGCAGAGGTTGCAGGCGCCGTCGAAGAGGATGATGGTGGGTTGCTCGTCGATCATGCCACCACTACGCCTTCGAAAGCCGCGTCGCCAACTGCGAGCGCGACTTCACGCCGAGCTTGCGGTAGATGCGACGCGTGTACTCGACCACCGTGTGCACGGAGATGTTGTTCTCTGCAGCCACGTCACGCGAGGTCTTGCCCGCTGCCAGTGCGCGCGCCACGGCAAGCTCGCGTGCCGTGAGCGCGTCCGACGCCTCGCCCGCGAGCGATTCGGAGAGCATCCCCAGCGCGGGACTCTCGACGTTGAGGAAGTTGAAGGACGGCATCGGCAGCACCCCGGGCAGGAGCGGCATGAGGCGCACGCCGATGTAGTAGTTGCAGTCCTGGTTCGCGTCGGGAGGAACGTTCTTGAACTTGTTGTTGCAGCGGTGAAGGAACCGCTCCAGATCGATCAGCTTGCCCCAGAGCTCGCGCATCTCGTCGTTGTTGAGCGAGGCCGCGATCACGCTCTGCCAGTTGTTGTCGCCGCGACCCAGCTCGTGCTGCGGCTTGACGGCACGCAGGATCTCGTTCTCCGAATCCGTGCCGAACACCGCGGCCATGCGGGCGAAGAGCGCCTGGTCCTCGGCTTCGAGCGCACGGTGGTGCACCAGGATGACCTGGCGCGTCACGCTCCACCGCACCACGGGCTGCCTCGACTCCGCGACGTGGCGGCGCACAAGCTCCACGGCCTCGAACCGGTCCAGCGCGCGCTGCCCCGCGCGCGCGGGCATGCGGCTGATCTTCGCAAGCTCCGCCGTGGTCAGCGGCGTGCCGCTGCGACGAAGCAACTCCCACATGTGCATCGACTCGACGCTGTCGCACGCCTCGACGAGTCCGGGAGTTCGGATGTCGATCGACGGCTCGGATGCTTTCGGAGTGTCGTTCGGGTCGTGCATGATCGTGTTCCGGATGGACCCTTGAAGTCTAGGCGTCCGCATGATTCGATCGAGCGGAGACGTGTTCGCAGGGCCGCAGGTGCGATCACCCTGTCGCATGTTCATGCGACGAGCGGACGTGTCGCATGCCCAT
>CAIYOC010000229.1 GCA_903927725.1 uncultured bacterium | reverse complement strand
TGCAGGCGTGGGCGCGGGCGTTCCTGTGGGCGCTCCTGGTTGCCAGCGTGCTGCCTGTCCTGTGGGTCGTGGTCGCGAAGATCGTGGGCGATCGCTGGGATGCCGCTGGCGACCCGCAGTGGCTTGCGCTGGTGAGCGTGGCTGCACTCGTGGGCGCCGGGATCGCCGCGCTGGTCATGCGTGAACGCACCCCGTCGACCGTGGCCATGGCGAGCGTGATCGATGCGCAACTGGATCTCAAGGACCGCCTGTCGACCGCGCTCGCGGTGCGCGACCGGCAGGATCCGTTTGCGCAGGCTGCCGTCCAGGATGCGATGCATCTGGCTGATGAGCGCGGGCTGTTGAACCTGTGGCGCCGTGCGCTGCCCTTCAAGCTGCCTCGGCTGTGGTGGGGTGGCCCGAGCGCGCTGGCGCTCGCGTGGCTGCTGTTCATGGTGGTCCCCGCGTGGTCGACCGCGCAGGCCGATGCCGCCGCGACCGATCCGGGAAGCGCGTCGCGCGTCGACTCGATGAAGGAGCGGCTTGAAGCGGTCGTGAAGACCGTGACCGACGATCCGCGCCTGAGCGAGGAGATGGCAGCCGAGATCCGCCGCGCGAACGAGGCGCTCGAAGGCCAGGACGACAAGACCCTGGCCGAGAAGGAACGCGAGCTCGCCAAGCGCCTGACCGAGATGGCGCAGAAGCTCGAAGCGCTCAAGGAGAACGCTCAGGCCAAGGGCATGGAGCAGACCAAGGATGCGCTGGCCACCCTCGAGGTGCCCAAGGACAGTGCCGTCGCGCCGCTCACCGAGGCGCTCAAGCAGGGCGACATCGCCGCCGCGAAGGAGGCGATGAAGGACCTGCAGGAGAAGATGAAGGATGGCTCGATGAGCGACGCCGAGCGCGAGCAGGCGAAGAAGGACCTCGATGCTCTGGCGAAGAAGCTGCAGGAGATGGCAAAGGACAAGGACGCCCTGCGCAAGTCGCTCGAGGATGCGGGCCTCGATCCCAACATGGCCGACAGCCCCGAAGCGCTGAAGCGCGCGATCGAGCAATCGAAGCAACTCAACGAGGCACAAAAGGAACAGCTCAAGCAAGCGCTCGATGCTGCGCAGCAGATGCAGCAGAACATGCAGCAGCTGAGCAACGCCTGCAAGCAGTGTCAGAACCCCGGCCAATCCGGCCAGAAGGGTCAGAAGGGCCAGAAGGGTCAGAAGGGCCAAAAGGGCGAGCAGGGCAACGAAGGCCAGCAGGGCAGCCAGGACCAACCGTCCGACGGCGAGCAGGGCGAGTCGGATGAGCAGAAGGATGCTGCTGCGGGCGACCCCAGCGAACTGCTGAATGACATGGAGGCTCAGGAACAGATGGACCAGGCCAGCCAGAGCGCGGGCGGTCAATGCAAGGGCGGTGAGGGACCGGCCAAGCTCGCACAGGGCGGACAGAGCGAGGGTCAGGACAGCGACAGCAATGGCGCCGGCATGGGTCAGCGCGGCCAGGGCAGCGGTGGTCAGGCGCCCCGCGAAGTCACGAAGACCAACACCGTCAAGCGTCGGGAGAAGGTCGAGAAGGGCCAAGGGCCGATCATCGCGCGGCAACTCGTCGAGGGCCCGGCGATCACGGGTGAGGCCGCCACCGCGCTTCAGTCCGTGGCCGGCGACGTCACGCGCAAGGCCGAGAGCGCCACCGCGGAAGACCCCGTTCCTCCGCACTTGAAGGAGGCGCATCGACGCTACTTCGGCGACGTGAAGAAGCAGATCGATCGCAAGACCGGCGGCGGCGGTCAAGGCAACGGCGCCGCCGGCCAGCCTGCGGGCCAGGCCCCGGCGCAGGGCGGGTCCAAGTGATGGCGCGGTCCACCTCAGGGGCTGGTGCGCGCCAATGGCTGCTTGGCGTCGTGGCGCTTGCGCTGGCTTCCTGCGGCAAGTCGCCGGACCTCATCGTCTACGTCAGCGCTGATGAACAGGTCGCTCGCCCGATCATCGAATCGTTCGAGCGGGAGTCGGGGCTCACGGTCGGTGTGCGCTACGACACCGAAGCCACGAAGACGACCGCGCTCGCGAGCCTGCTGAGGGCCGAGCGCGAGCGGCCGCGTGCCGATGTCTTCTGGAGCAGCGAGTGCTTTGCCGTGGCTCAACTCGCCAAGGAGGGTTCGTTCGAGCCGCTGGATGCCGGCGTCTTTGGTGAATGGCCAGCGAACTGCCGCGACGGCGAGCGGCGATGGTTCGGCTTCAGCGCGCGGGCGCGGGTGCTGGTGATCGCGCCCGATCGCGTGAAGCCCGAAGAGATGCCCGACACATGGATGGACCTCGTGCGTCCATGGTGGAAGGGGCGAATCGTCATGGCGGACCCACGCTTCGGGACCACGCGCGGGCACCTTGGTGCGATGCAGTCGTTCTTCGAGCGCAAGCTCCGGATCCCGGGCTACTGGGAGGCCTACGTCGAGGGGCTTGCTGCCAATGAACCGCGGCTTCTGACCGGTGGCAACGCGGCGGTCGTGGAGGCGGTGGCGCGTGGCGAAGCGGACATCGGCCTGACCGACACCGATGACGTGCTCGCTGCGCAGGCGCGCGGTGCGAAGGTCCAGTGGATCATGCCTCGGCACGACCCCGTCGCGGATCCGGGCGGTGGCACGCTGCTCATCCCCAACACGGTGGCGCTGATCGCGGGGGCCCCGCATCGCAGCAACGCGATCTGGTTCATGGAGTACATGCTGAGCCCCGGCGTGCAGGCGCGCATCGCCGAAAGCGAGAGCCGCAACTGGCCACTTGGCGTGGAGCTGCCGGATGATCTCGATCCGTTGCCGGATGATCCGATGCGTGTGGACATCGACGACGCTGCCGATCGCATGGATGGCGCCGTGGCCGATCTCATGAAGGCGATCGGGCAGTGACGCCTGGATCGGTGGCGCCGATGGTGCCCGTGGTGCTGTGGGTGCTTGGGGTGCTTGGCGTGGTCATCGGCTTGGTGATCCCGATGCTGCAGCTGCCGGCGCTGCGAGCCGGTGGCGAAGCACCCATCGGCGTTGCCAGCGATCCATGGTCGGTGGCGGTGGCCACGGCGCTGTGGAGCCTCGGCGCAGGCGTGGTGGTGACCGCGGTGGGATGGTGGATGTCGCGCAGGTGCTCCCCGCGTGAATGGTCGTCTTGGATCGGTTGGATCGTTCCCGTGCTGGTGCCGCCGTACGCAGCCTGGTACGCGTGGTGGCAGCTCGGTTCGCCCGAGTGGGCGCTCGGCGCGTGGATCGTCCAGCGTGATGCGGTCGGCGCATGGCGCATGCTCGCGCTGGCCCTGGCGCTCGTGTGCACGCTCTGGCCGATCGCGGGTGCCCTCGTGATCGGTCTGCGGGAGCGAACCATCGCGCGCGAGGCCACGGTCATCGATCGACTCCGCTGGATCGATCGCGTTTGCTTGGCGTGGCGCGAGGATCGACATGGCGTGCTGCTCTCGATCCTTGCTGTGGGCGGACTGACGATGGCTGACACCACGGCGTTCGATCTGGCTCTGGTGCGAACGGTGGGCTTCGAGCTGCGTGCGCTTGAGGCCGCTGGTGCAAGCCCATGGTCGGTGCTCATGGCCTCGGCGTGGTCGATCGCAGCGGCGCTTGCCGTGGCCATCGTGATCACGCAGCCGCGCGTGACCGATGACCACGCTGTGAGCGGCCTGCGGACGCGGGCTCGATGGCCGCTCGTGCTCCTCGCGGTGCCGCTGCTGGTGCCGAGCGTGGTGCTCATGGCCCTTTCGTTCGGACATGGTGGTGTGATGCGGGTCATGCAGGTGTATGGGCAGGGCGTGCTGCGAACGGCTGTCGCCGCCGCCGTCTGTGGAGGTCTGGTCGCGGGTGTCGCCCTGCTGCACGCATGGCTTGCGGAGGGCTCCTCGTGGATGCAGCGCACGGAGCGGTGGATCCGCGCGGCCTGGATCACGCTTGCGCTCTCGCCGGCGATCGTGGTGGCGGTGCTCCATGTGCACGCATGGAATCGCGATGGACTCTCGTGGATGCACGATGGCCTTGGCATCGTTGCCGCAGCGCAGCTCTCCCGGTGGGGATGGATCGGTGCGGTGCTGGGCTGGCTTGCGGTGCGGAGTGCGCCGAGCGATATGCGAGCCAGCGCACGGATCGATGGCCGTGCATGGACGATCGTGCTGGCGCTCTGGCCCCGCGTGGGTGTGGCGTGTGCCGCTGCCGGAGCGATCGGTGCGGTCGGTGCCGCCGGGGAAGTGGTCGTGTCGGCGCGCGTGCAGCCGCCGGGCGGCGAGTGGATCGCCAGCGCACTGCTCAATGCGATGCACTACCAGCGCCCCGATGTGGTGGCCGGCTTCGTGCCCATCCTGATGCTCGTCGCCGCAGTCGCTGCCGTCGCCCTGGCGTGGTTGACGAGGCGCTTCGGTGGCATGACGCTTGCCTGCCTCGCCATCCTGCCGTTCATGGTGGCCTGTGAACGCGAGCCGCAGCCCACGCCGCTGCCTGCATGGTGTGCCGATGCGCGCATCGTCGGCCGCGGCGGCAAGGGACCGCTGCAGTTCAACTATCCACGGGCCATGGCGTGGACGCCCGCCGGTGAACTCATCATCATTGATCGCAGTGCGCGCGTACAGGTGCTCGGTGCCGATGGCTCGTACCGGCGCGAGTGGATGATGCCCGAGTTCGATCAGGGATTCCCCACGGGTGTGAGCGTGTCGCCCGACGGCGAGGTCTGGGTCGCTGACACCCATGAGCATCGGATCACGGTGATGGATGATCAGGGGCGGGTGCTGCGGACCTTCGGCGGGTTCGGCCAGGAGCCGGGGCAGTTCGTCTTCCCCACCGACATCGCGTTCGGCGACGACGGCTTGGTGTACGTGAGCGAGTACGGCGGCAACGACCGGATCCAGGTCTTCGGGCGCGATGGCACGTTCGTGCGCGCGTTCGGCCACCACGGGGTGCCGGGTGATGACTCGCCTGAACCCAAATTCGACCGGCCCCAATCCTTGCTCATGCTCGGCTCGGGGCGGCTGCTCGTGGCCGACGCGTGCAACCATCGGCTGGTCGAGCTCACGACCGATGGCACCTTCGTGCGATCGATCGGCGCGATGGGGCAGGAGCCCGGCGAACTGCTCTACCCATACGGACTCGAGCGGCTGGATGATGCCACCGTGCTCGTGACCGAGTTCGGGGGGTGCCGGCTGCAGGCGTTTGATCTTGCGAGCGGTGCATCGAGCGGCCGCTGGGGCAAGGGTGGGCGCGAGGCCGGCATGCTCAACGGTCCCTGGACGGCGCAGGTGCACTCTGGCACCATGGCCGTGCTCGACTCGACCAACAACCGGCTCTACCTGATGCCGTCAGAACGCTGGGTGGATCGCGCCAAGCGCGAGTCCGGCGCGGTACCTTCCCGTTGATGCCATCGATCGACGTTGAACGCCCGCTGGCACTGGTGTTGCTGGTGCTGGTTCCGGTGCTGTGCTGGCTGGCATGGCGCCGTCGTGGCGTGGTGGGTCGCGGCAAGACGATCGCCACGATGGTGCTGCGGGGTGTGCTGGTGATGATGCTGTCGCTGGCGTTGGCTCAGCCGAGCCTGGTGCGCAAGGGCGAGGGGCTGACGGTGATGGTCGTGTCCGATGCGAGCCGATCGGTGCCGCAGTCGATGCAGCAGCAGGCGCAGAAGCTGGTCGATGGCTTGGTGGCGAGCAAGCGTGAGGCTGCCGACCGCGTGGGTCTGGTGACGTTTGCCGGTCGCCCCGAGGTACGCGCGGTGGCCGAGAGCGACGCGAGTCTGGATGTCTCGCAGCACGGCGGTGACCGGATGTCGACAGGCATTGAAGGTGCGCTGCGGCGCGGCATGGCGATGCTGCCGCCGGACACGGCGAGCCGGATGCTGCTGATCTCTGATGGCAACCAGACCGCGGGCAACGCTCTGGAAGCTGCAGAGGCTGCGCGCGCCAACGGGATCCCAATCGACGTTGTGGCGCTGCCCTTCAGCCACGCCAGCGAGGTGATGGTGGAGTCGCTGCGCGCACCGAGCACGGCGCGCGAAGGGCAGACGATCGACCTGCGCGCGTCGATCCGGAGCATGGGGCCGAATCGCGGTGTGGTGACGCTTCGTGAGAACGGCGAGCCGGTCGATCTCGATCCTTCGGCGCCGGGGACCGGGCTGGCGGTAGAGCTCAAGGCTGGGGTGAATGCGCTGACCTTCCCGATGGTGGTGGTGGGCCGCCAATCCCGCCGCTATGAGCTGGTCTACACGCCGGATGATCCTGCTTCGGATGCGATCGCCGAGAACAACCGCGGAGCGGCCATGGTGCTGGTGAGCACGGGCGCGAAGGTGGTGATCGTCGATGGGAGTGACGGCGGCGAGGAGTCGCAGCCCTTGGTGGCGGCCTTGGCGGAGGGCGACATCCCCTCACGGGTGATCACGCCTGATGAGCTCGACAACGAGGGGGTGTCGGCACTGGCCGATGCCGATGCGGTGGTCCTGGCGAACGTGGGTCGCTTCGAGATCACGAACGAGACGGACCAGCTGCTGCACTCGTACGTGCACGACCTTGGCGGTGGGCTGCTGGTGACCGGCGGCGACCGAGCCTTCGGTGCAGGCGGCTGGCAGGGCAGCGAGGCGTCGAAGGCCTTTGCCGTCAAGCTCGAACCGCCCGCCACGCGGCAACTGCCCAAGGGCGCGCTCGTGCTCGTCATGCACTCGTGCGAGATGGCTGCCGGCAACTACTGGGGCGAGAAGGTCGCTGAAGCAGCCGTTGATGCTCTGAGTCGGCTCGACCTTGCGGGGATCGTGACCTTCGACTGGGGCGGCAAGGATGGCAAGCTCGCCTCGTGGGCGCATGATCTGCAGCCGGTGGGCGACAAGTCGGCGATCCGTGCGGCGATCAAGAGGATGGTGGTCGGCGACATGCCCGACTTCAAGGCGAGCCTGTCGCTGGCGAAGGAAGGCCTGTCCAAGGCCAACGCCGGCCAGAAGCACATCATCATCATCTCGGACGGCGACCCGAGCCCCCCCACGCAGGCGGATCTCGACGAGCTCAAGCGCCTGAAGATCACCGTGACCACGATCATGGTGGGTGGGCACGGCACGAGCATCGACCTGCAGAACATGCGCGCGGTCGCCGAGCAGACCGGCGGCACGTTCTACAACGTGCAGAATCCGAATCTCCTGCCGAAGATCTTCACGAAGGAAGCCACGCTGGTCAGTCGAACGCTGATTCTTGAGCAGACGATTCGTCCTGTGGTCGAGCAATCGACGGGTGGTCCGATGGATGGATCTGGGAGCCTTCCGGAGGTGAATGGGTGGGTGGTGACGGTACCGCGCGAAGGATTGGCGCAGGTACCTGCAGTGCTGCCGACGAAGGAGTCGCGCGACCCCCTGGTGGCATACTGGAACTACGGGCTCGGGAAGTCGATGGCGTTCACGAGCGATCTTGGTGGTCGGTGGGGCCGGCCATGGGCGACCTGGAGCGGGTACCAGCCATTCTGGACGCGCGCGCTGCGCTGGATGATGCGGCCGCCGACGGCGCAGGATCTCTTGGTGTCGACCTCGGTCGATGGCGACGTGGGCCGCGTGCAGGTGTCGGCCTTCACGGCTGATGGCGAGCCGCGTGACTTCCTGCGCAGCTCGGCCACGCTGATGCGGCCTGATGGCACGGTCGAGGTGCTGGACCTGCAGCAGACGGCGCCGGGGCAGTACGTGGCGAGTTTCGATGCGCGCGAGCAGGGCGCGTACCTGGCGAGCGTGTCGGCGCGCGATGGGATGGGTGCGGATCGCTCGGCTCGATCGGTGGTGAGCGTGCCGTACCCGCGCGAGCTGTCGGCGACGCGGGATGACTCGGCGCTCCTGCGTCGGATCGCGGAAGTGAGCGGTGGTCGAGTGATCACGCTGAAGGATTCGGCGACCGTCGACTTCTTCGATCGCAGCGGGCTGGCGATGCCTGAGGCGGCGAAGCGGATCTGGAACGTGCTTGCGATCGTGGCTGCGGCGCTGCTGATCATCGACGTGGCGGCACGCCGGATCACGCTGGACCGTGAGGCGGCGCGCGACCTGGCGGCGATGGCGGTGGGTGAAGGGGCGAAGGCTGGCGGCGCAACCGTCGAGGCGTGGAAGCGTGCCCGCAGCGGTGCACGCAAGGCCCCGGGCGAACCCGTCGCGACTGCACCCGCCGCTCCCACCAAGCCTGATCGCCGTGCCGCGCCAAGCGCGCCTGTCGAGATCGTCGATCGCACGCAAGCCAAGCCCAACGAGCCGTCCTCCAATGCTCCATCGACCGACGATGCATCGAGCCTTGCACGCTTGCGCGCAGCCAAGCGCCGTGCGCGCGGCGAGGAGGATGCATCGTGACGCGGCTGCAGCCTGTTCCCGATGCACCCGCAACGATCGATGAGGTGCGTGCCGCGGCCGAAGCCTTCGGCCGCACCGTGCTGGCCATGCGCCAGGAAGTCGGGCGCGTGCTGGTGGGCCAGCAGGCGGTCGTGGATGAGTGCCTGGTGGCGCTCCTGGCCGATGGCCACGTGCTGCTTGAGGGCGTGCCCGGCCTCGGGAAGACGCTGCTCGTGCGCACGCTTGGACAGATCCTGGGCCTGCGCTTCTCTCGCATCCAGTTCACGCCCGACCTGATGCCTGCTGACATCACCGGCACGCAGGTCGTCGTCGAGGATGCCGCAAGCGGCAATCGCGAGATCCAGTTCCGTGCGGGACCGATCTTCGCGCAGGTGGTCCTCGCCGACGAGATCAACCGCGCCACGCCCAAGGCGCAGAGCGCGCTGCTCGAGGCGATGCAGGAGCGCAGCGTGACCGTGGGCGGTCGCACGATGCACCTGGAGCGCCCGTTCTTCGTGCTGGCCACGCAGAATCCGATCGAGCAGGAAGGCACGTACCCCTTGCCCGAGGCGCAGCTCGACCGCTTCCTGCTGAAGATCCGGGTGCCTGCGGTCGATCAAGCGACCTTGAACGAGGTGCTCAACCGTACGACGGCGGGCCAGGCTCCCCAAGCGCGCCAGCTGCTCGATGCACCCGCGATCCTTGCGGCGCAGCGGCTCGCCCGGCAGGTCGCGATGGCGCCGCACGTGCAGGACTACGCCATTCGCCTGGTCCTTGGCACGCATCCGCATGGAGCCTTCAGTGACCGATGGACCGATCGATGGATCGCCTTCGGCGCCAGCCCTCGGGCGGCGCAGGCGCTCGTCTCCTGCGCCAAGGTCCGCGCGCTCCTCGATGGGCGCTATGCGGTGAGCTGCGATGACCTTCGTGCCATGGCGCCCGCTGCACTGCGCCACCGCGTGGTGCCCAGCTTTGAGGCCGAAGCCGATGCGACACCGGTCGACCGCATCATCGAGCACGTCATCGGGCGCACGCCCACCGAGGTGGTGCCATGAGCGAGCGTGCTGATGCGCCGAAGACCGTGGACCAGCTGATCGATGGTCCGCTCATGGCGCGGCTCGATGCGTTGGACGTGACGAGTCGCAAGATCTTCCAAGGCAAGGTGCAGGGCGAGCGACGCAGCCGTCGTCGCGGGCAGAGCGTGGAGTTCGCCGACTTCCGGCCCTACGTCGCTGGCGATGACCTTCGCTTCGTCGACTGGAACATCTACGGTCGGCTCGATCGCCTGTTCCTGAAGCTCTTCCTCGAGGAGGAGGACCTGAGCCTCGTGCTGGCCATCGATTGCTCGGGCAGCATGGACTGGGGCACGCCCAACAAGTTCGACTACGCGCGTCGCGTGGCGATGGCGCTGGGCTACGTCGGTCTGGTCAATCACAACCGCGTCTCCGCGTTCGGCTTCGGCGGCGATGGGTTTCATCCGCTCACAGGCCTGCGCGGTCGCCGCCGCACGCGCGACCTCGGCCAGTGGCTGCTCGATCGCAAGGCTGTCGGCGATGCAGGCTTCGACGACGCGATGCGCACGATCGCCATGGGCCGTCAGGGCCGCGGCGTGATGATCGTGCTCAGCGATTTCCTCTTCCGCGACGGCGCGGAGAAGGGGCTGCGTTCGGTCGCAGGCCGCGGCTTCGACGTGTACGCGCTGCAGCTCATCGCCCCCGAGGAGCGCGATCCCGGCATGCATGGATTGACCGGCGACCTGCGGTTCATCGACAGCGAGGACGGCGGTGAGGTCGAGATGACCATCACGTCCAAGGCGCTCGAGGCCTACGGCCAGGCGACCGTTGCTCACGCCACGGCCTTGCGCGACTTCTGCGTGCGGCGAGGCATCGTGCACGTGCCCGTGCCCACGACCACCCCGGTGGATGAGCTCCTGCTCGACTACCTGCGCAAGCGAGGGCTGCTGCGATGACCTGGCTCGCTCCACTGGCTGGTCTCATCCTGGCGGCTGCCACGCTGCCGCCGCTCCTGGCGCTCTACATCCTTCGGCTGCGCAGGCCCAAGCGCACGGTCGCCAGCACATTGCTGTGGACCCGGCAGGTCGAGGACCTGCGCGCCAACAGCCTGTTCCAGCGCATGCGCATGTCGTGGCTGCTGATCCTGCAGGCGCTGGCCATCGCGCTGCTTGCCTTGGCCTTTGCCCAGCCGCAGGCTGACCTTGGCCTGGTCGAGAGCGGTCGCGCGGTGCTGCTCATCGACCGCAGCGCGAGCATGGGCGTGAAGGATGCCGATGGCCGCTCGCGCCTCGAGCAGGCCAAGCGGGAAGCCCACGAGCGCGTCGATGCGCTCTTCGGGGCGGGGCTCTTCTCGCAGGCGCCCGAGGTCATGGTGGTGGCGCTCGCGCGCGAAGCCACGGTGCTGAGCCCGTTCAGCACCATAGCTGCGCGCGCGCACGATGCGATCGATGCGATCGACGCCACGGACGAGACGACCACGCTCGTCGATGCGCTCGACGTGGCGCGCTCCTTCATGGAGGTGCCCAATCCCGACAAGCAGGGTGCCCCGCAGGAAAGCGGCGTCACGCTCGAACTCTGGTCCGACGGTCGCATCGCCGACCTCGAACGGTGCGTGGTCAAGCCTGGCGAGAGCCTGCGCTACCACCCGATGGGTTCGCCCGCCGCGCGCAACGCGGGCGTGGCCGGGGCAGGCGTCTCGCGCTTGGCTGGCAATCCGGATGAGGTCGCGGTCTTCGCGCGCATCATGAACTGGAACGAGGCGTCGCTGCACTCGGACGTCGAGCTCTGGGTCGATGGCGCCTTGCGCGCCGTGCTTCCCAAGGGCGTGGATGTGCCCGCGGCCGGCGAGGACCCATCGCGCAAGACGTGGCTGCCCGGCGAGGTGCGCGTGTCGTTCCCGTCAGTCACGGTCAAGCCCGACGGCATCGTCGAGGTCCGGCTGGTCGAGACGGATGACCAGCCCGCCGACAACCGCATGGCGATGGTCGCTGCACCAGCCGCCGCGGCGCGCGTGCTGCTTGTGGGGGCATCGTCGATCACGCGCGGCGTGGCGCAGGCACTTCCGGTCAAGTCGGTCGACGCCGTCACCCTCGAGGAGTTCACCACGCGCTCCACCGCGAACCCGGCGTGGATCGACGCGTTCGACGTCATCGTGCTCGATGGCACTTCGCCGCCCGCGCTGCCCCCGGCCCGCTACCTCGTGCTCGGCGGGACGGCTCCCTTCGAGGGGTTGAATCCCTACGGCGAGAAGAGCGATGTCTCGATGCGCTCGGTGCAGGCCACGCATCCGTTGATGCGATTCGTGAACCTCGATGAACTCGGCGTGTCGCGCGCCGTGGCGTACTCGCCCGCCAGCGACGTCGAGACGATCGTCGAGGGCAGCGATGGCCCGCTCGTCATGACGCTCGCCCGCGCAGGTGGCCAGGCGGTCGTGGTCGCCTTCAATCCGCTCGACAGCAATTGGCCCTTCCAGCGAGGCTTCGTGAACTTCATGGCCAACGCCGTCGAGTTCCTGGCGGCCAGTGGCCGCGAGGCAGCGCTGCCCACGATCGCGCCGGGCGATACGCAGCCCATCAGGCTGCCGTCGGGCGTGCGATCGATCGCGCTCGTGTCGCCCGCCGCGCGCACGCAGGAGATCACCGTGACGGATCCTGCTCAGACGGTCGTGGGGCCCTTGCGCCAAGCGGGGATCTGGACCGTGCGCTGGCAGGAAGGTGGCGAGGAGCGATCGCGCCCGGTCGCCGTGGCGCTGCAGGACCCGCGCGAGGGCCGCGTCGGCACGCTCGAGTCGATCTCGCTCGGCTTGGAAACCGTGCGCGGCGTGCAAGGCGGCGAGTCGGCCCGCAGCGCGCTCTGGCCGTGGCTCATCCTCGCGGCGCTTGCCGTGCTGACGCTCGAGTGGCTCGTCTACCTGCGCAAGGTTTGAACGGCGTGGGAATCACTGGTGCGCTTCGTGCGCGGGTCACGCCTGCGGCGCCGGCGCGCGCAGCTGAGCCAGCAACTCATCATCGATGCCCAGGTACTCCCGCATGTGCCGGTCGTAGATCTCCTGGTCGCTGTCGCGACTGAAGTCCAGCCGCAACTCGTTGATGACCTTGGTGCCCTGGCCGATCCAGTCGCGCCAGGTTTCTGCGCTGATCGTGTCGAAGATCCACTGGCCCACGGGGCCGCGGAAGGGCGGCGCCGGGAGCTTCGAGCCGGGGCGGCCGGTGCGACCGCAGACGAAGACGCCGCTGGCGCGAAGTGCGTCGGCAGCGGGGTCAGCGGGGCGCTCGACCTTCGGCGGCTCGCGGCCGATCGAGCGCAGCATGCCGGCGATGGCTTCCTGCGGCAGGCGGTCGCCCTTGCGCGCGGCGACCTCGTAGCCAGCCATCATGACGGCCACGGCCTTGTCCTCCCAGCCCGCGCCGATCATGGCCTGGCCGCAGAGCTGATAGGCCTTGCTCATCTCGGGATTGATCGCGATGCACCGTTCAAGGCTCTGCGCCGACTCGGCATGGCGGCCGACCTGCAGGTAGGCGTTGCCGAGGCTGAAGTGGGCCATCTCGTTGCTGGGGTCGGCCGAGGCCATCTTCTCGAACTGCGCGATGCGGTCGGGCGTGCTCATGCCCGAAGCATAGCCGTGCGGCACCTGCTAGAACTTCGCGCATGCAACGCCTGCGCGTGCACGCCCTGGGCATGGACTTCGCGTCGCCGCTCGTCGCCGCCGCGGGCACGTGCGGTTACCTCGATGAACTCTCCGATGCCCTCGACCTGCGCACGCTGGGTGCGGTCACAACCAAGAGCATCACCCGGGAATCGCGCGATGGCAACAAGCCCTGGCGCATCATCGGCGCCAAGGGCGGCATGCTCAACGCCGTCGGCCTGGCCAACGTGGGCGTCGAGGCGTTCGTGCGCGAGAAGTGGGGCCACGCCTCGCGTGTGCCGTGCCGGATCATCGGCAGCATCGCGGGTCACTCGGTCGAGGACTACGCCGCGGTGGTGCGTGCCTTCGACGGGCTCACGGGCATGGCCGCCATCGAGATCAACGCGAGCTGCCCGAACACCGCGACGGGGCTCCAGTTCAGCGACTCGCCCGAGCTCCTGCGGGGCCTGACTGCCACGCTGCGCGCACTCACCATCAAGCCGCTCATCGTCAAGCTCACGCCCAACACCGGCGACATCGTCGGTCTCGCGCGCGGCGCGATCGATGGCGGGGCCGACGGCCTGACCCTCATCAACACCGTGCAGGCGATGGCGATCGATCCCGAGACCCGCCGCACGCGGCTCTCGCGCGGCAAGGGCGGTCTCAGCGGTCCGGCCATCCACCCGATCGCCGTGCGCATGGTGCACGACGTCTACACCCAGGTCGCTCGCGATGCCGGCAAGCCGATCATCGGACTCGGTGGCGTGATGGACTGGCGCGATGCAGCCGAGCTCGTGCTCGCCGGCGCCACGCTCGTCGGCATGGGAACGTCGCTCTTCGTCGATCCGTCGGGCCCGGCCACGGTGGCGCGCGACCTGGATGCGTGGGTCCGGCGCCAAGGCGCTTCGACGATCGCGGACCTCGTGGGTGCCGTCGACATGAGCGTGCCTGACCTCACGTGAGTGATGCGTGCAGTGCGAGAGCGATCAAGAGACCGCATGAGCGGATCCCGCCGTCCATGACCGAGCACCTGCCAGAGTGGGAACGCGAGCGTTTCGACAGGCTGCTGGACCGCGTCATGGCGTCGCTGCCCGCGCGGCTGCATGAACTCCTCGAGGAAGCCCCGCTCATCATCGATGACTGCCCAAGCGTGGAATTGCTCGAGGAGATGGGCCTCGATCCCGACCTCGATGACCTGTGCGGGCTCTATTCGGGCATCCCGCTCACGGAGCGGCGCCACGATGCCAGCGGTGAGCTGCCCGAGACGATCCACGTATTCCGGCGCGGCATCATCGATGAGGCCGGCGGCTGGGATCCGTGCACCGATGAGGAAGGCCGTGCGTGCGGCGGTGATGACGAGGTCATGCAGCAGATCCGCATCACGGTCCTGCACGAGATCGGCCACCATTTCGGCCTCTCGGAGGGTGACCTTTCGGCGCTGGGCTATGAGTGATCGAGCACCGGCGGGTGGGCCGGTGCCGGTTCACTCCGCCTTCGCGGCCAGATCCAGGAACAGGATCCGGCGGCAGCTCGGGCAGCAGGTGATCGTGTCGTTGTTGCCCATGAGCGCAGCGTAGGAGCGCGGCGGCAGCTCGACGTTGCACACGCCGCAGGTGTACTCGCGGTGGCGCGCGCTGAGTTCGATGACCTCGGACATCGCCTCGCCCTGGTGCTCGTCGGCGACGGCGTTGAAGAGCGCAAGTTCCTTGGCCGGCACCTGCACGGCGGCTTCCTCGCGCTCACGGCGCAGTTCCGCCAGGCGGTCCGCGATGTCGGCCTTGCGCTGGTCGTGCTCGGCCTTGGCGGCATCGCGGCGGCGCACGCGCTCGTCCCGATGGGTCGTGGCATCGTTGATGCGCGCCTGCTGGGCATCGGCCTTGGTCATGAACTCCAGGGCCTGGCTGTCGAGCTCATCGCGCTTCTCCTGCAGCGTTCCCATCTCAGCGAGGATCGCGTCGTACTGGGCCTTCTTCGAGGTCGCGTTCAGTTCCACGCGCAGCGCTTCGATTCGGGTCTTGAAACTGCCGCTCTCGGCTTCGAGGTTCTTGGCGCTCGCCAGCAGTTGGCGGTGGATCGACTCGGCCTCGGCGAGCTTGGCGTTCGCTGCCGTCACCTCGCGCTCGCGCGCCGCCAAGGCATCCACCGCACCGTCCAGGCGGGTGCTGAGGGCTCGGACCTGGCTGTCGACACGCTGAAGGTTGCGCAGGGCTGCAATGACGCTCATGATTGCGCAAGCGTACCTGAATGCCGCATCCACGAACGCATGCAGGTGCAGCGGATTGTCATCACGCCAGGAGCAGCCACGCGGCAGGGGCCGTCAGGAGCAGGCTGTCGGCCACGTCGTGGACGCCGCCCATGCCCGGCAGCAGGCGACCGCTGTCCTTGACTCTGGCTTCGCGCTTGAGCAGCGACTCGGCCAGGTCGCCGATCGGACCGAGGACGCCGAAGATGGCTCCGGTGATCGCCCCGCGTGCAGGATCGATCGGCGTGGTCACCCACGCGCACTCGCCTGACCACCATGCGAAGAGTGCGCCGATACCCGCGCCCATCACCAACCCGCCGACGAAGCCCTCGCGCGTCTTGCCCGGGCTCAGCCATGGAATCAGCTTCGTTCGACCGATCGCCATGCCGGTGAAGTACGCACCGATGTCGGTTGACTTCACGGTGAGGATCGCACCGGCCAGCACGGCGGGGCCCTGCGCACGGTCGAGAGCGATCCAGAACGCCCACGGCAGCCCCGCGTACGCCCACGACAGCAGCACACCTGCGACGGTCGACGATGCGCCCGCGGCGGATCGGCGTTGCATGAGGGCAAAGGCCATCAGCGTGATGAGCGCGACCGGAACGGCGAGCACGGCGCCCGCAGCCTTGGTCGGGATGGTGGCGCCGCTGCCCAGGAACCACATCGAGCCCGCGCCGAGCATCGCGGCGAGCATGCAGGGCCACTCGTGCACGGCCGATCCAGCGCGGGAGAGCATTCCGGCGATCTCGCGCGCCAGGAGCGGAGCCACGATGAGCGCGCACATCGCCAGCAGCACCATGCCGCGTGGGGCGAAGGGCGCCTGCTCTCCATCGCCCGCACCCACCATGGTGGTCGATGCCGTCTCGTCGAGCCAGACCAGCCCGATGAGCATCAGGATCAGCAGGGGGCCCGTGATGAGTCGCTGCCAGAGCATGGGCGGATGCTAGTCAGTCCGCACGATGGCTCGTCACGTTCGCACGGGTGATCCGTCGCGGCGAGGTCGTGATGCCACGGCGGAGGCCGACGCCGTCAACCGCACGCCGATCGGATCACGGTGAGCGTCTTGTCGAGCCCGGTCCGTGCGACCACCATCGGGTCCTGCTTCCAGTACTCCTCGTTGTAGAGCTCCAGCGAGACGCAGCCGGTGTAGCCGATGCGCTTGAGATCCCTGAGGATCTCGCGCAAGGGCAGCACGCCGTCGCCGGGGTAGACCCGGTGGCGATCCTCGAGCGCCTCGCGCCCCGGTACGGCTGGGGCATCGTTGAACTGGAAGATCGCGATGAACTCGCCGCGCAGGTGCTGCAGCCCGCCGAACGGTGTGCCGCCGATGAACATGTGGAACGTGTCAGGGATCACCTTGGCTTGCGGATGTCCCGAATCGATCGCGATCTGGGCGGCCTGGCCGAGCGTGCGCGCACCGGGAAGGAACTTGACGAAGACCATCGCCGGCACAAGCTGGTAGTCACGGATGCCGATCTCGACGAGATCGCGGTAGCGCGCGGCGGCCCACGCTGGATCGAATCGCTCTCGCGGGCGCTCTGGCTGAGGGATCACCTGGATGTGCTGGGCACCGATCGCGCTGGCCATCCGCATGCGGTCGCGTGATGCCGGCAGCTGGGCATCCCACGCGTCCTGGGTTTCCGGGATCGCATTCCACAGCCCGATCACGCTCGGCACGCGAAGGCCACGGTCACGCAGCATCTTGCCGAGGTCGTTGAGATTGCCTCCTGATCGTTCGTGATCGGCCAGTTCCGACTCCCAGGGCTCGATCCCGTCGTATCCGGCCTCGGCGGCGATGCGGATCTTCTCGAGCAGGGGAACGGGGCGGATCGTGGCCGTATCAAGGCAGATGGGCCACGGTGTCCCGGCGTGACGGCTCGGTGGGGTTGCTGCCGGAGCGGCCAGGCGCGCGCCCGTCTCGACCGAAGCTGCGGTGCCCGACGTCGTGACCGCGGCGGCCAGGGCCGCGGTGCCAGCGAGGAAGGCGCGACGGTCGACCGATGGCGGAGTCGGGTGCATGAGGCAGAGCGTAGCCGCCGACTGGCGCGATCGGCGATGCGCTGCGACACTTCCGGCATGGTGCACCAGCACGATCCCCAGCCCCGGAACATGGAGCCGTCGGGAACGGATCATGCCGGCGGCACGACAGGTGCTGCGTCGTCTGCGCCCGCGGCGCCCCTCAATGCGGGCGCGCAGCCAGGAAGCCTCGGACGCGTGTCGACCATCCTTGCGGTGGTGGTCGCGGCGCTGGGCTACTTCGTCGACATCTTCGATCTCCTGCTCTTTGCCATGGTCCGCAAGGACTCGTTGCGCGAAGTGCTTGGGTCTCGTCTCGAAGGACTCGATGTTGCCGCGCAGGATGTCCTGCTGCGCGACTGGGGCGTATGGCTCGACAACACGCTGCAGACGTCGGGGCTCCTCGTCGGGGGCGTGCTGTGGGGCGTGCTCGGCGATCGCCGAGGGCGGCTGTCGGTGCTCTTCGGCAGCATTCTCCTCTACAGCGTGGCGAACGTGCTCAACGGGTTCATCGCCGACGTCGATCCCAACGGCGCGCTGGGCGCTCTGCACTGGATCGGGTGCGGGTCGGCGATCCGTCAGTACGAGGTGCTGCGCGTTGTGGCCGGCATCGGCCTGGCCGGCGAGCTTGGCGCGGGCATCACGCTGGTGGCCGAGCTTGTGACGCCGGATCGACGCGGCCTAGCCACCACGATCGTGGCTGCGGTCGGGATCTGCGGTGCGATCGCGGGCTACTTCGTGACGCAGGCGTTCACGTGGCGCGCGTCGTTCCTCATCGGTGGGGGGCTCGGGCTTGCCTTGCTGCTGCTTCGTTTCGGCGTCGTCGAGAGTGGAATGTTCAGTGCCGTGCAGCGTGCACACCGGCCCGGGCGCGGCGCGTTCTGGCGCCTGCTGTGGCCACGCGAGCGGCTGGTCCGTTACCTCAGCGTGGTCCTGATCGCGCTCCCGATCTGGTACGTGGTCGGCGTCTGCGTGAAGTACAGCGACGTCATCACGCGATCCATGGGCATCGTCGAGGCCGAGCGTCCTGCGCCCGGCCGCGCGATCATGTGGTGCTACGTGGGCCTTGCCGTCGGCGATGTCGCAAGCGGTCTTGCCAGCCAGTGGTGGCGCTCGCGCCGAGCTTCGGTCGCGGCGTTCCTGGGCATCACCGCGATCGCGCTCGTGGGGTACTTCACGCTTGGCCGCATGCAACCCTCGCTCGGAACCACCTATGCGCTCATCGCCCTCCTCGGCTTCGGCACCGGCTACTGGGCCGTCTTCGTGACGACTGCGGCCGAGCACTTCGGCACGGACCTTCGCGCCACGGCGGCCACGACGGCGCCGAACCTCGTGCGCTGGTCGGCCGCCGGCAGCGGGGCGCTCTGGCTCGCCTTCGAGCGCTGGATCGGCATCGATGATCCGTCCGCGCCATGGCAGGCGGCCGCGCTGACTGGTGCAGTCGTCATGGCTCTCGCAGCGATCGGTTGGTTCGGGCTGCGCGAGACCTACGGCACCAGCCTCGACTGGACCGAGCGCTGAACCCACAGGTGCGGGAGCCGCTACATTCCGGTCGCATGTCCCCCGATGCGCCGAGCGCCGCAGGCACCACTGTCATCGCCCTTGAGGGCGAGCTCGACGATGTCCGCGTGCGCGATGTCTGGGAGGACGTGGTCGGACGCGCTCGGGCTGCTGGGACGGGTTCGGTCGTCATCGATGCCACCAAGTTGCAGAACATCGGCGGCACCGGATTGCTGCTCCTCGCCGAGATCCGCCGAACGGTGGTCTGGGCAGGTGGCAAGATCGAGATGCGCGGGCTCACCCCCGACCAGGCTTCGCTCGTCGAGCGTGCGGTCGGTCACAAGCCGCCGGTCCCACGCGAGGCGGACTCGCACTTTGTCACCGATGTCGGCGAGACGGCGCTCAAGGCGCTCGATGAGCTCGCCGACACGGTTCGATTCATCGGCGCGGCCGCAACCGACCTGGTGCATGCGATCCGCCATCCGGGGTCGCTGCGCTGGCGCGATCTCCTGCGGGTGATGGGCCAGTCCGGCATCGACTCGATGCCGGTGACCTGCATGCTGAGCGGCATCGTGGGCTTCATCATCGCGTACCAGATGATGCCCGCGCTCGATCGCTACGGCGCCGCGGACCAGACGCCCACGATCATGGGTTTCGCGATCATCCGCGAGCTCGGTCCCCTGATCACCGCCATCATTCTCGCCGGCCGCTCCGGCAGCGCCTTCGCCGCCGAGATCGGCACGATGAAGGTCACCGAGGAAGTGAACGCGCTGACGACGATGGGGCTCAATCCCGAGCGCTTCCTGGTCACGCCGCGGGTCTTGGCGGTGGCGATCACCACGCCGCTGCTCTCGGTGTTCGCGTCGTTCGCGGGCGTGCTCGGCGGCTGGCTGCCGATGGTCGCACGCGACATGAGCCTGGAGCTCTATCTGCAGACCGTGCGCAACTCGATCGACCAGGTCGACTTCCTGCAGGGTGTCTTCAAGGCGTTCGTCTTCGCAATCGTCATCGGCGGCATCGGATGCCGCTCCGGGCTGAAGACACAGGTCGGTCCCGGTGCGGTGGGCGCCAGCACCACCCGTGCAGTCGTAGCCGGCATCGTGGCGATCATCGTGCTCGACGGCGTGCTCGTGGCCCTCTTCCACGCGCTGGGGATCTGAACCATGCTGTCCACCGCCACGTCAACCGAGACCGTGATCGAGGCCAAGGACCTTGCGGTCGGCTATGGCGGCCACGCGGTGCTGACGGGGATCAACTTCACCGTGCAGTCGGGCGAGGTCTTCGTGATCGGCGGGGGTTCCGGTTGCGGCAAGAGCACGCTGATGAAGGCGATGATCACGCTGCTGCCGCCCGTCTCGGGCACGCTGCGCATCGCCGGGCATGACCTGGTCACGGGCGGTGATGCGGCCGTCGACCACGTGCGCCGATCGATCGGCGTCATGTACCAGGGCGGTGCGCTCTTCGGGGGCCTGACGGTGCTCGAGAACGTGCGCCTGGCCATGGAAGAGCAGGGGCTCTTCACATGGACCGAGATGAATTCGCTCGCGCTGTCGCTGCTGGCGATGGTCGATCTCGACGAGCACTGCAACAAGATGCCCAGCGCCCTGTCGGGAGGCATGCAGAAGCGCGCTGCGGTGGCGCGCGCGATGGCCATGAGTCCGCAGATCGTCTTCCTCGATGAACCCAGCGCGGGCCTCGATCCCATCAGCAGCGCCGGGTTCGACCAGATGGTCGTGCGGCTGGCGCGCTCAACGGGGCGCACGTTCGTGGTCGTGACCCACGAGCTGCCAAGCATCTTCACCATCGCCGACCGGATGGTCGTGCTCGGTGGTGCCCGGAAGACCCAGTTGGCGATCGGCTCGCCGAAGGAACTGCTCGAGTCCGGCCCGCCGGACGTGCGACGGTTCCTCGCGCGCCAGCCAGAAGACGAGACATCCCAAGGAGCAGCATCATGAGCAGCAACAAGCACGCCTACAAGGCAGGACTCTTCGTGCTCGCGGGCCTGGTGGCGATCGTCGCCGGCACGTTGGTCACGACCAGCCGAGCCCTGTTCCAGACCACCGTCCCCATCAAGTCGTACTTCACGCGCGCGGTCACTGGCGTGGCGCGCGGCACGCCGGTGCGCTACCTGGGCGTGACCATCGGCAAGGTGACCGATGTCGGCTTTCCGACGGGGCGCTTCGTCTATGACGACGGCGCCGCCAACGCCGGCGAGTTCAACCGCAACGTCATCGTGAGCATGGACATCTTCGTGCCAGAGGGCCAGATGACCGACGAGGTCCGCCGCGAGTTCGCCTTCGGCCGCAACCACGGCCTCTGCGCGCGCGTGGCGACGGCTGGCCTGACCGGCCTGCCGTACATCGAGCTCCTGCACGAACCCGACCAGTCGCTGCTCTCGATGCCGCCCGACGACATGATGAAGGACGACGTCGTCGCCATCGCCAGCACTGCCAGCAAGTTCGATGAGATGGTCGACTCGATCCAGGCCGCCGTCGCCAAGATCAGCCGCATCGACTTCGCCGGCTTGGGCGTGCGCATCGGCGAGCTGGTCGACACGGCCGACACGGCGATCAAGACCGACCTCCACCGCACGCTGACGAGCATCTCGGAAACCAGTGACGAGGTCCGCGCATTCCTGCAGAGCGGCGAGTTCAAGACGACCGTGAAGGAGCTGCCCGAGACGGTCGCCAGCTTCCGCAAGGCGGCCGACGACATCCGCATGCTGGTGCGCCGCCTCGATGGCGTCGTGTCGCGCGGCGAACCGCGCGTCGGCATGCTGATGGAGGAGCTGACGGCCGCTGCGCGGAGCTTCGAGCGACTGGCGAACCAGCTCGAGCGCGACGCGGGATCCACGCTCTTCGCGCCCCCGGAACCCGCCAGTACCCCGTCGAACTCCTCCAGGAGCACCAAGCCATGACCAACGCCATGTCCCGCGTCCAGCGCATCTTCACCTCCGGCGCCATCGCACGTGTTGCGGCGTCCATGCTCGTCCTCGGCGCGTCCGCCGCAGGCGGATGTTCACTGATCGCCTCGCGCCCGGGTTCGACGCAATGGACCATCGACGCCGTCGCATCGGTCCCATCATCCGAGGGCGCTCCCGTGCTGACGCAGCTCGGCGTCGCCCGGCCTCGCATGGCCGCGCCGTGGAATTCCGACACGCTGGTCTATCACCACGCGAATGGTGAGGCCCGTGCGGACATCTACAACGGCTGGGTCATGCCCATCGACCAGATCCTGCAGTCGCAGATGGTCGACGTGCTGGCACAGGCCAAGGCTGCGCAGTCGGTGACGACGGCTGGCCTCTTTGGCACGGACCAGTTTGCGCTCGTCAGCAGCGTGCGGAGCTTCGGGGCCTTCTACGACGAGGGCGCGGCGGGGGTCGCGCGCGTGAAGCTGCAGGTCCTGCTGCTGCAGCGCACCAACGAGGATCCGAGGATGCTGATGGATCGCCTCTACGAACACGAGGTGCCCGTCGCCTCCGACGACGCCGCAGGCGTGGTCAAGGGGCTCTCCGATGCCTATGGCCAGTGCCTCCGCGATCTGGTCCGCGACCTTCGCGCCATCCAGGCCGAGGCAATCGCCAAGCCCTGAGCACCGCATGACCCATTCCACCCTGCACGCGCTCCTGGGTGAGTCGATCGACTACGCGGGGCTCTACCCGCCGGCGTCGCTCGACGAGCCCACGGCCGTCTCCATGCATGCGCGCCTGCTTGG
>CAIYOC010000228.1 GCA_903927725.1 uncultured bacterium | reverse complement strand
TGTTCGAGGAGAACGTTCGCGAGACCTGCGAACTCATCCACGCGCACGGTGGCCTCGTCTACATGGACGGCGCCAACATGAATGCGCAGGTCGGCCTGACGCGCCCCGGCGACATCGGTGCCGATGTCTGCCACCTCAACCTGCACAAGACCTTCTGCATCCCGCACGGTGGCGGCGGCCCGGGCATGGGCCCCATCGGCGTGAACGACACGCTCAAGCCCTTCCTGCCCGGCCATCCGGTCTCGAATCCCACCAGCGCCGGCGTGCACGCGATCGGCCCGATCAGCGCTGCCCCGTACGGCAGCGCGAGCATCCTGCCGATCAGCTGGATGTACATCGCGATGATGGGTGGCCCCGGACTCACGCTGGCCACGCAGGTGTCGATCCTTGCGGCGAACTACATGGCCAAGCGCCTCGAGTCGCACTATCCCGTGCGCTACGTGAACGCCAACGGCCGCTGTGCGCACGAGTTCATCATCGACTGCAACGCGTTCGACAAGAGCGCCGGCATCAAGGTCGATGACATCGCCAAGCGCCTGATGGACTACGGCTTCCACGCCCCCACCATGAGCTGGCCGGAGCCCGGCATGCTCATGATCGAGCCCACCGAGAGCGAGTCGAAGCCTGAGCTCGACCGCCTGTGCGATGCGCTCATCTCGATCCGCGAGGAGATCCGCGCGATCGAGGAGGGCCGCATGCCGCGTGACTCGAACCCGCTCAAGCACGCGCCGCACACCGCAGCCGTGGTGGCGTCGGATTCGTGGACCCGTCCGTACACGCGCGAACAGGCCGCATGGCCCGCGGCGTGGCTGCGCGACCACAAGTTCTGGCCGGCCGTCAGCCGCGTCGACAATCCGTACGGCGACCGAAACCTGGTCTGCACCTGCGACAGCGTGAAGGCGTATGCCTGACGGGCGCGGACCCGCCCTGCAGGATCGACGGCGCGCGCTCGAGGCCCTCGTGCGAACGCATGGTGCGAATGCACTTGCGGTCGCGCGCCAGTTCGCGGCGACGGATGCCGACGCCGAGGACATCGTGCAGGATGCGCTGCTCCAGGCATGGCGCCGCTGGGACACCTTCCGCGGTGATGCAGCGCGCTCGACGTGGCTGCACACGATCGTCACGCGCGTGGGCCTGAAGCGGCTCGCCAAGCGACGGCGTCGCCAGCGCCTGGCACCGACCTTCTCCGCCGTGTCGCCCTTCGGTGACCGCCAGGTGATTGATCTGCCCGATCGGCGCGGCGGTGCCTCGATCGACCGGATCCTCGATGGCGAGGCACTCGCGCAGATGCGAACGGCCATGCTCAGGCTGCCTGCGCCATGGCGCGCGGCGCTGGTCCTACGGGACGTGGCGGGCTTGGAGGCCGAGGATGCTGCGCATGCGCTCGGCATCGGTGTCGCCACGCTCAAGACGCGGCTGCACCGGGGCCGGCTCGCGCTGCGCAAGGCGATGATGGCCCACGTGCCGGTCCGGCCGGCGCCCGCGCCGATCTACGAACGCGAGACCTGCGCGGAACTCCTGCGACTGAAGCTGCAGGCGCTCGAGGATGGGCGCGACGTGCCCGAACTCAAGGGTGTGGTGTGCGAGCGCTGCCGAAGCGTGTTCCGTGAACTCGACCTCGCCAGCGCCAGCTGCGAACGCCTGTTCGCGCCAGCCGATGCCTCGGCCACTCGAGCGCGGCTCATCAGCGCGCTGCGCAGCCTGACGCCGGGCACGGCGCATTCCATGGCAGCTTCCCCATCAGGATCGCAAGGCCGCAGAAGCCCGTCGCGCCGGCGAACACCAGGCCGACGCCCATGAAAGCGGGCACGACGAGGAACCACGGCGACACGAAGGTGCCGAGTGCCGTGCCTGCGGCGACGAACGTTCCGATGACGAGCTGCACCTGACGCATCACCGACACTCCGCTTGCACGCATTCGGATCGTGGGGAGCCCCGCGGCGCGCCAGGCCTCGATGCCCCCAACCATCGTGAGTGAGCCCGGCACGAGCGACGCGGCTTCCGCACTGCGCTTGCCGCCCTTGCAATGCAGGATGACCTGTCGACCCTTCGGCGGCAGCTCGCCTGCCTTGATGCGACCGAGCGGCAGGTGGATGGAGCCGGCGATCGCCTCGCTCGCGCGCTCGTCGGCTTCGCGTACATCGATCAGCAGGCAGTTCCCGCACCTCAAGTGCTCATGGACCTCGGCCGGCGTGATGGTGTTGGGCATGCCCGCTTGGAGCCCGCGATCCAGAACCTGGTTCCACATTCCTGGTCAGTCACGCCCCCGGACCCCGTACCCTCTCGGCATGTTCGGCCCGAGCCCTTCGCCCCTGGAACCCCGCCCCGACTGGTCGCATCTGGTCCCCGCGGTCCTGCGGCACCCCCGCGCAGAACTCGAGGCCGGCTTCAAGCGCCTGCGCACGATGCTCGTGGCGGAAAGCACGCAGACCCGCGAGATGATGGAGATCTACGGTCGAGCAGCACGAGGCCAGGCCTCGAGCGCCGATATCGACCGGGCCAACCGACAGTTCGGTGATCTGCTCCGGATGGCCGGGCTCGGCGCGTTCTTCGCCGTGGTGCCGGGCAGCGCGCTCCTGCTGCCGCTGGCGGTGACCACCGCGCGCAAGCTCGGCATCGATCTGCTGCCGGACAGCTGGGAGCAGCAGGCAGGGCTGCCTGTCGACGGCGGAACCGACGGTCCGATCAAGCCGAAGAACCGTTCCTGATCACGCGTCGGCGTGCTCGGTCACGCCCTGGATGCGCGAGATCGCGCCTCGCAGGCCGTCGGCGCGCATCGCCACGCTGACCACGGGGCTCTGCAGCAGGCCGACGATGTGCGCACGCAGGTAGGACGGCGCCGCGGCGAGCGTGGCGGCCTGGCGGACGGCCATCGCATCGAGAGCAGCCGGCTCCATCTCGCTCAGGAGAGGCGCCGTGTTCGTGAGGCGCAGCTCGATGTCCGCCGAGAACGCGTCGAGCTCGCTCGGCACGTCGAAGGGGAACGAGCGTGCGGTCGCGTGGGCCACGTCGGCCATCTGCTTCTTGCCCACCTTGGGGTTGAGCAGCCCGGTGAGCAGCATGACGAAGCGCTCACGATGGTCGGCGAACGCACCGAGGATCTCCTCGTGCGAGGGGCCTTCGCTGCGGAACGCGATCGACTCGCGGTCATCGCTGCGGTTGCAGCCGATCTCGAGCTTCCAATCGCCGCCGCCGACGGCGATCTGGCGCGGATCGATCAAGGCCACGGTGCGCGCACCGGCGAAGGTGTCGGGCGCTTCGCTGTCGCGGCCCGAGACGAGGTAGGGCTTCGACTCGGGCGTGAAGACGCCGCGCTCGAAGAGCCGCGAGACGCGCGAGCCGTCGGCACCATGCGCGACCAGGTTCCACTCGACCGGAGCCGGCACCGGATCGTCGTCCGAAGGAAGCCACACGACCTCGAAGAGGGGGTGGCCGGAGCCGGCATAGCGGCGCACATAGAAGCGGCCACGACCGCGCGGGCGCTCGACGCCCGGCGTGAGCGCCTCGAGCATGCGCTGCACGGTGTCGCGTTCGTCCTGGGTGAAGCCGGACGGATCGCGCAGCACGCGAGAGCCGACTTCGAACAGCTTGGCAAGCACCGCTGGCTCGGCGCTCGTCTGTCCCGCAGGCGGATACAGGAAGCGGAAGGCATCAAGGTGGACCTTGCCCGCGCTCAGGCCGCTGTCGACGAGCGCCTGCGCGATCAGCGCGCGGTCAGGACCGCCGACCATGCGCTCATCGAGCGCACGCCGGGCGCCTGCCACATCACCGGTCGCGACGTGGGTGGCGCAGAGTCCCTTGAGCGCCTCGTGGGCGGGTCGGGTCTCGTTGATCGCTTCGCGCACGGCATCGGGGAAGTTGAAAAACTTCTGCGTCGAGAGCGCATCGATCGCCGCCGCGAACTCGCGACGCGCGTGATCGAATCGGCCGCGGGCGAGTTCGAGCATGCCGCGGGCGAGCTCCGGCAGGCCGGGCGCCGCACCGGCGGTGCGCGCAGTGGCTTGCTGCTCGGCGGCTTCGAGGTTGCCCTGCCCGATCTCGAGGATCGCCAGGAACGGACGCGCCACGCTGTCGACGCGGTCGGAACCCGACACGGCACGCGTGAGATGGGTGCGGGCCATGCCGACCAGATCGGCATCGTGCGTGGCTGCCAGGCGCAGGCCGCGCGCGAGATCCGCCAGGCCTTCGCCCTCGACCAGGTCAAGCGCCTCGCGGCGGATCGCCTCGGCCTTCGTGGCCAGGTCGGCATCGCTCGCGCAGTGCGGCTGCACGGCAAGCGCTGCGCGAAGCACAGTTCGGCTCCAGACCGGATCGCGCTTGGTCCAGCCATGCCATTCGGTGGCGACCGTGAGCGCGGGGCGCCACTGCGATGCCACGAGCAGGCGCGTGACGGCGCGCTCGACGTCGCTGTCAGCGACCATGCCGGCCTCGGCGCGGCGCAGGAGTTCCCATTCGATCTTGTGCACGAAGTGGCCGACCTTCGCATGGTCACCGCGCTTCTCGTAGGCCGCGATCAGCAGCTGCGCAGCGGTGAGTGCCGCCGCGCGGACCTCTTCATTGGCCGAGTGCAGCGAGAGTCGGTTGAGTTCAGTCTCGGCCTCGTCGAAACGCTGCTCGCGGGCACGCAGGAGGGCGATCGCGTCACCAGCGACGCCGCCCACACCGACGAGTTCCTCGGCCCGCTTGAGGTCGTCGCCTTGGCCGCGCTCGGCAAGCAGGCGGACGAGACCGGAACGCTGGAGGTGACCATCGGAGCCGCGCGTCGACAGCGCCTGTTCGTACAGGCCCTTGGCGAACGCGAAGAGGCTCTCGCTGCGGTGGCGGCGCCATTCCTTGGCCACGTTCGAGGCCGTGATCGGGCCAGCGGCAGCAACCGGCGACGTGGTGGGCGTGCTTGAACCGACCGGGATCATGATCGGAGCGGCGGGGATCGCAGTGGCGGCCGACGCAGCGGCGCGCGGCATCACGGGGGCAGGGACCGGTGCTGGTGCAGCAGCTGCAGCAGCGATCGGCGCGGGCGTGGGCGAGACAGGTACCGCGGGGACCACCGGAATCGCAACAGGGGTCACCGGCACGACGGCCGCCGGCACAACCGGGCTCGGCGTCACGGGCATCACCGGCGCCGGTGCTGCGGGAATCACGGGAATCACAGGCGCGGCAGCCACTGGCTTGGGTGCCTCGACCGCATCAAGTTCAGCGAGATCGCCGAGTTCAGGAAGCTCAAGTTCCGCAGCGCTCGCCATCGGCGCACCCATCATGGGCTTGGCAGGGCTCAGGTCGTCATCGGCCAACGGGTTCATCGACGACGACTCCGCGGATTCGCTGGTTGGCGTCGTGATCGGCAAGCTCGCCGGGCGAGCGCCAGCAGGTCCGCGAGGACCCGGCTTGGTCCCCGCAGCCGTGGACTGCTTGGCAGTCGATTGCTTGGCCGTTGCACCCTTCGACGCGTCGCCGCCTTCGTCCTTGTCACCGCGCATCCACAGCACGGCTCCGACGATGATCGCAATCGCGATCGCACCGACGGCGATGCCGGCCGCGAGCACAATCGGATCGTCGTAAGGCAGGCCCATGATCGTGCCGGCAGCCTCATCACCGGCCGAAGGATCGGCGGCCGGTGCGGTGTCCTGCGCGTGGGCGATCGCCATGAGGGCGAGGCTCGAGCAGAAGGTGGCGGAGTGCAGCAACGAAGCGCGGATGGCCATGTCTGGATCCCTTCGGATGGTCGTTCGAACGGCGGAAGTGCCAAGGTACGGGCGTGCGCGTCCCCCTGCAATTACCGCGGGATTCAGCGCCATGGTTATCGGTTCGCGGAGCGCGCGGCCCTCGACCGGCGATGGAGGCCTCCGCGCCTCCCCGAGAATCAGGTCAGCCCGCCCCGATCAGGTGCGAGAACGCACTTGCAAGCCCCAGGAAGACGAGGAACGACATCGTGTCGGTCACCATCGTCAGGAAGATCGTGCTGGCGGTCGCAGGGTCCGCCCCCATGCGCTTCATGAGCAGTGGCAGCGTGCTGCCGGTCAGGCACCCGATCATCAGCGTGCACGCCATGCTCAGGGCGATCACCGCGCCGATCTGCCAGGGCCGATCGAAGGCAAGCTCGATGCCTGCCACCGCGCCGCCGACGATCACGCCGCAGATGACGCCGTTGACCAGGCCCACGCTCGTCTCGCGCACGATGTGCGGCAGCGCGCGCCGCGGGCGGATCTGGTCGAGCACGATGCCGCGCAGCGTGACCGCCAGGCTCTGCTGCCCGGCGTTGCCCGACTGGTTGGCGATGAGCGGCATCATCGCGGCAAGCACGGCCAGCTCCGCGATCAATCCTTGGTAGCGCAGGACCACCAGGGCCCCGATGCTGCTGGTGAAGAGATTGACGAGCAGCCAGGGGAATCGGCCGCGGAACTTCACGCCCACGCTCGAGTACACGGCTTCCTCGCGACCGGCACCCACCATGCGCTGGGCATCCTCGGTGCCTTCGGCTCGGATGATGTCGATCACGTCGTCGACGGTCACGACGCCGAGCAGGCGATGGTGCGCATCGACGACCGGCAGTGCCGCGTAGCGGTAGCGCTCGAACTCGCGCGCCACTTCCTCGCGGTCGATGTCGGGCGCGATCGCATCGACGGTGCGCTCGCAGATGTCGGCGATGCGGTCGCTGGGCTTGGCCACGAGCAATCGACGCAGGCTGATGATGCCCTTGAGATGCCCCTTGGCATCCGTGACGAAAGCATGCTGCAGGATTTCCGCGCCATCGTGTCGACGGATCGACTCGGTGGCCTCGGCGACCGTCATGGCCTCGCGCACGCTGAAGTGCTGCGTGGTCATCATGCCGCCCGCGGTATCGGGCGCATAGACCATCAGCTCGCGCAGTCGACGCGCCTCACCCGAGGCCATGCTCGCGAGCAAGCGCTCGCGATCGCGCACCGGCAAGGCCTGCAGCAGGTCCGTCGCGTCGTCGGGAGCCATCTCCTCGAGGAACTTGCCGGCGAGCGCAGGCTCGTCGTCGATCAGGTCCTGCAGCATGCTCACCGCCAGCGGCGTCTGCATGTAGGCCAGCGCCTCGGCGGCGGCATCGACATCCATCTCTGCGAGCACCTCGACGGCCTCGGTCTCGCGCAGCGACTCAAGCGTGACGGCGGCGTCCGCGGGTTCCTGCGCCTCGACCGCATCGGCGAGCTCGGGCACGTCGATGGAGTGCTGCATGAGCTCCTCCACGCGACGGTCCTCGGCACTCGGCTCGCCCGGGGCCTCGAGTTCGACACCATCCTCGGCCGGCGTGCCGGTCGTGGGCTCGGTCGTGGGCTCGTCGTCCCGTTCGGGCATCGCCGGAGCCTACCCGCGCACCTGCGCCATGAACCTGCATCGGGTTCAATGCTGCCATGGACCGGCTCATCACCCATGACGTGCTCGACGATGGAGCGCTGCACCGGATCACGCTCTGCGACGACGCCCGGCGCAATGCGCTCGGCCGAGCGATGTTCGATGAACTCGATGCGGCGCTCGCCGCCGCTGCTGGTGCCGTCGCCAGCAGGCCGGCTGCATCGTGCGTGCTGCTCGCAGCGACCGGTCGCGCGTTCTGCAGTGGTTTCGACCTCGGTGCGTGCGTGGCTGATCCATCGACCATGGGAACCTTCCTGCAACGGCTCTCCGCTGCGGTGCGCTCGCTGCGTTCGATGCCCTGCCCGGTGGTCGCGGCCGTGCAGGGGCCCGCACTCGCCGGTGGCTGCGCGCTCGTCACCGCATGCGATGTCGTGGTCGCCGGGCCGGGCGCGCGCTTCGCCTACCCCGTGCACCGCATCGGACTGAGTCCGGCGATCAGCCTGCCCACGCTGCGTGGCCACACGGGCGGCGGTGGGCGCACGGTCGCCCTCGCGCCTGAGCCGCTCGATGCCGGTGCGGCACGCGCGCTGGGCCTGGTGCACGAGCTCGTCGATGATCCGGCCACGCTCGATGCTCGCGCGCTCGCCGTGTCGCGCCAGCTGCTCGCCAAGGGACCGCAGGCCTTGGCCAGCATCAAGCGCTGGATGAATGCGCATGATGGTTCATGTGATGGCGATGCGCTCGATGCCACGCTCGCTGCAAGCATGGCGACCGGCTCGAGCGAGGAGTCACGCAGCATGCTGGCAGCCACGTGGGCCGCTATGCAGAAGCCGCGGTGAATCCAGGCACTGATGCGAGGGCGGCACGAATGGCGATGATCCTGTCGGAACCAACCTGATGGACCCGAAGCTCGTGCATCGTCCGCGGATCGAGTGGTGGCAGCTGCGCCGCCGGTGGCGCCGCTGGCGCGATGACCTGCAGCATCACGCAGCGCCCATGCAGCGCAGCCACTGGCAGAGCGTGGTGCTGGCGTGGATGTGGCGCTCCCTGGCCATCGCTCCCGTTCTGGCGATCACCGGCCACCTGCTCATCGAACGGCTGTCGGCATGGGGGCTGCTGGCGACCACGCTCGTGGCCTGGCCCGTGACGTTTGTCGTGTGCTGGCTTGGTGCGCTCATGGTGCGCTCGGTCCAGCTGTTCGTCTGGCGCCGCCGTGCCCGCATCGAGACCGGGCGCGCCGACCAAGGGCTCTGCCCTGGCTGCGGCCACATCGTCGACCGCGCAGGTTTCAGCGAGCGTTGCCCCGAGTGCGGCTACTTCCTGCATCGCCGCTGATCGCGCGGCCGCGGCTACGCTTCCGGCCATGTCCACCCTCGTTTCGCTCGACGTCACCGACGGCATCGCCCGCGTCTGCATGCGCCGCCCCGAGGCGCGCAACGCGCTCTCCAAGGACCTCATCACGCAACTGCGCTCGACGATCGAAGCGTTGCAGTCGCGCGCGGACGTGCGCGTGGTCATCCTCGAGGGCGACGGCAAGAGCTTCTGCGCCGGCATGGACCTGAAGGCCGTGGCGACCGATCCAGTCGCCATGGGCGACATGCTGCGCGCGCTGGCCGAAACCAGCCTCGCGATCCGCAAGCTGCCGATGCCCACGATCGCCAAGGTGCAAGGTGCCGCGATCGGCGGCGGGTGCGGCCTGATGGTCGTGTGCGACTTTGGCGTCACGCACCCTGAGGCGAAGGTCGGCTACCCCGAGGTCGACCTGGGGATCTGCCCGGCGGTGGTGGCACCTTGGCTCGTGAAGAAAATCGGGGCCGGCCCGGCGCGAGCCATGCTGCTGCTCGGCGGCACCATGAGCGGTGCCGAGGGGCACGCCAAGGGCATCGCGAGCCACTGTGTTCCGCTGGATCAACTCGAGTCGGCCACCATGGCTCTGGCGACCGGCCTCGCCAAGGGCGGCCCACTGGCCATTCGCGAGACCAAGCGTTGGTTGTCCGTGCTCGACGGCTCGAACGACGAGGCTGCCATCCGCGAGGCGGCCGAGATCAGCGCCCGAATCATCCAAGGTGGCGAGGCGCAGGAGCGGCTCGCGAAACTGTGGGGATCCTGATCCGAATGTGCTCAACAATTCGCGCGTGATCGAAACACGATCGACACTGAATCGCGCTTGAAACAAACGAAACCACAAAGGAGCCTCGATCATGTCGACATCTGCGCTGAAGATCACCGAACTTGGCGACGGAATCGTCTCACTTTCGCTGCAGATCAACCCAGACAAGCCGCGAGGGGGTGTGGTTGTGCTTGATGCTTGGTTGATCGATCAGATCCATACCGCGATGGATCGCGTCGAATCGATGCACAATCTCAGCGGATTCATCCTTGAGAGCGCCTCCGAGCGCGTCTTCGTGGCTGGAGCCGACTTGGCCGAGATCGACGCGATGGACGACGGCGCCCTGCATGGTTATTTGAAGCGCGCCGCCGATGCATTCTGGCGCATTGCCGCCCTGCCCTGCCCAAGCGCCGCGATCATCGGCAAGGCCGCTCTTGGCGGTGGCCTTGAAGTCGCCATGCACTGCGACGGACTGATCGGTGTCGCCCAGGCGGAGGGCAGCAAGCCATATCGCGTGGGCCTCCCCGAAGCCGGGCTGGGCATCTGCCCAGGTTGGGGCGGAACCCAATGCCTTCCCTCGCGCATCGATCCGCTGATTGCGATGAAGGCCACGGCGACCGGCGAGACCTTTGCGAGCAACGCCCTGCCGCCCTGCCTTTTCAATGCCGTGGCACCCTCCGCCGAGACCGCCCAAGCCACCGCCACAGCTTGGCTGCGCGGCCAGTCCAAGCAGCAGCCGATCCGCTGCATCCGCGGTGATCAGGGCGTGGCACTGCCGGGTGTCGCGGAAGCGCTCGCCAAGGCTCGGAACGAGCTGCCAACGACCCCCGCCGCGATCGCCGTGTGTGATCTGGTGCAGTTCGGCCTCGACCACGGCTGGAGCGCCGCCTGCGAACGAGAGCGCCACACGCTCGTCGGCCTGCGCCACACGCCACAGGCCCGCGAAAAGCTGGCTGCCTTCCTCAAGAAGTGAACCCTCCGGGCGATTTCCCCCGCCCGATGGCCCGCCCTACACTTCCCCGCCTGCGGGCGACTCTGATGGGTCGCCCGTTCCGTTTCCATCGACGAACCACCCCAGAGGATCCCCCATGAGCTCCACCAACCTTGCCGACATGAAGGGCATCGCTGAACGTGACCGCAAGCAGATCGAGGCCGCGCAGGAAATGCTCGGGCCGGATCCGTCGACGATGGGCGCGATCAAGAACAACTTCTGGGGCAACTTCCGCGAGGAACTGATGTTCCCGTACCCCGAGGGCAACGCCGACGAGATCGCGCGGTGCGACCAGCTGCTCGCAGAGCTCGACCGGTACATGCGCACCGAGCACCCCTCGCACCTCATCGATCAGGAGCAGCAGATCCCCGACTGGGTGATCAAGCGCCTGTTCGCGCTTGGCGTCCTCGGCATGACCGTGCCCAAGGAGTATGGCGGCGGCGGCTTCGGCATCACCAGCTACAACCGCGCGCTCGAGCGCATCGGCCGCAGCTGCGGATCGACCGCCGTGCTCGTGAGCGCGCACCAGTCGATCGGCTGCAAGGCCGTCATGCTCTTCGGCACCGAGGAGCAGAAGGCGCGCTTCCTGCCGCGCATGGCCCAGGACACGCTCAGCGCGTTCTGCCTCAGCGAGCCCAACGTGGGCTGCGATGCCGGTGGCCAGGAGACCCGCTGCGAGCTCTCGGCCGACGGCACGCACTACATCCTCAATGGCGAGAAGAAGTGGGCGACCAGCGGTGCGCTGAGCGGCCTCTTCACCGTGATGGCCAAGCAGAAGGTCACCGACCCCAAGACCGGCAAGCAGAAGGACGTCGTGACGGCGCTGATCTGCACCCCCGACATGGAAGGCGTCGAGATCTTCAGCCGCAACCGCTCCAAGTGCGGCATCCGCGGCACCTGGCAGGCGCGCATCCGCCTGACCAACGTGAAGGTCCCGGCAGCAAACCTCCTCGCGAAGGAAGGCCAGGGCTTCAAGATCGCGATGACCTGCCTGAACTACGGTCGCTGCACCCTCAGCGCCGGCATGCTCGGCGGAGCGGGCCACTCGTACGAGCAGGCGCTCAAGTGGGCGAAGTACCGCCACCAGTTCGACCGTCCGCTCGCGGACTTCGACCTCTGCAAGGAGAAGCTCGCGCGCATGGCCGGCTACGTCTATGCGATGGACGCGATGCTCTACATGACCACCGGTTTCCTCGACCGCCATGATGACGACATCATGGTCGAGACCGCGATGTGCAAGGTCTTCTGCAGCGAGATGGGTTACCGCGTGGTGAACGATGCGCTGCAGATCATGGGCGGCGAGTCGTACATGACGGAGAACTCGGTCGAGCGCATCTGGCGCGACAGCCGCATCAACATCATCGTCGAGGGCGCCAACGAGGTCATGCACTCCTTCATCTGGGCCTACGGCGGCAAGCAGCTCGGTGAATGGATGAAGGGCATCAAGGATCGCCCGTTCTCGAACCTCGGCAGCGCCATGCAGATCGGCTCGGAGCTCTTCCTCGGCTTCCGTCGCGGCATGCCCACGTTCAGCTGCCAGAACCCGCGCATCGCGCGCCACCTCGACGAATGCATGATGCGCATCCGCGAGTTCAGCCACCAGGTGAAGATGATGTTCAAGGAGCACGAGGAAGGCATCGTGACCGCGCAGACCATCCAGTCGCGCCTGGCGCTCGGGGCCCGGTGGATCCATGCCAGCCTGTGCACGCTGTCGAAGTTCGAGCGCAACATGCGCCGGGGCCTCGAGGGCCGCGAGCTCGAGCACGAGGCCGCGGTCGTCGACCACTTCATCGCCTTCGCCGGCGAGCAGTTCGACGCCGAGCTCCGTGCGCTGCGGCAGAACTGCGACACGTCGATGAAGCGTGCCGCCGACGCCGTGCTCGCCTGGGCCGACAGCCTGCCCAACGCCGACTACGTGCTCCCCGAGCGCACGCCGATCATGGCGGTTCGTGGCACCGGCAAGAAGCCCGACCAGTCGAACATCCCGCAGTTCGGCACCGGCAGCGTGTTCGCCGGCGTCAAGGTCGGCACCGGTGCGGGCGCCTGAGCCGTTTCATCCGTTCACGTCCGCGCATTAGCATTCCCGCCTTTCCTTACCACTCCACGGAGACACCATGGACCTGCTGAAGACGATGCACACGATGGGCCACGAGCGCGTGGCGTTCCACCAGGATCCCTCGAGCGGCCTGAAGGCCATCGTGGCCATCCACAGCACGGTGCTCGGCAATGCGCTCGGCGGCACGCGCCGCTGGGCCTATGCGAGCACCAACGAGGCGCTGTTCGACGTGCTGCGCCTGTCGGAGGGCATGACGTACAAGGCGGCCGCGGCCGACCTGCCGATGGGCGGTGCGAAGAGCGTGATCATCCTCGACGAGCCCGGCCAGCAGCCGACCGAGGCGCAGGGCCGCGCGATGGGCCGCTTCGTGAACACCTTCGACGGCCAGTACATCGCGGCCGAGGACGTGGGCGTGAGCCCGCAGTTCTGCGACTGGATGGCGCGTGAGACGCCGCACATCATGGGTGGTGAGGCCGTGAGCCGCGGCGGTGACCCGAGCCCGTGGACCGCGCAGGGCTGCTTCAACTCGATGAAGGCCTGCCTCAAGTTCCTGGGCAAGCCCGTGGCCTTCGCCAACCTCACGGTCGGCGTGCAGGGTTGCGGCGCAACCGGCTACAAGCTCGCGAAGCTCCTGCGCGATGCGGGCGCGACCGTGCTCGTGACCGACGTGCACGTGCCCACGATGAAGCGTGCGGTCGAGGAACTCGGCTGCGTGGCACTCGGCAACGACCGCAACCTCTTCACCGAGAAGCTCGACATCCTGGCGCCCTGCGCGCTTGGAGGCGTGCTCGATGCGAAGACGATCGCCGGCCTGAACTGCGCGATCGTCTGCGGCACCGCCAACAACCAGCTGCTTGACCCGGCGGCCGATGGCGTCGCGATCAAGAAGAAGGGCGTGCTGTACTCGCCTGACTTCGTCGCCAACGCCGGCGGCCTGATCCGACTGGGCGGCCTCTACCTCGGCTACACCGAGGCGATGGTCGACCAGAAGGTTGCCAAGATCGAGGAGACCACGCTGGCCGTGCTCGAAGAGAGCCGCACGCAGGACTCGACCGCCAACGCCGCGATCGCGTACGCCAAGCGCCGCATCGCTGCAGGCCGCACGAGCGGCACGAAGAAGCCCGCGACCGTCGGCGTCTGATCGCCTCGCCCCTCACGAACCCAAAGGCCGCTGCCCACCGCGGGCGGCGGCCTTGTTCGTTGGGGCGCGCTACGCTTCTTGGCA
>CAIYOC010000227.1 GCA_903927725.1 uncultured bacterium | reverse complement strand
TGCCTCGCCTCCCCGCCGTCTGTCCAACGGATTTTCGTGCTCGCCGACGGTCAGGACCTCTCCACTCCGGAACTCATTCGTGAGATCGCGGCAGGCATCGGCAGGAACACGCGTTTGTTCCCGCTGACTCCGAGTGTGCTTGAGTCCGGGCTACGGTGCATCGGCAGGGGCGCATTGGCGCGAAGACTGCTCGGATCGCTTCAAGTGGATGCGTCGCTTGCGCGGAGCGTGCTCGGGTGGCAGCCGGTCGTCGATGCCCGAGAGGCAATCAGGAGGGCCGCCCTTGAAACGCGCACTTGACCTTATGATCACGCTGTTCTCGGGTGCGATCTTCATCGTGCCGGCTGTTGCTCTTGCCTTGGTGATCCGCATCACCTCCCCCGGCCCCATCCTCTACTGGTCGCCCCGCGTCGGCCGCCACGGGCGCATCTTCCAGATGCCCAAATTCCGGACCATGAAGGTGGGCACGCCGCAGGTGGCAACTGACAAGCTGGCCGACCCCGCGAGCCGACTGACCCCGGTCGGCGGTGTGCTGCGCAAGCTCTCGCTGGACGAGCTGCCGCAACTGTGGTCGGTCATCAAGGGTGACATGAGTCTGGTCGGCCCCCGCCCTGCCCTCTTCAACCAGCACGAACTGATCGCGGCCCGCAAGGCCCGAGGGATCGATGCACTCCGCCCAGGCATCACGGGCTGGGCACAGATCAACGGCCGCGACGACATTCCTGAATGGCGCAAGGTCGAGCTCGACGAGGAGTACCTTCGCCGCCAGTCGTTCTGGTTTGACCTGCAGATCCTGTGGCTCACCGCGTGGCGTGTGGTGCGGCGCGATGGCGTGTCGCACTAACGGCGGCGAACCGACGCCACGAGACAGGGCGCCAACTTGCCACTCACTCAGCTCCGCGCCGACCTCGTCGACGGGCCCTGCTCGGGCCGCTTCATGCCCGCGGTGCGCTCCACGATCGCGCGCACGGCCTTGCCATCGCGCTGGCTCACTGCCGCCTCGAGTCGCTGCAGGGTTTCTTCGAACTCAGCCCACGGCACGAAGCCCTCGCGCGCGGTCATGATCGCCGGATGCGTGGTGCGGTCGACATCGCCGCCGATGATGAGCTCCTCGTAGAGCTTCTCGCCGGGGCGCAGGCCCGTGAACTGGATCTGAATCTCGCCGGTGGGGTGCTCGGCATCGCGCACGCTGCGGCCTGCCAGGCGGATCATGTTGCGCGCCATGTCGGCGATCTTCACCGGCTCGCCCATGTCGAGCACGAAGACCTCGCCACCATTGGCCATGGCCCCTGCCTGCAGGATGAGCTGCACGGCCTCGGGGATCGTCATGAAGTAGCGCGTGACGTCCGGGTGGGTGACCGTGACCGGCCCGCCGCGCGCGATCTGCTCGCGGAAGATCGGCACCACGCTGCCGCTCGAACCCAGCACATTGCCGAAACGCACCATGGTGAACACCGTGCGGCGCCCTGCGCCCTGCCCAAGCGAATCGCTGTTCATGGCGCCGTTTGCACCGCGCTCGCCCCCAGCCGCATCGAGCTCCGCCTGCAGACCCTGCAGCACGAGCTCGCCCAGGCGCTTGGTGGCGCCCATCACGCTTGTGGGGCGCACGGCCTTGTCGGTGCTCACCAGCACAACCTTGGACACTCCGTGGCGGATCGCCGCCTCGGCCACACGCAGCGTGCCGAGCACATTGACTTCGGCGCCCTCGGCTTCGTTGTCCTCGACGATCGGCACGTGCTTGTAGGCCGCCGCGTGATAGATCGTGTCGGGGTGGTGCTGCGCGATGAGCTGGTCCATGCGCACCGCATCGGTCACGCTGGCCAGATGCCGGTGAAGCGCCACGCGGCTTGAGCCCGGCGCGCCCTGCGACAACTGCCGACTGAGCTCGCTGTCGACCTGGAACAGGTTGAACTCGCCGTGATCGATGATGATCAGGGACGCCGGTCCGAGCGCGGCGATCTGCCGGCAGAGCTCACTGCCGATCGAACCGCCGCCGCCAGTGACCATGACGACCTTGCCTGTGACATCAGCCCCCAGCAGCGCGCGATCAGGCGTGACAGGCTCGCGACCAAGGAGATCCTCGAGCGCCACGGGGCGCAGCTGGTCCACACGGACCTGGCCACCATGGATCTCGGCGAGCGTGGGCACCACCAGGACAGGCACGCCCATCAGGTTGACCTGCTCCAGGATCACGTGCTGCTTGCGGCGAGCGCCGGGCGAGAGCGCCACCAGGAAGGCCTCGATCTTCAGCGCCACCAGCCGCTCCGCGAGACGATCCGTTCCGAAGATCGGTACGCCGCGGATCGCTCCACCCGAACGGCTCACGCTGTCATCGAAGAAGGCG
>CAIYOC010000226.1 GCA_903927725.1 uncultured bacterium | reverse complement strand
GGCATCGGCTTGGCGCACGTGTGCCCAGCGGCATCCGTCAAGCTGATGGAGCCCTTCATCTTCACCAACGTGGATGGTCCGCAGATCGACGACATCCGTGGTGCGCAGCGCCAGTACGGCGACAACCTCGAGGCAGCATCCGATGCGCTGGCCAACGCGGCCATCCCAACGAACGCCGAGGGATTGACCAGCTACACGAACCTCTCGATCGACGACAACAGCGACGTCGACCTCTGGAAGATCGTGGCCACCGCAGGCACCAAGGCCTCGCTCACCGTGATCCCGCAGGGCGGCACGTACACCGCTGGGCCGCAAACCCAGGCGTGCAACACCGGGACCAGCATCACGGCATCGTCGATCCACAATCTGAAGATCGACGTGCTGAACTCCGCCGGGACCATCCTGACGACCCAGGACGTCAACACCGTGGGACAGGCCGAGGTGCTCTCGAACTACGAGTTCACCACCGCCGGCACCTACTACCTGCGCGTTGCCCCCGTGACCACGACCAACGACCTCCAGCTGTACACCGCCAACCTCACGATCACGCCGGTGCCGGCCCTCCCGGCCGACACCAACGGCGACGGTGCAGTCAATGCGGCGGACCTCGGCGTCCTTCTGGCTGCGTGGGGTTCGTCACTGGCCATCGCCGACATCAACGATGACGGCATCGTCGATGGCAACGACCTGGGCCTGATGCTCTCGTCCTGGACGCTTTGAACGGCGCTCAGGCCGGCAGCGGCAGCAGCATCTCCTGCACGATCGATTCGGGCAGGTCATCCATGCGGATGGCCTGCCCGATGTCGTAGATGCCGACCGTCGTACGCCGGATGGAGCGGCAATGCCCGCCGGTCCCCAGCGCGGTGCCCAGGTCGCGGGCAAGGCTTCGGATGTACGTCCCCTTCCCGCAGTGCACGCGAAGCGAGAGCATCGGGAAGTCGTAGGCATCGATCTCGATGCCGTGGATCATGACCGGGCGCGCCGCGAGCTCGCGCGCCTCTCCCGATCTCGCGAGGTCGTAGGAGCGCCGCCCCTGCACCTTGATCGCGCTGAAGGCCGGCGGCCGCTGCATGACCTCGCCGACCCAGCGCGAGCATGCGTCTCGAACGGCTTCGAGCGTGGGCGCGGGGGACGCGACCTCGGTGCGCTCGCCCTCGCTGTCATCGGTCGTGGTGAAGGCGGAGAGATCGATGGTCGTCTCGTAGCGCTTCTCGCCGGCCATCAGGCGGTCGATCGACTTGGTCGCGCGGCCGATCGCCACGACCAGCACGCCGGTCGCCAGTGGATCGAGCGTGCCCGCGTGGCCGGTGCGAGCCTTGCGGGCCCGGTACCGCACGCGCTCGACGACACGCATGCTGGTCATGCCAAGCGGCTTATCGATCACCAGGATGCCATGCAGGTCAGGCGGCGCAGCAGGCGCGCTCATGCCGCTACTCTAGTGGCCCACCCTGGACAGGTGTCCGAGCGGTTGAAGGAGCAGCATTGGAAATGCTGTATACGGGTAACCGTATCGGGAGTTCGAATCTCCCCCTGTCCGTTGGCAACCGCTGCGTGGCTCGGATCCCCGGGTCACGCAGCGGTTCTTCTTTTCCGGCAAGTCCGGGCCGTCGATGGCTCAGCGACAGCGCTGCATCCGAAACACCAGCGGCGGATCGGCAGGCTTGCCCTCGCGGGCCTTCGGCTGAACGGTGAGCACGAGCACATCACCACCTTCGCGCGCGTACGTGATGCGCTCGAGCTCGCCCGCGTTGGCTCGTTCCGCAGCGGGCACGAAGGTCGCGCTGTCACTGCCTGCACGCTCGAGCACGAGCTCCATCGGCTCGGTGCGCTTGGGGTCAGGCTCGAAGTTGCCGTGGATGTGCACCTGGCGCAGGACGACGCGATCCTTCTCTGCCACGATCTGCGTGAACTCGTAGAAGGGCACCGCACCGTTGCCGAGGATGCGCCGGAACGATCCCAGCATGGCCGTGCCACGCGGCGGCATCCAGTGCTCCTCGATCATCGCACCGTTGGCCTGATGCTGAGTCCAGGCACCTTGCATGAAGGCCAGCGGTTCGAGCGCCGGTGCCGCGGCGGGCCCAACGGCCTTCGTCGACTGCGGGGCGTCCTTTGCGGTGGTTGCACAGCCCGCTGAAACGAGCACGGCGACGAGGAATGCTGTTGCTCTCATGGCTGGGGCACTCTATCGAGGCTTGGAAGTCGGCTCGATCCTGCAGCATCGCCACCGCTGGCATCGAGGGCATCGCAGCAGCTTGATGGGTCGACCCGCGGCAGCAAGACGGATGCCTGGAACAGGGAAGGCGTTCCCGCAGGTCAGGCACCGCGCCGACCACGCCCGGGCGGAGCGGGCATGGAGATCGGCAAGCAAGGAACGAAGCCCGCGCATCACAGCGGCATTATGCGGCCGTTCGGCGAGGAGACGGATCCCGCTATACTCCTCCCCCTCTCGGGCTGTAGCGCAGCTTGGCTAGCGCGTTTGACTGGGGGTCAAAAGGTCGTGGGTTCAAATCCCGCCAGCCCGACTCAAGACACGCGAGGTCAGCAATGGCCTCGCGTTGTCTTTTCAGGCCTTTGTCTCGAATTCGGGTC
>CAIYOC010000225.1 GCA_903927725.1 uncultured bacterium | reverse complement strand
CCGCCGAGCGACGCAGGAGGAGCGCGCGCGTAGCCGGGTGCAGCGCGCGCGTCCGCGCAGCCGGGACCCGAGGTCGTGGGAGGACGAGCGCGAGATCCCGCTGCGAACCCCGTCGCGCAGAAAGCTCCTCGTTTACATCACTCCGAAGTCACTTTCGGGGGTCAAGATTGCAGTTTCCGAGCGTCAGTTGATCGACGCGCGTCCGCGCAGCCGGGATCCGAGGTCGCGGGAGGACGAGCGCTCTCCAGCGCGCGCTCAGCTGGCCTTGACCGGCAGCTTCGTCAGCACCTGGTCGATCAGGCCGTGCTCCTTCATCTGGGGCGCGGTGAGCCAGGTGTTGCGTTCGCAGATCTCGGCGATGCGCTCGGTGCTCATGCCGGTCTGCTCGCTGTAGATCGCATAGAGCTGCTCGCGCATGCGGAGGATGTGGCGCGCCTCGATCTCGAGGTCGGTCGCCTGGCCTTCCATCACGCCGCCGAGCAGCGGCTGGTGCATCAGGTTCTCGGCGTTGGGCAGCGCAAAGCGCCGGCCCTTGGTGCCCGAGCAGGCGATGACCGAGCCCATGCTCGCCGCCTGGCCGATGATGTAGGTCGCCACCGGGCACGGCACGAACCGCATGGTGTCGACGATGCCCAGGCCGGCGGTCACGCTGCCGCCGGGGCTGTTGATGTACATGCTGATCTCGGCCTTGGGATCCTCGTTGGCCAGGAACAGCAGCTGCGCGACGATGGTGTTGGCCATGCCGTCACCCACGCCACCGGTGACGAAGATGATGCGGTCGTTCAGCAGGCGGCTGTAGATGTCGTAGGCGCGCTCGCCGCGGCCGGTCTTCTCGATCACGATGGGGATCAGGCTCATGGAGTCCTCGTCGTCGTCTTCGTCGTGGTTGGTGGTCGGGTGATGGTTCATGGCGCCGCGGGCTCAGGCCTTGGGCGGGAACGTGGCGATGTCGTCGACCAGGCCATAGGCCTTGGCCTCGGCAGCATCGAAGAACTTGTCGCGCTCGCCGTCCTTCGACACGCGGTCGACCGGCTGGCCGGTGTGGCGGGCGATGATCTCGTTCAGCAGGCGCTTGCTCTTGATGATCTGCTCGGCCTGGATCTGGATGTCGGTGGTCTGGCCGGTCACGCCGCCGTACGGCTGGTGGATCATGACCTTGGCGTGCGGCAGGATCACGCGCTTGCCCTTGTGGCCTGCGCACAGCAGCACGGCGCCGCCGGAGTATGCGCGGCCGATGCAGAACGTGGCCACGTGGCTGCTGATGAACTGCATCGTGTCGTACATCGCCAGCGTGTCATCGACCGCACCGCCGGGGCTGTTGATGTAGAAGTTGATGTCCTGGCCGCGCTTCTGGTTCTCCAGGTAGAGCATCTGCATCATCACGCGCGCGGAGCTCGCGGGGCCGATCTCGCCGATCAGGAAGATCACGCGATTCTCAAGCAGGAGTTCGTCGATCGACATCTCGCGCGTGCGCTGGTAGCTCACGGAGTTGAGGATCGGCCGCGGCAGGCCGCTGGCCTCGAGGTTGTCGCTGGTGGCGGGCAGGCGCCCGGCTGCGCCGAGCAGGCTCATGTCAGTGATGCTCATGGAGACCGGGACTCTAGCCGAGCGGCGCATCGCACGCCGGGGCACGTCGGCCGTCCACGCCAGGTCAACGCATCCTGCGGCGTCACGCGCCAAAGCGCACGCCCAGATCCCCGCCCGGGATCGGCTTTGGTGCGCGCGTCTCGTCGGCATCCTGCGCGCTTGCGGCAGGCAGCACCAGCACGAAGGCCGCACCCGGCAGTGCGCCGCCCACATCAGCGGCACGCACCTGGCCGCTGAGCACTGGGTGCGCGGGCCACGCATCGCCATTGCCCGCATGTTCGACCGCACCGCCGTGCAACAGCGCCAGCTTGCGCGCGACCACGAGCCCAAGCCCCGTGCCGCGCTGGCCCTTGCTCGTGGCAAAGGGCTGGAACAGCCTTTCACGCATCGCCTCAGGCACCCCGGGGCCATCGTCGCGCACGATCGTGGCGACGGCACCGCTCGGCCAGCGCGGGCAGGGATGGATCCAGTGCGTGCTCACCGCCACGCGCGGCGCCTTCTCCGGCGCTGCATCGACGGCGTTCATGAGCAGGTTCAGGAGCGTCTGGTGCACCGCGACCAGGTCGATGGGGACTTCCGCCAATCCCTCGGCCCGCGTGCGTTCGAGCGAACCGCCGCGTCGTCGCAGCGCTGCCTCGGCCAGCGCGCACGCTTCATCGACCACGCTGTCGAGCAGCATGGGTTCGGGATCGAGCGGCCGATCCTTCGCGAAGGCGAGCATGTTCAGCGTGACCTGCATCACGCGGTCCAGGTTGCGCGCCACGATGGGCCAGCCCTTCTGGGCCATCTCAAGATCATGACGCGACAGCGCCAATTCCACGGCATCGGCACCCGAGCGCAGCCCCTGCAGCATGTTCTTGATGCTGTGGCTCACGGTCGCAACGGCCTCGCCCATCGCGGCCAGCTGTTCGGTCGTGGGCGGTGCGCCCAGCGTGCCATCGGCTCGCTCGACCAGGAGCACCGTCTCGCCCACACGCACGCGGTCGCCCGCGCGCAGCGCTTGGTGCCCATGGATCCGCGCGCCATTCACGAAGGTGCCGGTCTTGCTGGTCAGGTCACGAACCAGCCACAGCCCATCGCGCGGCGTGAGTTCGGCGTGACGCCGGCTCACCGTGCGATCTGTGCAGGGCAGGGCTTCGGTGCTGCGCCCCAGGATCTGCGGTTCCTCGGGCGGCAACTCGTGCACGCGCCCCGCATCGGGGCCGGAAATCGTCCGCAGCCGCAGCATGCCTGCAGGGTACCTTGGCCGCATGCACGCTTCGGCCGATCACCGCATCGTGGTGCTCCACGGGAAGGAATCCTTCCTGCGCTCGGAGCACACGCGTCGCGTGCTCGATGCGCTGCGCGAGCGCTTCGGCGCGGTCGACGAATTCAGCTTCGATGGCTCCTCGTGCTCGCTCGCCGATGTGCTCGACGAACTTCGCAGTTACGGGCTCATGAGCCAGCACAAGGTGGTCGTCGTCGACAACGCCGAGCAGTTCATGCAGGGCGATGACCGCCGCCGTGCGATGGAGCGCTATGCCGAAAGCCCCATGCCGGATGCCACGCTCATCCTTCGCAGTGCAGGCTGGCGGCCGGGCACCTTCGACAAGCTGGTGGCGGCCGTGGGCGTGATCCTCAAGTGCGAAGCTCCCGGCGCGGCTGAGGCCGTGCGTTGGGCCGTCGCTCGCAGCCAGAAGCGCCACGGTGTGGAACTCAGCGCCGCGGGCGCCCAGGCCCTGGTCGAGCGCGTGGGCCCGGATCTGGGCCGGCTCGACAGCGAACTGGGCAAGCTGGCGGTGGGGGCGCTGGCCGCTGCGCAGGTGCCCGCGCAGGGGGGAACTCCCGGGAACGCCGCCCACGTGGTGATCACTCCCGAGCTCGTGAAGGAATTCACAGGGCTCTCGCGAGAAGAGCAAGCCTGGGAAATTCAGGGTGCGCTGGCCACCGGCGACCCAGCGCAGGCGCTGAGCAAGGTCGATGAGCTCTTGCGAGTCAGTCGCGCCCCCGAAGTCATGCTGACGTGGTCCACGATCGATCTGGTCCGCAAGGTGCACGATGCCGCCGCGCTCGCTGCGCAGGGCCAGCCCGATGGCGCGATCGCCAAGCAGCTCAAGCTCTGGGGCGATGGGGCCGCGGTGGTGCTGCGGGTGGCGCGTTCGGTGCCGCTTGCCCGCGCCGCGGCGCTCCTGCAGGCAGCGGTCGCGGCCGATCGGCGCATGAAGAGTGGCCTGTCGCCCGAGCCGTCCCGGGCCATCGAGGCGCTCGCGGTGCAGGTTTCGGCCGGTTTGGGATCACCCGGTCGCTCCCGGTGAAGGAATCGTGAAGTTCGGCAGCGAGATCGACGTAAGTCGATGCTGTAAATTGACTTACAAGTATCGATCCCGCGCGAAACCGCCGGAAACATCCTTGATTTCACGGCAAAAACCCCGTCGATTTGACGGCTCAGCGCAGCGTGGCTATAGTCCCGCCTCAAGTTGCAACCGACCCCCGGTCGATAGCAACCCAGTCCGGATCCGCCATGGTGGCGGGCTAGCCGGGTGTTCGATCCAGGGTTTCCTAGCGTCTCAATCAACTAGGGCCCAATTACTAGGAGTAGAAGCGAATGAAGCTCACCACCTTCGTTGCCGCCCTTGCTGGCGGTTGCCTGGCGACCAGCGCCATGGCCCAGTCCGATGCCCTCGCCCAGATCGCTGAACTGCGCGCCCAGCTCGCCGCTGTTCAGGCTCAGGCTGGCAACAACACCCTGACCGAAGAGCGCGCCAACGAAATCAAGTCGATCGTGCGCGACACCCTCGCCGATGCCGACACCCGCACCAGCCTCCAGGGCGGCGGCGCCATGGCCGGCTACGACAACGGCTTCTTCATGAGCAGCGCCGACGGCAACTTCAAGCTCAAGATGGGCGTGCTCGAGCAGGTCCGCTACGTGTGGCAGTTCGACAACAACGACACCATGGGCTTCGAAAACCGCCGCACGCAGCTCGCGTTCGGTGGCAACATGTTCGACCCCAGCTGGACCTACAACGTCGTCTTCAACTACAGCGCGTACGACACGCAGTACGGTGAATTTGCTGACGAGCTCGAGCTCGCCGACGCCTCGATCACCAAGTCGATGGACGGTGGCCTGGCGATCACCGCTGGTCAGTTCCGCACCCCGTTCACCCGCGCGACCTTGGTTGGCGAT
>CAIYOC010000224.1 GCA_903927725.1 uncultured bacterium | reverse complement strand
TCGTGCGCGGCAAGGCGTTGGCCGAGCGCCACGGGATCGGGGCTCTGCACGATCATGATCGCGCTGGCCGAAAGCCCGGCGCGGTCGAGCGACATGAACGCGCGGATGCGAACCGCGTGTTCAGCGACGAGCCGACTCAGGCGGCGGCTGATGTTCGCTTCGGAACAATCGAGTGCCTTGGCGAGATCACGGCCCGATGCACGTGGGTCAGCCACGAGGCGATCGACCAGTGCGCGGTCGGCCGGCTCCAGATCGGGCAGGCCGCCTTCGTTGAAGATCGTGCGGGTCAGCATGAGGCTGCCTTGCACGATCCGGATTGCCCCCGGAGACCCCCGGACATCGTTCGTTCGATGCCCATGTGTGCTCCTTTGAGTGGACCGACTCGGCGATGCTAGCGGTCTAGCCTATGCTCTGTTGGTCGCTCGGGGCGTCCTTCGGGACTGAGAAGCACCCGCTGAACCTGATCCGGATCATGCCGGCGTAGGAATGCGACAGGGCGCTTGGGCGCCTTCAGCGGGGCCCCGTCGACCGAGGTTCCGCTCATGATCACTGCTGCCAACGCCAATCTGACCCGTCCTGAGCTGCCCTTGAACGGCGCCCGCAACCCGTCGTCGCAGGCCCAAGGGACGAATCCCGGCTGCTTCGCCAACGCCCCCGACATTGGCGGACCGCTGTCCTTCAGCAGCCCCGACACGCCCGGCATGCCGGGCCCGAGCGGCAAGACTGCGTGGGACTTCCTGCCCGATGGATGGTCGGTCGTCACGCTGGCGCAGGCTCCTGCCGGGCCGGCCTGCGTGAACTGCTGCGGCGATGGCCATTCGGTCGTCGAGTTCCAGACCGCGCGTGGCCAGTGGCTGCGCGTGATCCACCCGAAGGGCTTCGCGCCCATCACGCAGCTCGAGTCGGCCCGCCTGGGGATCGTGACCCCGCAGATGGCGCGCGTGGCCGAGCGCGAAGGGCACCTGACCGCGACCGAGGTGCGCGATGAGATCGCCGCAGGCCGCATGGTGATCCCCGCGAACACGGTGCACCTGGCGCACAAGCTCGATCCCATGGCGATCGGCCGCGCGAGCAAGACCAAGATCAACGCCAACATGGGCGCGAGCCCGGTGTCGAGCGGCACGCATGAAGAGGTCGAGAAGCTGCAGTGGGCCGAGCGCTGGGGCGCGGACACCGTCATGGACCTGTCGACGGGCGGCAACCTCGACGAGTGCCGCGATGCGATCTGCCGCAACGCGACGGTGCCGATCGGGACCGTGCCGATCTACAGCATGATCATCGGCCGGAAGATCGAGGATCTGGACGACGCGATCGTGCTCGACACGCTGCGGCACCAAGCCCGTCAGGGCGTGGACTACTTCACGATCCACGCCGGCGTGCTGCGCGAGCACCTGCCCTTCATCAAGAAGCGCCTGATCGGGATCGTGAGCCGCGGCGGCTCGCTCCTGGCCAAGTGGATGCTGGTGCACAACCGGCAGAACCTGATGTACACCGAGTGGGAGCGCATCTGCGACGTGATGCGCGAGTATGACGTGACCTTCTCCATCGGCGACGGCCTGCGCCCGGGCGGCCTGGCCGATGCGAGTGACCGCGCGCAGCTCGCTGAACTCGAGACGCTGGGCGAACTCACCGAGCGCGCTTGGCGCAAGGGAGTGCAGGTCATGATCGAGGGCCCGGGCCACGTGCCCTTCGACCAGATCGAGTTCAACATGAAGCTCCAACGCACGCTCTGCCACGGCGCGCCGTTCTATGTGCTTGGGCCGCTCGTGACCGACATCTTCCCCGGCTACGACCACATCACCAGCTGCATCGGTGCGACCGCGGCTGCCTACCACGGCGCGAGCATGCTCTGCTACGTGACTCCCAAGGAGCACCTGGGACTGCCGAAGAAGGACGATGTCAAGCAGGGGTGCATCGCCTACAAGATCGCCGCGCATGCGGCCGACGTTGCGCTGGGCATTCCCGGCACGCGCGACCGCGACGATGAGCTCACGAAGGCGCGTGCGGCGCTGAACTGGGAGAAGCACTTCGAGCTGAGCTTCGACCCTGACACGGCGCGCGCGTACCACGACGAGGACCTGGACGTGGACACCGACTTCTGCGCGATGTGCGGCCACGACTGGTGCAGCGTGCGCATCTCGAAGGAGATCCAGGAGTTCGCCAGCGGCAAGGACGAGGAGTACCAGCGCGGCAAGCCCGTGCGCAGCGCGGCACTCACAGCCGAGCAGCAGGAGATCCTGTCCAAGCGCGGCGTGCTGAGCCCCGACGAGATCCACCGTCTCGCGAACAAGACGAAGAAGGCCGTGGGCGCCGAGGCCGGCAAGGCCAGCTGCCACAGCGACTACGTCGATCCCGAGACGGCGCAGCGCGTACAGGGCCAGCAGCTGGTGCAGCTGAACACCGCGCCCGCGCACAACCTGCCGACGCACGACCCGCTGCTCTGAGCTCACGGGCCGCCATCCGCGCTCGTCCGGAGCGACCGAGCGGTTCCGAGCTGCGCGGCCTGCGGAGTCGCGAAGGCGGCACGGTGCGCGACCATCGGAGGCGGGTGCCAGCCCCGCCGAGCGACGCAGGAGGAGCGCGCGCGGAGCCGGGTGCAGCGCGCGCGTCCGCGCAGCCGGGACCCGAGGTCGCGGGAGGACGAGCGCCGCACACGAGCTGGATGTTGGGGAGCGCAACGACGACCGCGAACAGCGCCGCGTAGAGTCCGCGCATGCGCATCGCCGAGTTCCAGAAGCTGATCCACGACCGCTACTACGCCACGGACAGTGCGCGCGGGGCGGGCAAGACCTTCCTGTGGTTTGCCGAGGAGTTCGGCGAGCTGGCCCATGCGCTCGGCAAGCTCGAGCGCGGCGAGCCGGACCACGCCAACCTGCGCGAGGAGTTCGCCGACTGCCTGGCGTGGATGTGCACGCTTGCCAACATTGCCGGCGTCGATCTTGAGGAGGCCATCCGCGAGAAGTACCTCGAGGGTGGCGGACCGAAGGGGACCAAGTGAACTGCGCTGTCTGCGAGCAGCACGCTGCGGCACGCGCATCGGGGCACGTGCTCTGGACCGATGGCCGGTTCCTCGTGATCCATCATCCTGAGCCGAGTCCGCTCGTCGGCTGGCTGCGGCTGGATGCGGTGGATCATGTCGGCGGCGTGGCCGACCTCTCCGACGATGATGCGGCGCGCTTCGGTGTGCTCCATGCGCGCCTCGCGGCGTGCATGAAGCGGGCGCTGGGCGTCGATCGGGTCTATTCCATCGCCTTCGGCGAGAGCGCGCGTCACCTGCACATGCACCTTGTGCCACGCTTCGCGCACCGCGACGACCTGGCGGCGTGGGGGCTCGCCGATGGGTATCGAGCCTGCCTGCGTGATCCATCGACGGCCGCCGAGCACCTCGCCGTCCACGATGCACGGGAACGGTTCCGCGTGTTGCTCGCCGCGGCGCTCTGAACGATCAGGCCGTTGGTGCCGGTGCGGGCAGGATCGCCCGCATCGCGGACTGGCCGGCGATCCATCCGGTTGCCCAAGCCCACTGGAAGTTGAAGCCGCCGATGCGGCCGTCGACGTCCAGCACCTCGCCGCAGAGCGAGAGCCCCGGGCACCTGAGGCTCTCCATCGTTCCGAGGTCGACCTCCTCGATCGGGACACCGCCAGCTGTGACTTCGGCGTGCGTGAACCCTCGATCGCCCTCGATCGGCAGTGAGGTGGCCACGAGCACGTCCACGAGCATGCGCCGGGCATCGCGCGGCGTCTGCTGCACCGTGGCATCGGGCGCGAGTCGGGCTTGCACCAGGATCGCTCGTGCGAGACGCTCAGGCAGTCGTTCGCGCAGCACGGACAGGAGGCCTCGGCCCTTCGCAGCCAGGAGCCACGCGTCGGCCGCTTCGGGCGTTTCGCCGGGCATCCAGTTCAGGCTGAGCGTCGTTCCCGGTTCGCGGTCGCGGGCCTCGAGCAGGTAGCGACTGATGTCGAGCACGCTCGGGCCGCTGAGGCCGAAGTGCGTGCACAGCGTGCTGTTGGCGAAATGCACGAGGCGCTTGCCGGTCGGCCCGCGAAGGACAAGCTCCGCGTGCACGGTGAGGCCACTGAGTTCCGTGATCCAATGCCCGGCCGGCAGCGTGAGCGGCACCAACGCAGGCCGGATCGCCGGGGTCAGCGAGTGCCCGAGGGCCTGCGCGAAGCCGTAGCCGGCACCGTCCGACCCGCTTCGTGGGAGCGCCATGCCGCCGGTCGCCAGGATCACGCGTCGCGCATGCAGCGAGCCCCACTCGCCGCTCACCAGGAACCCGTCACCGGATCGGACGATGCTGGTGACACGAGCGGGGTGGATGATCGATGCCCCCGACGCATGGACCGCCCCAAGCAGTGCGTTGAGCACCGTGCGCGCGCTGTCGGTGACGGGGAAGAGCTTTCCGGTTTCCTCGCGCTTGAGCTCCACGCCGAGCTCGGCGAAGAACCGCACGGTTTCGTCGGCGCCGAAACGCCTCAGCACACTGCGCACGGCCGGGCGGTTGACGGCGTACTCGCTCTCGGTCACGCGCCAGTGCGTGACGTTGCATCGGCCGCCTCCGGCGACGAGGATCTTGGCCCCGAGCGTCTTCGCGCCGTCGAGCGCGACGATCGTGCCCGGTGCGCCGTTCCCCTGCATCGACCGCCCCGCGGCGACGGCTGCCATCAAGCCCGCGGCGCCGGCGCCGACGATGCACAGGTCAGCCTCGGCCGGCACGGTCACGGCGCGACGGGCTCCTGCAGCACGACCTCGACGTCCAGTGGCGTTGCCTTCTGGCTCTCGTATCGAAGCCGTGCCGTCGATCCGGCGCTCGCGCGGACGATGAAGCGGAAGACCGTCGAGCCCAGGCCCGGAATGCCGCGTTCGACCCGCAGCCGGCTCGGCTCCGCCTTGACCGGCGTGAACGTGCGATCGAGCACGCCTCCCTCGGCCACGCCGCTCGCGGCGACCACGCCAGCGGGATCAGTCAGCCCGACCGTCAGGAGGTCGGGGCGTCCGATGCCCTTGTCCGCGGCGCGGCCTGTGCGCGTGGGGATGCGTCGGTCGTTGCAGAGCTCGACCGAGACCTCCCACACGCCGTTGCCGAGCGACCGCACGTGCGTGTGGCCCTTGCGCAAGAGCGGCATCTGGCTCGCATGGAAGGTCGTGAACGCGAAGTTGCGGTGGCACTCTTCCTCGAGCATGAAGTGCGGCGTCACGCGGCTGGACCACTTGTTCTGCCCGCCCACCATGACCGTGCCGAGGGTCGGGTGCTGCATCTCGGTCCAGTTCTTGAAGGTGCGCCCAAGGAGCACATCGTCACGCCATCGTTCGTGCTGCTCGTCGTTGGGGTCCTGCCCGTTCTGCATGATGCGCTGGTCGCTCCAGAGCTCGTTGGTGAACGAGACGATGCCCAGGCCCTCGGCCGTCCAGTTCACGAAGCCGCCATGCACGGTGTAGAGATCCTTGTAGATCACCATCGGCCGGTAGGCCGGGAGCATCTGCGCACCTGCGGCAGCGATGGCGTCGTAGGCCGCGCGATCGCTCGCGGGGTACGCCGACTCGTTGTACTGGGCACCGGGGCCGCGCAGGATCATGCCGCCGGCGTTGTGGTAGCTCTGCACCGCGGCGATGTTCGGGCGCGCGAGGATGAACTCCGCCACGCATCGCGTTTCCGGATACGAGAGCGGCCACGGGCCGGCGCCGCGCTGCACATGATCAGGCTGCCAGTCGCTGGGCCAGTTGCGGTTCATGTCGTAGCCGCCCTGGCCATCCTCGTTCACCCGGCCGTCGCCGTCGTTGTCGATGCCTTCCTCGCCGGCGAAGCTCCACTCCCCGCGCTCGACGGTGCCGTCGGGCCGCGGCTCGCGGGACACGGCAGTGAAGCGACGCGGGTCGCGAGGATCGCGGCGGTGCGTGCCGTTGGGATCCTTGCGCCACATCTGTCCGATCGATCCGTCGCCGTCGAGGTCATCAGGGCCGTCCTCGTCGAGCTCGCCGTCGCGATCGTTGTCGAAGGGCTGCAGGCCGGTGCGGTTGGAGTGTGGCGTGTGGGCCTTGCTGAACCACTCGTCGCGGCCATCGGGATTCACGCTCGGGCAGAGGTAGACGACCGAGCGGTCGATGAGCTCGGTGAGCTCGGGCACGCGGCCGTGCGCGTTGCAGAGCGCATCGAGCGTGTAGCCCACGACCTCGCCGGCCTGCACCTCGTTGCCGTGGATGTTGCCGTCGATCCACATCGCCGGCTTCGACGACTCGGGTCCGGTGGACGGGTTGTTCACGACCGCCACGACCATCGGGCGGCCGAGGGCACTCTTGCCGATCTCCTCGATGCGAACGAGATCGGGCGAACGTGCGGCGATCTGCCGCACGGCCTCGAGCAGCTCGTCGTAGTCGCGATAGCGGTTCCACGCGATGCCCGACTTGCTCGGCAGGGCATCCTGCGGCGCGAGCGCCGCCGCTGCGATCACGATCATCGGAGCCATCACCATTCCCAGCCTCCTTCGAGCACGCGGCCGCCGTGCATGAGCGAGTCGTCGTCCACCATGACCCGGTCGAAGCGGCCACTGGGGTAGTGCACGCCGACCTCGATGAGGGCCTTCGGCGCACGACGGACCGTCCACGAGACGCTCGCGCGCGAACCCGGGTCGAGCCGCTCGATGCGACGCTCGATGTCGCCCGAGAGCAGCGCATCGACACCGACCTTGGCCCGCAGGCGAAGCGGCGGCACGGCATCGTTGGTCCTGGCCATGGACGTGGTCATCGGCATGCGTCCGTCGTTGACCAGATCCACCGTGATCTCGGTCACGCCTGGCGCGATCTCGCGCGCCTTCACGCGCTCGATGCGCACGCGCGCGGACTCGCCGGCGAGTGCTGCGACGAACCCGGCGTGCTTGGTGATGAGCTCAGGCATCATCGTGCTCGGTGGTTCCGTGCGGAATCCCGGTGCCCAGCCGCCGATCTCGACCTTGCCAAGCGTCGGGTGATCGAAGGGCTTCCACGCCATGAATCCTCGGCCACCCTGGTCACGATCGCTCCAGGCGAGCCATGCGGCACCTTCCTCGTCGGCCGGCTTGGGAGCGTCCTTCTTCTCCTCCGGTGGGGGCGACGGATCGGGGCGCTGCCAGAGCTGGCTGCAGAAGGTGGGCAGGCCGCGGTGCGCATAGCACCATGCCGCGAACGAGCCCTCATGCGAAGCGTCGCGTGCGCGCTCGATGCCGGTCGACTCGCGGTAGAGCTTGCCGATGCGTTCGTAGAGCCCCTTGTCGTCGCCATCGATGAACACCGGCGTGCGCCCGGTGATGTCGCGACGCTCGTGGTTGGGGGTGCGGGCAAGCGAGTCCTGGCGCCCGAGCACGTAGACCGCGCCGAGCCCTGGATGGGCGCGGATGAACTCGGCGAGTGCCTTGGCTTCGGGGGCCTCGAGCGGGAATTGCCCCGCGTCGGAAGCGAACTCGCGCCAGAGGTGGGGGAAGTTCGCATCGACCGTGATGCCGCCGACCGCATCCTCGCCCACGCTGCCGTCGCCATCCTGATCGAGACCCTCGACCATCAGCGAGAAGACGGCGAGTTCACCCTTGGCTCCCTCGGGCGTGCGATCCAGCCGGGGATCGGCTGCATCGGCGACGCGGGTCGCCGGCGCATCGGAAGGGCAGTCGAGCCGCCGCATCATGGCGATCACGCCATCGCCGTTCACGTCACGCGGAGCGTCCTCGTCGATGCGGCCATCGCGATCGTCGTCGATTCCCGCGCCCACGCGGCCGGCGTGGTCCTGCGGGCGAACGAGGCCTGCTGCCCAGGCATCGGGGTTCGCGACGGGAATCACCCACAGGTCCAGCGCATCAAGCACGGTCCGCGCATCGATCGCCGCACGCGGTTCCAGCGCGAATCGTTCGGCGACGCCGGCAGCGACCAGGCTCCCCGAGCGATGCCAGCCATCAAGCCCGGCAACGATGAGCACGGCGGGCACGGGCACCTTGCGCTTGGGCTGGTTGGTCACGTGGAGCGCATGGATCGATCGGCCGGCGGAGCTGGTGCCGATCGAGGAAAGCGTGACCTTGCCGTCGCTCGCCGCGACGAGCTGCCTGAGCGACTGCTCGAAGGCCTCGATCGAAGCGAGCTCACCGAAGGTGGTTGCAGGTGCTGCCGGCTTGGCCGGCTCGGCGATCGGTGCCGCCGCGGGCTGCTGCGCGGGCGCAGCAGCCGCCGCGTCCTGCATGAACGCGAGGTGAAGGACAACGAGCGGGGTGATCATCATGGGGAGTCCTCTCTTCACATGTCCTGCGAGAGCGTGGCTTCGTCCATCAGGTACAGGCCCACGAGCCATCGTTCCATCACGTACGGCTGCACGCGGAAGATGCCGGTGATCGACGCGAACCTGATCTGGTGCTTCAAGCCCACCTCGACTGGCGTGGCGAGCTTGACCTCGACCGCGTCGTAGGGTGACGGCGGAACGCCGATGCAGCAGCCATCCCACTGGTTCAGCATGGCCAGGAGCTCATCCGACTCCGTCGAGACGATCGGGAAGGCGATGTAGCCGGCGATCGTGACCCACTTGCCGTGCAGCATGGCGATGCGCTGGGGGATGACCTTTTCGCTGAGCCTGGGCACGTACGTGTTCGAGCTGCTCTGCAGCAGATCCCACGAGACTTCGTACGGACTCTCCTTCGTCCCGTCGCCGCGGATGATGAAGTTGCCGTCGGCGACGATCTCGCCGTCCTCCTGCTTCAGCATGCCGGCCTTGACCATGGCATCCTCGATACGCGCATCGAGCCCGACCGAAAGTCCGCCTTCGGGCGCCTTCTCGGGCTCGCGCACCGGGGCGCCTGTCGCGACGGTGGCTTCGGCTTCCTTGGCCGCGTCACGGGCTGCCGGCGTCGAGCCGCCGCGCATGGGCAGGTCGATCGAGCGGCCGACCGTATTGACCGCATCCATCGCGGGTGGCGCATCGCCGCCCTCCGGCGCGAGGAGGATCCAGGCACCGGCGGCGATGAGGAGAGCGAGCAGCGACCAGAAGAGCTTCATGGTTCGGCTCGAGGATCAGCCCAAGGGG
>CAIYOC010000223.1 GCA_903927725.1 uncultured bacterium | reverse complement strand
CCCCATCAAGAGCAACTTCCGCGAAGGCCTGAAGGTGCTCGAGTACTTCAGCTCGACCCACGGCACCCGCAAGGGTCTCGCCGACACCGCGCTCAAGACGGCCGACTCCGGCTACCTCACGCGCAAGTTGTGCGACGTGGCGCAGAGCGTGGTGGTGCTCGAGCACGACTGCGGCACCAACCGCGGCGTGCGCAAGGCACCGGTGTACAAGGGCGACGAGGTCGACGTGCCGCTGCGCGAGCTCATCAAGGGCCGCACCGCGTGCGAGTCGGTCATGGACCCCCGCACCGACAAGGTGATCGTCAAGAAGGGCCAGCTCATCACCCCGGCGATCGCCGTGGAGATCGAGGAACTCGGCGTGCCCGCACTCATGGTCCGCAGCCCGCTCACCTGCGAGACGCCCCGCGGCGTCTGCGCGAAGTGCTACGGCATGGACATGAGCAACGGCAAGATCGTCGAGGAAGGTCTGGCGGTCGGCATCATCGCCGCGCAGTCCATCGGCGAGCCCGGCACGCAGCTCACGATGCGCACGTTCCACACGGGCGGCATCGCGTTCACCAGCTCGACCGAAGCCAACTGGAAGGCCACGTTCGCCGGCACCATCGAGGCCCGTGACTGCAACGAGGTCGAGTTCGAGGGCCGCCTGGTGGTCCTGCGCAAGACCGGCGTCGTGGCGATCGTCGATGCGAAGGGCCGCGAGCTCGACCACTTCAAGGTGCCCTACGGCGCCACGATGTCGGTCCGCAACGGCGCGACCGTCAAGAAGGGCGACCTCGTCCTGGAGTGGGACCCCCACTCCACGCCGATCCTTGCCGAGAAGTCCGGCGTGGTCCGGTTCCGCGACGTGGCCGAGGGCGAGACCATCCGCGTCGAGGGCAAGGGTGCCAAGCGCGAAGTCATCGTCGTCGAGCACACCGGCGACAAGCACCCGCGCGTCACCATCGAGGATGCCCAGGGCCACGTGCTCGACCTGCACCACCTGCCGGCCAAGAGCCGCATCGTGGTGGAGGATGGCCAGACCGTCGCCGCCGGCGCCGCGCTCGCCATCCAGTCGAAGGGCGAGGAACGCCGCAGCGCCGACATCGTCGGTGGTCTGCCGCGCGTCACCGAGATCTTCGAGGCGCGCCTCCCGCGTGACCCGGCCGTCATGGCCCGCGTCGCCGGTCGCGTCGAGCTCCTGCCGAACGAGCGCAAGGGCAAGATGACCATCCGCATCCACGTCGAGGGTGCGAAGGACATGCACGAAGACCACCACGCCCTGCAGGGCAAGCGCCTGCTCGTCCACACGGGCGACGTGGTCGAGGCCGGTCAGCCGCTGACCGACGGTGCACGCACCCCCGCCGAGATCCTTGCGATCAACGGTGAGGAAGCCCTCTACCAGTACATGCTGGACGAGATCCAGAACGTGTACCGAGCCCAGGGCGTGCCCATCGCCGACAAGCACATCGAGGTCATCCTCCGTCAGATGCTCTCGAAGGTCCGTGTGGCCGACCCGGGCGACAGCGACCTCCTCCCCAACGACGTCATCGAGCGCTACCGCCACGCGCAGGTCAACAACGACCTCGCCGGTTCGCTCAAGATCGTCGATGCAGGTGGCACGCTGCTCGTGAACGGCAAGGTCTATCCCAAGGACGAAGTCAAGGAAGCCAACGCTGCCGCCGAAGAGGCTGGCCGCGAGCCCGCCAAGACCGTCAAGACCAAGCCGGCCCGCGTGCGCACGCTGCTCCTGGGCATCACCAAGGCCAGCCTCCAGAGCGAATCGTTCCTCTCGGGCGCGAGCTTCCAGGAGACCACCAAGGTGCTCACGGAGGCGGCGCTCAAGGGCGCGGTCGACACGCTCCAGGGCCTGAAGGAGAACGTGCTGCTGGGTCACCTGATCCCCGCCGGCACGGGCTTCGAGCCCTACGCCACGCTGCGCATCCGCAAGCTCGTCGACGAGCCGGCGGGCAGCGAGTCGAGCGACTACGGCTACCTGGCCGGCGCCACCGACGAGGCGGAGCTGCACGGCGCCGAGCGTCCGGGCGAGAGCCCCACGATCAGCGACCTGTCGGCCTTCACCCCGCAGGAGCAGTACGTGGCCGAGGGTGGCGAGTCTGCCGAAGCGGCGACCGACGACGGCGAGTGAGCCGATCTACACGATCGCTGCAGGCGATCGAACGAAGCATCGACCTCAGGCCCCGGCAACAGCCGGGGCCTTTCTCATGGGCAGCGCGGGGCTAGACTCGCCGCATGGCCGAGGAGTGGTACAAGGACGGGCTTCGCTTCGAATGCACCATGTGCGGCAACTGCTGCACGGGCGGTGAGGGTGCGGTCTGGTTCACGGACGAGGAAGGCAAGGCGATGGCTGCCGAACTCGGCATCGCCCACGACGAGTTCCTCGCCCGATACACCCGGGTCGTTCGGGACCGCCGCAGCCTGACGGAGCACTCGACCCCGCACGGCATGGATTGCACGTTCCTCGACCGCGAGACGATGCCCGGCAAGGCCCTGTGCAAGGTCTATCGCTCGCGACCGAGCCAGTGCCGCACCTGGCCGTTCTGGCCGGACAACCTCGAGAGTCGCCGGGCCTGGGTGATGGCGAAGAAGCACGCCCCCTGCCCGGGCATGGACCAAGGCAAGATCGTGCCGATCGAGCAGATCCGGATCCAGCGGGATCTTGATCTGCGCGACAACGGCGATGCGCCATGGTGATCGATCCCGAGGTGATCGCTCGCTGGAGCAGCGCTGCCGCGTCCACCGACGCACAAGCCACGATCGCGCGGCTCCAGGATGAGATCGCCGACGAGGTGCGCAGGCAGCGCCCCTTGTGCGTCAGCAGCGGCAGGTGCTGCGGCTTCGAGGCCCATGGCCATCGGCTCTACCTGACTGGCCTCGAGACAGCCTGGACGTGGGCGAGGCTCGAACAGCGCCCAACCTTGGTCGATGTCGAGGCCTCCATGGCCGCGGGATCCTGTCCGTTCCTCGCCGGCGGCTGCAGCGTGCACCGCGTCCGTCCACCCGGCTGCCGCATCTACTTCTGCGACCGCGATGCGGCTGGCTGGCAGTCGGCGCTGGCCGAGCGCTGCCATCTCGAGATCCGAGCGCTCCACGATCGGCTGGACGTGCCCTATCGATACGCAGAGTGGCGCTCGCTCCTGGCTGGCTTTGCAGCGCTCGAAGTCGCTTCGTGATCGGGGCGCGCGCCCCTACCATCGCATCATGGACACCTACCGGATCCGGACCGATCTCGAGCGCGCGAAGGTCGGTTCGTACGCGCTGCCCTTGGGCTTGGAGCCGGTCGACCTGCCTGAGCCGACGCAGGGCTACGTGGTGAACATGAACATCGCCGAGGGCGAGGAACCCGATACATACGCGTTCCACGTGGTGGTGAGCCATGACCGCCTCAAGCCGCTGATCCAAGATGCCTTCGACCTGATGCCCGAGCTGGTGATGCCGATCGTCGAGGTGGGCTCGCGAGATGCGTACCGGAACCTCGACGTCTACCTCGGGCGCAAGGAACTGCCGTTCGACGAGTTCGAGGCGGTGTGGAAGGAGTACGAGCCCATCATCTACGAGGATGCTTCGATCGGTGTCGGCTGCAACGCCGAGGAGCCGTTCGTCGAGGTCTTCATGGATTCATGGAAGGGCCTGTGCATCACGGTGCCCGTGTCCATGCGCCGCCAGGTGCAGCGCCTGCTGCAACGCCACGGCCTCCGTGAGGTGCAGGAGACCTGGCCGGAGTCGCTCGAGCGGGCAACCGAGCCGCCCACCAAGCCGCGCGAGGTGCTGGCGCTCGATGATCTCAAGTGCCCCGACCTCGATGACATCCTGATGCAATTGCGGGATGCACTCGACCTCGAGCTCAACATCGACCCAGGCGCCAACCTCGACGAGGGTGGGCGCGAACTGGGCATGACGCTGTGGTTCGCCACCGTCCTGGCCGGTCGCGTCGGCCATCGGGACAAGGGTGCCTACGTTTCGCTGTGGGCGACGGCCGGCTCGATGACCGAGCTCGAGGACCTGGCCGTGCGCGAGGTCGAGAAGCTCCAGGGCTACACGTTCGACGGGTTCTACACCTGTGACCGCGTGGCCTACGACGACCGGCCCGACGAACTTGGTGACCTGCCGCCGCGAAGGCTGATCGCCCAGGTGCACCAAGTCAACGTCGACGAATGGTGATGCGGGGCGGCCCGTGCTGAGCGCACACGCTTGAATGCCGCCGTCACCGCGGACTCAACCCTCGCCAAGGTAGGCGCGCCGGATCCGGTCATCGCCCAGAAGTTCCGCCCCTGAACCGGTGAAGGTCGTTCGCCCGGTCTCGAGCACGTAGGCGCGGTGCGAGAGCTTCAGCGCGGCGCGGGCGTTCTGCTCGACCAGCAGCACCGTGAGGCCATTGCGATTCAGTTCCTTGACCGCCTCGAAAATGCGTGCCACGAGCAACGGCGCGATCCCCATGCTCGGCTCGTCCATCATCAGGAGCCGCGGACGGCTCATCAGTGCACGGCCGATGGCCAGCATCTGCTGCTCGCCTCCGGAGAGGGTGCCGGCGAGCTGGTTCGCGCGCTCAGCCAGCACCGGGAAGAGTTCATGCACTCGCGCGAGATCGGGACCAAGGTCGTCGCTGCGCAGGTAGCCGCCCATCTCGAGGTTCTCGCGGACGGTCAGCCTCGGGAAGACACGACGTCCCTCCGGGACCTGGGCCAAGCCATCGGCGACGATGCGGTCGGCGCGCTCGCCATCGATGCGGCGGCCCTCGAACTCGACCGAGCCGGAGGTGGCGCGCACGATGCCGGAGATCGCCATGAGCGTCGTGCTCTTGCCGGCACCGTTGGCGCCGATGAGCGAGACGATCTCGCCCGCGCGGACCTCAAGGCTCACTTCGCGCAGAGCCTCGATGGCGCCGTATCGCGCGGCGAGCCCTTGCACACGGAGCATGACCGGCAATGTGCCGGCTGATGCAGGACCGGTCGGGCCAACGCTCATCCTTCGCCCTCCGTCCCGAGGTAGGCCTCGACGCAGCGGCGGTCGGCACGGATTTCGGCGGGCGTGCCCTGGCCGATCAACTTCCCGTACTGCAGGACCACGATGCGGTCGCTGATGCCCATGACCAGTTTCATGTGGTGCTCAATGAGGATCACCGTGACGCCGCGGTCGCGAACGCGGCGGATGAGCTCCATCAGATCGACCACCTCGGATGGATTCATGCCCGCCGCCGGCTCATCGAGCAGCAGCACCGCGGGCTTGCTCGCCAAGGCTCGCGCGATCTCCAGCCGTCGACGGTGGCCGTAGGGCAGGCTGCCCGCGGCCTCGTGCGCACGCTCGGACAGGCCGACGAACTCCAGCAGTTCCAGTGCTTCACGCTCGGTCCATGTGCGTTCGCGCGAGAACGAAGGCAGCCGAAGCAGGTTGGTCCAGAAGCCACTCCGCATGCGGCTGTCCATGCCCACAAGCACGTTCTCGACCAGGCTGAGGTCCGTGAAGAGCCGGATGTTCTGGAAGGTGCGCGCGAGGCCCGCGCGCGCAATGAGATCGGGCGTGCGGCGCGAACGCTGCCAGAGCGCCACCACGGTCCCTGCCCCGACTCCCGCGCCGAGGATCGCAGGAAGCACGCCCCACGCGAACGGGACCGCTCGGGCGGCATCGAGCGCATCACCCGCGGCCTTCCCCCAAGGGAAGGGCTGGTTGAGCACGTAGTTGGCCGCGATGCCGACCGACCACAGCTCCTGGATGTTGATGGCAAGGAATGCACTCAGCCCGGCAAGGATGGCCACCATCGCCGCACGCAGGCCAAGTCGTGCATCGGGCTCCAGGCGCACCGGCGATCCGCGGAACCGGACCGATCCCTCCGTGGGCTCGTACACCCCGGTGATGGCGTTGAACAGCGTGGTCTTTCCGGCACCGTTGGGACCGATGACGGCGAAGATCTGCCCTTGGTCGACGTTGAAGGAGACATCGTCGACGGCCGTGAGACCACCGAAGCGCATCGTGATGCCCCGTACCTCGAGGAGGCTCATGAGGCGCTCCCCTCAAGCCGCGGCGGAAGCAGGCCATCAGGCTTCAGGCGAACGACCAGAATCAGCGCGAGGCCGAAGATCAGGTACTTCCAGTTGTTGGGGCTCGCCAGCACGTTCGAGGCATTGCCCACACCGGCCGCGCCTGCCCAGTCCGCGAGCTTGACCAGGACCAGTGAGTTCATGCCCACCATCACGACCGCACCAACGAGCGTACCCGCGACGCTCCCCATGCCGCCGACAATCACGATGCACAGCGCGAGGATCGAGACTTGGAAGTCGTAGCTCGCGGGTTCGCCCGTCGAGCTGAGCAAGGCGGCGAAGAGCGCACCACCCAGGGCCGCCAGCGCGCTCCCAGTGGCGAAGGCGATCATCTTGGTCAGCTTGGGCGGGATCCCCATGCATTGGCTCGCCAGGGCATCCTCGCGGATCGAGAGCCACGCACGCCCGGATCGGCTGCGCTCGAGCCGCCGCACCGCGAGGACCGCCAGCAGCACGAAGCCAAGCAGCAGCCAGTACCAGCCCCGCTCCTCCTGCAGGTCCAGGCTCCACGAGCCGAACGTGGGCCGCGGCAGCGGGTTGATCCCCTGCGTGCCCTTGGTGACCGCATCAAGGTTCTTCAGGACATCCAGCGTGATCTCGCCGAAGCCCATGGTGACGATGGCGAGGTAGTCGCCGCTCAGTCCCAGCGTGGGCGCGCCGAGCAGGAAGCCGGCCACCGCACCGATCGCGACGGTCGCCAGGATCCCCCACCAGAAACCGATCTGGAAGGGATAGATGTCGCTCGTCAGGATGGCGAAGGTGTACGCACCGATCGCCATGAACGCAGCCATTCCCAGATTGAGGAGGCCGGTGAAGCCCGTGACCACGTTCAGGCCAAGACCGACGAGCGAGAAGACGAAGATCGCCTGGAACGCGTCGTAGAAAAGGCCACTGGCCCCCATGAAGAGGGGCAGCGCCGCCATGACGGCGAAGTACGCCAGGATCGGCACGGGCACGCGGCGCATCAGACCTTCTCCTTCGCGCGTGAGCCGAGCAGGCCGCTGGGACGGAAGATCAGGATGAGCACCAGGATGCCGAAGACGATCGTGTTGGTCCAGCGGGTCTCGAGGTAGGCGTCGCTCATCGAACGCACGAGGCCGATCACCAAGGCACCCGTCACGGCGCCGGGCATGCTGCCGATCCCACCAAGGACGGCGGCCGTGAACGCATCCATGCCGGCGCGGTAGCCCATCTGGAACGAGATCGTGTTGTTGTACAGCGAGTAGATCACGCTGGCGAAACCGCCGAGCGCGCCGCCGATGAGGAATGTCGCCCCAATCACTCGGTCGGTGTCGATGCCCATCAGGCGCGCCGCCACGGGATTCTGTGCAGTCGCGCGCATGGCCTTGCCCAGGCGGGTCCGCGTGACGATCCAGGTGAGCCCGATCATGAGCGGCACGGTCACCGCCCACACCAGCACGTCCTTGGGCGTGAACTGCACCAGCGAGTCGTCGCCCAGCAGGTTGGTGTTGGGTACGAGCGCAGGGAAATCCTTGGGCGCCGCCGCCGCCACGCCGCCGGCAAAGACATCCATGGGGAGCCCGCCCCAGAAGAGGCCAAGATTCACCAGGATGAAGCTCGCACCGATCGCGCTGACGAGCAGCGAGAGCTTGCTCGCGTTCCGCAGGGGCTTGTAGGCCAGGCGGTCGACGCCCCAGTTCAGCGCGCCGCAGAACCCGGCCGAGGCGATCAGCATGATGACCACGGCCGCCCAGGCCGAAGCACCCGACCAGTCACCGAGACCGAACGCCCCGAGCACGGTGAGTGCCAGAAACGCGCCCAGCATGAAGAGGTCACCGTGCGCGAAATTGATCAGTTCGATGATGCCGTACACCATCGTGTACCCGATGGCGATCAGCGCGATGATCATGCCGTTGGACAGGCCGGTGATGAGTTGCTGCAGGAAGAAGTCAACCCATTCCATCGGTCAGCCTCGGTCGCGGTCTTGCTCCATGGCGCGCGTGCGCACTGTCGTACCCGGCGCCTTCGGCGCCACGCATCGCTTCGCAGATCACTCGGGCTTCGCGCCCCCGACCGGCGCATCGCCGGCGCGTCGCACGAACACGAACTTGCCGCTTTTGACGCTGTTGATGCTCATCACGCGGTTGGTCGTGTCACCGTTGGCGTCGAAGCTCCATGTGCCGAGCGCGCCGTCGAAGTCCTTCGTGGCCGAGACGGCCTTGAGGATCGCCGCACGATCCTTGGTCGGTGCACGCTTGATCGCGTCCAGCAGCACGCGCGCGGCCTCGTAGCCGTAGACCGCGTAGGCCTCGGGATCTGTTCCGAACATCTTGCGGTAGCCCTCGCGGAACTCGGCGCCCCGCCCTGTGAGTTCGGCAGGCGGCAGGCCGCCGAAGGTCACGAACGTGTTGCCCTCGAGGTTCGACGCACCCGCGGCTTGGATGAAGGCCTCTTCGCAGCAACCATCGGGCACGACGAGCATGCCAGTGAAGCCGACCGAACGCAGGTCCTTGGCCACCTGTCCGCCGTTGCTCTGGGTGGTGCCGCCGAAGAAGACGGCATCGGCCTTCGAGAACTTGACCTTCTGGCAGAGCGACTTGTAGTTGCTGGCCTTCGTGTCGATGCCCTCGAAGCCAGCCACCTCGACCCCGAGTTCCTTGGAACGCTTCTGGAAGACGTCGGCGATGCCCTTGCCGTAGAGCTCGCGGTCATGCAGGATGAAGACCTTCTTGGCACCTGAGCCGGCAACATGCTCCGCAGCCACTGCCCCCTGCAGGTCGTCCGTCGGCACGACGCGGAAGTAGTTGATCGAGCCGCTCGGACGGTAGATGGTGGGCTCATTCGCCTCGCCCATGCCCGGCTTGGTCAGTCCCGAGTAGGTGTTGGCGGGACTGATCATGACCAGGCCGGCCTTGTTCAGCTCGGGCATCGCGATCTTGGCCGCGCCGCTGTTGAAGGTGCCGATGTAGCCGACGATCGTGGGATCGGTGACGGCCTTGTTGGCGTTCTGCGCCTCGACGGTCGGGTCCCAGTTGCCGCGCTGCGGGCTGGCGTCATCCCAGTCCTCGTAGACGATCTGGTAGCCGTCGATCTTCCCACCGACCTCGGCAATGGCCATCTTGATCCCGTTCACGATCGTGCCGGTCTGGGCGTTCGCACTGCCGGTGCGCGGCAGGCTGCTGACGATCTTCAGGGTTCCGGACTGGGCCAGCGCGCTGGCGCTGGAGGCCAGGGCGAGCACGGCGGCAAGCATCGAGGTCTGCAGGGTCATCGAGGGTCTCCGGTTGAGAGCCGGATGGTAGGGCGAATGCCTGCCTCGCGTGAGGGCAGGTTGGCCTCCCCGGGCAACGAGCAGCCATCCATGGCACCATGCCCGGGTGCACAGTCCTGCGGACATGGCCGACCAGTTGCATGCGGGGATCGCGCACCTGATCACGCGTCTTGCCGAGCTGGATCCGCCGGCCTCGCTCGATGACGTCAGCGACCGGGAGCTCCTTGCGCATGCTTCAACTGCCCTTGGGACCGGAGCGGCATGGACGGGCACCGATCTCCCCTATCCCGGCTTCGAGGCACCCGCAGGCAAGGCTCGCGCGAAGCCGCCCCGCTGCAGCGTCGTGCTTGCCTCGCGCGACGTGCAGGGCGCCCACGATGCACCTGGACTGTTTGCCGAGTCGATGAGCACCCCCGAGGAAGCCTGCTGGGTGGAGCTTGTCCTGGCTCGCGAGTGGCGCCAGTGCGAGCAGTGTCCACGGTATGCCGCTGCGTTCACCGACCGAGCCATGCGCATGGTGGCACAATTGGCGACTGACGAGCGGATCCTGCACGCACGGGTGGCCTGGATCGTGATGGCCTCGAGCGAGGAGCGGGCGCGAACGGATCTTGCGTCGTGGGAGCAGTTGGCCCTCGCAGAGGGCCTGCCCGTCGGCGCTCCCGTGATCCGCTCGCTGCCGATGCAGGATCTTCAGGGCAACGCGGCGTGCGTCACGGCGATCGTGCCGGTGCAGCGGCTTTGACCGATGCCAGGGCCACGGCGATCTCGTCCTTCGACAGTGGACCCTTGGCCAGCACGCGCAGGATGAGCGCGGCAGCCTCTGGACCCGGACGATGCCCCGCATAGGGCGCCATCATGCGACGAAGCTCCGCGCTCGTTGCGGCCGCACGACGCGAATCCTTGAGGAATTCGTCCGCCGCATCGGCGAAGGCCTGCGCACCGAGCGCCGTGGGTACGAATTCCGGCACGACCTCCTTGCCAGCGATGATGTTGGGCAGGAGCCGGTGCGGCGCACGCAGCACCAGCTTGGACAGCAGATACGACAGCCAGCTGACGCGATAGAGCCCGACCATCGGCTTGCCATGCCGCGCGACATCAAGCGAGACGGTGCCTGAGACGTTGATGGCCAGATCGCACCAGCGCAGCACGCCATCGATCTCGCCGACCACCACATGCAGGCCGTTGGGCAAGCTCGGCACGAGGTGCACAGCCAATCTCGCGAGGTTCTCGTTGGCGGCCACGATGACCCCGGTCATGCCACGGTGCCGGCCTTGCAACTCGATGAACGTCTCGACCATCGAGCGCAGGTTGGCCTTCAGCTCCTGGCTTCGACTGCCCGGCAGCAGCGCCACTTTGGGAGAGCCGCTGGGCAGATGACGCACGGATGCGGCGAGCGACGCTTCGTCGAAGCCCCGATTGATGACCGGGTGGCCGATGAACGCTGCCTGCACGCCCCGCTCGCGAAACCACGCCTCCTCGAACGGCAGGAGGCACAGCACCAGATCCGTGAGCCGGCGCAGCTTGGCCAGGCGCCACTCGCCCCACGCCCACATCTGGGGCGCGACCAGGTGCACGGTCCTGATGCCACGCGGCCGAATGGCCTTGACCACGGGGAAGTTCGCGGCGGGACTGTCGACGGGCACATGCAGCACCACGCGATTGGCGAGCGACCACTCCGCGACTTCGCGCCGCACGCGCCGCACCATGTTGATCTTGCTCAGGCCCGCGAGCCCCATGGCCCCGTCCTCAGCCGTGATGCCGATCATCTCGGCGCCGGCCTCGCGCATGCGGGGACCGCCCCAGGCAGCGATGCGCACCGTCGGATCCTGCTCAAGCAGCGCGCGGATCACAGGCGCGGCGTGGGCATCGCCGGAAGGCTCGAAGGCCGTGAAGAGGATCGTCCGGGACCCTGCGCCGTGCGCGGCTGGCATGGTCCGGAGCGTAGCCGTCAGGCCATCGATCGTGTCGGCTAGCATCCCCCGCCCGACAGGCACCACCATGCTCAAGCGCACCCACTTCTGCGGCCAACTCCGTCCCGTCCATGCGGGACAGTCCGTCACCATTTGCGGATGGGTCAACACCTACCGCGACCAGGGCAAGGGGCTGTTCTTCATCGACCTGCGCGACAAGGAGGGCCTGGCCCAGGTGGTCTTCGACCTCGAGTCGAGTGCCGATGACGTGGTGGATGCGGCGCACGCCCTCCGACGCGAGGACGTGGTGGCCGTGAAGGGCACGGTCCGGCTGCGCGCCGGCGGTGCGAACCCCAAGCTCGCCAGCGGCGAAGTCGAGGTGGTCGTCGAGCGCCTCGAGGTGCTCAACAAGGCAGAGACCCCGCCGATCCTTCCCGACGAGCACGACGCCGAGAAGATCAACGAGGAAACGCGACTGCGCTACCGGTACATCGACCTGCGTCGGCCGCGCATGCAGCACATCCTCAAGACCCGAAGCCGCATCACCAAGTTCGCGCGCGATTACTTCGCGGGCAACGGCTTCATGGAGATCGAGACTCCCCTGCTCATCAAGAGCACCCCCGAGGGCGCTCGCGACTTCATCGTGCCCAGCCGCCTGCACCCGGGCAGTTGGTACGCCCTGCCGCAGAGCCCGCAGCTCTTCAAGCAGATCCTGATGGTCGCTGGCTGCGACCGCTACATGCAGATCTGCCGGTGCCTGCGCGACGAGGATCCCCGAGCCGACCGCCAGGCCGAGTTCAGCCAGATCGACCTCGAGATGTCCTTCGTCGAGCGCGAAGACGTGATGTCCATGATGACCGGCTTCGTTCGTGGCCTGTGGACCGAGCTCTTCCAGTACGACATCGGCGAGGTGCCGATGATGACCTACGCCGAGGCCATGGAGCGCTACGGCATCGACCGGCCGGATACGCGCTTCGATCTGCACATCCACGACGTGTCGGACCTCGCGGCCGCCTGCGATTTCAAGGTGTTCCAGGAAGCGCTCGCCAAGCGCAGCGCCACCGGCCGCAAGGGCGTGGTCAAGTGCATCCGCGTGCCGGGCGGCGCCGAGAAGCTCACGCGCAAGATGACCGACGGCTACTCGGAGTGGGTCCGCACGTTCAAGGCCGGTGGCGTCCCGGTCGTGAAGCTCACCGCCAACGGCTTCGAGACCGGGATCGCCAAGTTCCTCGAGCCGATCAAGGATCGGCTCGTCGAGCGGCTTGGCCTCCAGGTCGGCGATGCGGTGCTCTTTGCCTGCGACAGCTGGGACATCGCAACCAAGACGATGGGCGAGCTGCGCCTGAAGCTGGCGGGCGACCTCGGCCTCATCCCCGAGGGCCGCTGGAACTTCCTCTGGGTGATCGACTTCCCGATGTTCGACTGGGACGAGGACGGCAAGCGCTGGGTTGCGCTGCACCACCCGTTCACGAGCCCCAACCCGGACCAGTTCGGGATTCTCGAGAGCGATCCGGGCGCATGCCTGAGCGCGGGCTACGACCTGGTTCTCAACGGCAGCGAGATCGCCGGCGGATCGATCCGCATCCACCGCATGGATGTGCAGGAGCGCGTCTTCAAGCTCATCGGCCTGACAGCCGAGGATGCGAACGCGAAGTTCGGGTTCCTGCTCAGTGCCCTTCGCCACGGCGCGCCGCCGCACGGCGGCATCGCGTTCGGACTCGACCGCCTGGTGATGCACATCGTGGGCACCGACAACATCCGCGACGTGATTGCGTTCCCCAAGACGCAGTCGGGCGGAGACCTCATGATCGAGGCGCCGGGCCCGGTCGATCTGGCGCAATTGCAGGAACTGCACGTACGCCAGGCTCTGCCGCCCAAGGCGTGAACCGGGCACGGGCCACGGCGATCAGCCGTTGGCGTCGTCCGGCGCGAGCCGGGTGAGTAGCCGCGCCCCGATCATGTCGCCCTGCACGTTGACCATCGTGCGGACCATGTCGAGGATGCGGTCAACGCCGATGATGATCCCGATCGCCTCGATCGGCAGGCTGCGCGCAGGATCGTTGCCGAGGCTGGCATTCACGGCCTGCACGACGAGCACCATCGTCACGAGCCCAGCGCTGGGAATCCCGGCCGCCCCGACTGCAGCGAGCGTGGCCGTGACGACCACCACGGCGAGTTCAGCCCCGCCGAGGGCGATCCCGAAGAGTTGGCAAAGGAAGACGACCGCAACCGCCTCGTAGAGCGCGGTCCCGTCCATGTTCAGGGTCGAGCCAAGTGGGCAGACGAACCGCGTGGCGCGGCGGCTGCAGCCAGCCGACTCGCACGCCTCCATCGTGACCGGCAGCGTGGCGCTGCTGGAACTCGTGCTGAAGGCGGTGAGCATCGCGCGGCGGACCCGCCACAGGAAGGCATAGGGATTGCCGCCTCCGAGGACCGCCATGATGATCGGCAGCACCACGAAGGCGTGCAGCAGCAGTCCACCGAGCACGACGAGCATGTAGGTGCCCAGCGAACCCGACAGCGCCTCGAATCCCGCCCGTGCGACGGTCGACGTGACCAGGGCGAGCACACCGATCGGCAGCACCCAGAGCACCCAGCCGATGGCGCGCATCAGGGCCTGGTTCAGGCCCTCGATCACGTCGAGCGCGGTGCGCCCCGCATCGCCGATCGCCGAGAGCCCGAGCCCGATCAGAATGCTGAAGGTGATCAGTCCGAGCGGCCTCGCGGCGACCATCTCACTGAACACGTTCTTCGGCACGAGCTGGAACAGGATCGAACGCCATGCATCGTGGAGCGAGCCGACTTCGCCTGAACCGACCGCAGCGGGCAGGGCCTGCGGCGATGCCTTCAAGGCCGCAGCGGCCGCGGGATCGATGCCCGATCCGGGTGCGATCCACGTGACCAGCACCGCACCGAGGGCGGCTGCGATCGCCATGGTCGACACGAAGAACGCAAGCGTGGCCCCGCCGAGGAGGCCCAGCCGGCCGGTCGCGCCGAGGCTGGCTGCCCCACCGATCACGCTGAGCAGGATCAGCGGCACCACGAGCAGCAGCAGCGGACGCACCAGGAGCATCTCGCCCACGAGGGCGAAGCCGTTGGCTGCGCCGCCGTTGCGGTGAATCCACTCACCGAGCGCGGCACCGAGCACCATCGCGACGAGCGACCCGAACGTGACCCATCGGTCCTTCGTCCGCGTCGATGTCGTCGCAGCACCCATGCGGCTTCAGTGCACGCCCTGGGCGGCGAGCCATCGTTCGCAATCAATCGCCGCCTGGCAGCCCATGCCGGCGGCGCTGACGGCCTGGCGATAGGTCGGATCAGCCACGTCGCCTGCGGCGAAGACGCCGTCGACGTTCGTCGCACTGGAGCGTGTGGCGAGCGCCACGTAGCCCTTGTCGTCGAAGGCCAGACCGGTGCCCTGCAGGAACTTCGTCGCCGGCGAGTGCCCGATCGCGATGAAGAGCCCGCCCACGGACACGCGCGAACGCTCCTTGGTCACGGTGTCCTCGAGTTCGACCGCCTCGATGCGCTTCTCGCCGATCACGTCGACGACGACCTTGTTCCAGAGCACTTCCGCCTTGGGATCCTTGAGGATGCGCTCCTGCATCGCCTTGCTGGCGCGGAAGCTGTCGCGGCGATGGATGATCAGCACCTTGCCGGCGAACTTGGTCAGGTAGCTGGCTTCCTCCATCGCGGTGTCGCCGCCCCCCACGACGGCCACCGTGGCGCCGCGGTAGATCGGCAGCGCACCGTCACAGACCGCGCACGCGCTCACGCCGCCGCCAGTCTGGGCCAGGTGCAGCTCGTTCTTCAGGCCGAGCCAGTTCGCGGTGGCACCGGTCGCGATGATGACCGAGTGGGCGCGGACGACCTTGCCGTCGCCGGTCTTCAGCGTGAAGGGGCGCTGCGAGAAGTCACAGTGCACGATGTCGTCGCCGACCACGCGCGTGCCGAACCGCTCGGCCTGCTCCTGGAACTTCTGCATCATCTCGGGACCGGTCACGCCGTGCGGGAAGCCCGGGTAGTTCTCGACCTCGGTCGTCATCATGAGCTGCCCACCCGGCAGCACCGGTGCGGGATTCGACGCCGGCACGCCGACGTAGACCACGGGCGACAGGCTCGCGCGCGCTGCGTAGATCGCCGCGGTCCAGCCTGCCGGACCACTGCCGATGATGACCACCTTCTCGATGCCGTCGTGCATGGTGCTGTTCCTGTGCCGGCTTCAGGAGCCGAGCAATCCCTGCTCGCGCGCGAGTTCGCGCACGGGCGGCCAGATGAGGATGTCGCCCTTGGAACCGTCGTCGGTGTGGGTGGCGGCCTCGTTGCTTTCGTGATCGATGCCCTTGGCGAAGATCAGCACGCCGGGCGCCTCGATGCGGCCCACGGCTGCATCGACCGCCTTGGGCTTGGTGACCGCGCGGTACTCGAAGCCCTTGTACCCCTTGTCGAAGGGATCCAGGTTCATCTTCGTCTTCATGTAGTCAGCCTGGATCGCGATCTCGAGCTTTTGGGGCCAACGCCCCTGGTCGGCCCGGTAGCGAGCCACCACCGCGGCGGCAAACGCCGTGCCGTTGGCATTGGCGATCAGCACGTTGCGGGCATCGAAGGCCTTGGTCAAGTCCTGCAGGAGCTTCGATACGGCCGCGTATTTCACGGGGTTGAGCCGGCTCGTCTCCGTGGGCAGTTCGAAGATCGGGTTGCCATAGGGGCGCATGCGCCATCGGCGCCACCAGTCGTCGTAGATCGCTTGGAGTTTCTCCTCGCTCGCGTCGAGGCTGCCGTGGACCTCGGCCACCCGCTTCCACATCTTTTCCTCGCCGAAGCGCTGCATCGGACTCGAGTGGTTGGGATCGGCGCCGAAGACGGAAGCGAAGCGCTCAGCGTCGGGCTGGCCAGCAGCATCGAAGCCGCGAGACAATTGCGCGGCCACGACCAGACGGTCGCCCTCGGGCAGGAGCAGTCGGCGCATGCGCTCGCTGTCACCGGTGCCCAGGAACGGGTAGCCCTTGAGCGCAACCTCACGCAGCGCGGTCGCCGGTGCCTTGTCGCGGTACCGCCAGAGCATGTCGCGCTGGATCGACAGCGCCTGGGAGAGCTGCTCCATGCCGAACAGCTTCTCCGCAAGCAACGACTGGTCACAGACCTGCCGCAGCAGGCGCAGGTGCGCCACGCCGAGCTCGAAACCTTCCTTGAACTTCCCGTCCTCACAGAGCCGGTACTGCTCTGCGGTGACGTACTGCCCGATCGTCCGCAACGCCGCGAGGTAGCCGACCTTCATGTTGACGAGGTGGTCCCCATCACCCAGCATCACCGCGACGCCCTTGCCCTTGAGCGCGGCGGGCAGCGCCGAATCGCCGTAGGGCATGCCCCACGCGAGCGCCGACTGCGCCTGGATCAGCGCCTTGCCCATCCCGGGGTTGGCCTTGGCCCAGTCGGCGAACTTCGACCAGTCCTTCATGCCCGGCCAGATCGAATCCTGCCCACAGCCGGCATCCGCAGCGCACGGCGGCGCCGGCATGGCAGCCCACGCCTCGAGCACGGGCTTCCAGCTGAGCTTGTCGGCACTGGCCTTGGCCAAGGTGCCGTTGAGTTGCTTGAGGAGGTCGGCGCCATCCTGCGCGTGGGCGACGGCGGGCGCGACAAGGCATGCGACGATGGCAAGGGCTCGAACCATGGTGAAGACTCCGGGGTTCGAAGGCTAGCACGAAGGCCCGGCTGCCGCGGCGCGACCACTACACTCGACCCATGGCCGAGGCCCTGCCTGATCGCATCAACGTCCTGCTCGTCGGTTCCGGTGGTCGGGAGCACGCTCTCGCGTGGTGCATGCGCCGCTCGCGCCGGTTGGGCGAACTCTGGTGCGAGAAGAACGCCAACGCTGGGATCCAGGCCCTGTGCAAGGCCTGCCCCGAGGACGTGGCGCCCACGCGGAACTTCCATTTCCTGCAGTGGCTCACGAAGGAGAAGATCGGCCTCGTGGTGATTGGCCCCGAGGCACCGCTCGAGGCAGGACTTGCCGATGCGATCGCCACGACCGGCGTCCCCGTGTTCGGTCCGGTCCAGGCTGGAGCGCGACTCGAGAACGACAAGGCTTACGCGAAGGACCTGATGCGGCAAGCCAGCGTGCCCACGGCGGAGGGCAAGTCGTTCACGTCGATGGATGCCGCACTGCACTACGTGCTTGCGCGCGACCAGCCGATGGTCGTCAAGGCGGCGGGCCTGTGCGCCGGCAAGGGCGTGGTCGTGTGCGATCGGGGCGGCGAGGCTGCTGCCGTCATCCGTCGCATGATGGGAGCGAAGGAGTTCGGCGACGCGGGCATGAAGATCGTGGTCGAGGAAAAGCTCGATGGGCAGGAGCTTTCCGTGCTTGCACTCGTCGATGGCAGCACGATCAGCCTGCTCGAACCATGTCAGGACCACAAGCAGGTCGGCGAGGGGGATACGGGTGCCAATACGGGCGGCATGGGCGCGTACTGCCCCACCCCGCTTGCCGATGAAGCCACGATGGACGCGGTCGTGCGCGATGTGCTCGTGCCGACGGTCGACGCACTCAAGCGCGATGGCATCCCGTTCAAGGGCGTGCTGTACGCCGGCTTGATGCTCACGCCCGCTGGCCCCAAGGTGCTCGAGTTCAACACACGCTTCGGTGATCCTGAGACGCAGCCGCTCATGATGCGGTTCCAGGGCGACCTCGTCGAGGTCCTCTGGAGGTGCGCCACCGGTTCCCTCGACGAGGCCTCGTTCACCTTTGACCAGCGCGTGGCCGTCTGCGTCGCTGTGTGCGCCGAGGGTTACCCGGGCACTCCGCGCAAGGGCGACCCCATCACGGGCATTTCCGCGGCGGAAGCTTGCGCGGGCGACGATGAAAGGGTTGTTGTCTTCCATGCGGGGACGACCCGCCGCAAGGATGGAACACTCGTCACCAACGGCGGTCGCGTGCTGGGGGTGACGGCCCTGGCGGCGACGCTTGAGCGCGCTCAGGCCTTGGCCAACCAGGCAGCCCGCTGCATCGAATTCCCGGGCGCCTTCTTCCGCTCGGACATCGGCCATCGGGTGCTGAAGGCGACGGCTTCGAAGCCCTGATTCCCGGTTGTGACGACCCGGATTGTGGTCTAGACTGGTTGGATGGCCCGCCAGTGCGGGTTCTGTGCCATCGACCCCACGGAGCAAGTACCGATGATCTTCCGCTTTGTGCCCCACGCGAGCCTCTTGGCTGCGCTCGTTGCCTCGGTCGCCCTCGAACCCGGCGTGGCGCACGCCCAGGTCCGGACGGCCGCCGGCCGTGGCAAGGCCGGCCCCGGTCCAACGACCCTCACGGTTCCGACTGATCCCCGGACTGGGCGCAGCGTGGCCACCGGCCGAGTGCTGGTCCGTGTGAAGCCTGAGTACAGCATCACCGCACCTCGCTTCGGGCAAGTCGGCGAACTGACGAGCCGAACCGGAATGGACCTCACGGGTCTGAGCGATGCGCTCGACACGCTGGGCGCTTCGTACTCGTCAATGGTCGACCTGACCCCGGCGCAGACCGCGGAACTCCGCGAACGTGCTCGTCGTCGTTCGGGCCGTTGGTCGCGCGACCTCTCGGACTGGATCGCCGTGCAGTGCAAGGGTGACCTGCTCAGCACCGCGAGCTACCTGCAGGGGCTGGCTATGGTCGATCTCGTCGAGATCGAGGCGCGCGTCAATCAGGCCCAGTGCCCGACTCCTCCCGGCGAGTGCAGCGATCTCTTCGACGCCGAGTGCGCCAATGGGCCGATCTTTCCGCCCTACGCGGATGCGGGTTGCGACAACTGCGGCGGTCTGCAGGGCGGCGACGCGATCGCCGGCTGCATCGATCTGATCAACGAGTGGTACACGCCGTCCGTTGGTGCCGACTCTTGCATCGGTCCGCCAATCTGCGCCGGCGGCGTTGCGGTCTGGGACTGGGGCTGCCTGACGATGTCCAACTTCCTTTGCGGCCCGCCAAACGGTCCGGCGGCGCTGTACGAGGGCTGCGGAAACGTGACGGGTGGCCCTCCAGGTCAGCCCGACCCGTCGACGGGTGGCGGCTCTTGGTCGACCTTCACGGCCGGCCGACTCCAACACCACGCCTTGCAGTCTGCTGGCGCTCTCAATGGTTCCAAGGAACCCAACTGCTGCGCAGTGGTCTGCGCCGTGAACTACTTGTGCTGCTCGATCTCCTGGGACGCCGACTGCGCCGCGAGTGCGCTGACGATCCCGGACTGCTTCATCACCCGCGACTACTTCTCCGACCTTTCGAGCGTTGACACAACCGACGCCGAGACCACCGCGGCGACCGCGGCTCGATCGATTTACGCCATCAACCCCGCGCTTGCGGTGCCTGGGCTGATTCCCGGTCTGTCTGCCTTCGATCAGGGCAACCCGTACGACCCCACCACCCTGGCGACTCCGTACTACGGCGATTCAAACCTGCTGCTTGGCGAAACGTTCGGCAATCCTGCCGACCCGACTCGGTTCCCCCTCGACACCGCCACCACGATCACCCAGCCGGCGGTGAGCCCCGGCCTTGATGGCGTGCAGGGCCAAGTCGCGGTGGGCAGCATGCCGCTCGCCCTCTGGGGCACGCGCCTTCGCCAGTTGCCGCCCCCTAGCGCGCCGACGAACGCGGACTTCTTCCCGTTCATGCGCGCCTCGACCTACCTCGGCGGTGGTCTTGACGTTGGCTACATGGACTTCTTGGCTAACGCGCTGTTCGGCCAGGCGGAGTTGAACGGCTCCGGTATCAAGGTTGGCGTCGTCGACCTGAGCATGTTCGTCAACCACGAAGAGTTCCTCGTCAATGGCGAGTCCAAGATCGTCGTCGAGCCAGGACAGGCCCCATTCCTGATCAACCCGACTCCGGTCCCATGCGACTGCGGCGGCTTCGAAGAGACCGCCGAGGATTGCTGCGCGCGCTGCAGCCCGCTGGAGACCAACCCAGCCAATTGCGTTGATGTGAGCAACCCCACCTTTCCCCCCGATGGATTCGTGGTGTACCCGCAGCACGGCACAGCCGTGATGTCGGTGCTGGTGGCCAACCGCGACACCAAGGGCGTGACCGGGCTCTGCCATGCTGCCGAGCCATGGTTCTTCCCCGCGCTGTCGTCGACCGGCACCAGCCGCACCTCGGCAGCCATCGCGAGCGCTGCCTACTACCTCACCGCGGATTCGGGGAGCGAATTCCCCGCGTCGAACGTCTGCGTGATTCCGATGGAGACGGCCGCCGGGTTCCAGCCGCTCAATTCGATTAACGATGCGGCTCCTGAGCAGGGCCAGGCCATTCGCGACGCCATCAGCCTGGGCATCGATGCCGGCCTGTGCTTCGTGCTCTCGGCAGGCAATGGGGCCCAGATCATCGCTCCCGCACAGGTTCGCGATGCGGAGGATCCCACTGCCGCAGATACGCAGAACTGTGTTGTCGTCGGTGCCGTGTGGCCGGGCTTCCAGCTCCAGTTGCCGGT
>CAIYOC010000222.1 GCA_903927725.1 uncultured bacterium | reverse complement strand
GACAGGCTGCGGCACGGAGCAGCCTGGACGACGCAGCGCGTCGACTCGCGCAGTCGCAAGCCCGCCGTTCGGAACGCCACGCCGCCCGCGTGGATCTGCTGGCGCGCCAGCTCGCGGCGCTGTCGCCCACGAGCGTCCTCGAGCGCGGCTATTCGATCACGCTGGGTTCCGATGGCCAGCCGATCCGATCCATCGATCGGGCGGCGCCCGGAGCCGAGCTCACCACCATCGTGGCCGATGGCCGCATCAGCAGTACCGTGACCACCCGAGAGAAGGAGTCGACATGAGCCCAGCCAAGCCAAGCAAGGAATCAGCCCCAGACGACCTCGCCGTGCTCACCTTCGAGCAGGCGATGGAGCAGCTCCAGCAACTCGTCGAACGCATGGAGTCGGGTGAGTCGGGGCTGAAGGAGAGCCTCGACGACTACCGTCGCGGTGCGGCACTCGTGAAGCACTGCCGCGCGCTGCTCAAGGAGGCCGACGAGGAGATCGGCCGCCTCTCGGCGGGGGATCGCTGAGCGTTCCATGGAATCGCTGCCCGACTGGGTGCTCCTGAACGGACTCGCTGCACTCGGTGCGGCGTTCGCCTTCTGCATGGGCGCATGCGCCGGCAGTTTCATCAACGTCGTCGCGGTGCGCTGGCCCGAAGGCATGAGCGTCGTCGCGCCGCCAAGCCGCTGTCCGACGTGCGGTCTCCGCCTCGCCTGGTGGCAGAACCTGCCGGTCATCGGCTGGTTCGTCGTCCGGGGGCGCTGCGCCGGGTGCGGCGTGCGGATCTCGCCGCAGTACCTCGCGCTTGAATTGCTCGTCGGCGTGCTGTTCGCAGCGCTCTGGTGGCAGTGCTTCGGCGGAACTGCCGCAGATCGTGCCCGAGAAGCAGGTCTCGGCTGGTTCGCGCAGCAGGGCTTCTGGCGCGCGCTCCCCATGATCGCCTCGTGGGCATGGTGCATCGGCTCGCTGGTCGCGATCACGATGATCGATGCGCGGACCTTCACGATCCCTCTGGCGATCCCCGTGCTCTCGACCGTGGTCGCCTTCGTGGCCGCGGCGGTGCAGGGCTGGGTGCCGCACCCGGGCACGGTGGTCTCGCCGCTCCCTGCGGCCCCCATGTGGATGGCCGGCGCAGCGGTCGGCGGCATGATCGGCGTCGTCAAGCTCGCTGCGCTGCTGCGGGCTGGCGTGCTTCGACCGGGCTTCCACGACTACGAGCAGTTCGTGCCCGAAGGGGAGCTCTTCGCCGACTACCCGCACGCTCGCCGCGAGGCGGTGCGTGAACTCGGCCACGCATGCATCGTGCTGGCGCCAGCAGTGCTCGGCGCGTTCATCGGCGCGTTCCTCGGCGCATCGATCGGGAACGCGCCGGCCTGGCTCGAACCGGTGGCCGCGAGCATGATGGGCTACCTCGTCGGAGGCGGGATCATCTGGGCGATCCGCATTGCGGGCACGCTGGCCTTCGGCCGCGAGGCGATGGGCTTCGGGGACGTTCACATCCTCGGGTGCGCCGGTGCGGCCTTCGGTTGGATCGTCCCGCTGGCTGGCTTCTTCATCGCGCCCTTCGTGGCGCTGGCCGCCATGGCCGCGCTCGCCCTCGCCGCCCGCCGAGGCACCCGGCGCGAACTGCCCTACGGCCCGTACCTCGCCGCGGCGGTGTTGCTGCTCGTCTACTTCCGCCCGTGGTTCGTCGACCTTGGGCGCGTGGCCTTCCCCGGCATCGTCGAAGGTCCTTGACCTGTTATCCAAGGCGATTACCATGCGCGCGGGCAGGATGCCCCGGCGCCGCGTGGTGCCGCCAGCCAGAGGAGTCAAGGATGACGAAGTTCATGATGACCGGGATCGCCGTGTCGCTGCTGACGATGGTCGGCTGCGAAGGGCAGCAGAAGCAGGCCAGCACCACGGAGATCGACGCGCTCAAGGCGCAGCTCGATGACCGCAGCCGTGCACTCGAAGAGAGCGAAGAAGCCCGTCGCGCCGCCGAGCAGCGCGCGCGCACCGCCGAGCAGGCGGCGGCCGATCTCGCGCGTGCTCCCGTTGCCGCCGCACCGGTGAGCGAAGGCGCTGCCGAGGAATTCAACGGGATCGAGGGCGTGAGCGCCCAGAAGATCGGCGACGACATCCATGTCGTGATCGAGGGAGATGTCCTCTTCGACAGCGGCAAGAGCACGCTGAAGGTTGCCTCGAAGCGCAGCCTGGACCGCATCGTCACGATCATCAAGGAGTCGCACGCGGGCCGATCGCTCGACGTGGTCGGATTCACCGACACTGATCCGATCAAGGCCACCAAGGATCGCTTCGCCACCAACTATCACCTCGGCTTCGAGCGCGCCTACGCGGTGCGCGAGTACCTGATCGCCAAGGGCCTGCCGAAGGACGCCATCAAGCTCAGCTCGTGGGGACCGGACAAGCCGGCCGACACCAAGGCGCGCAGCCGGCGCGTCGAGGTGGTCGTGCTCGGTGGAGCGGGCTGAACCGCCTCCGGACGGAGACAAGGGAACGCGGAGCCGTGCTGTACGGCTCCGCGTTGTCGTTCATGGATGTCGCGATGGTGGCGGCGGGGCTTGCGGGCCCTGAGTGCTCACCACTCCAGGCGCAGGCCTTCGTCCTTGACCTTCTTCACGAGCAGCTCGACCTCGGCCAGCGTCGCTGCGAGCCGGCGGCCGGCATCCTCGAGCGAGCGGTAGAGGTCGGGGTTGTTCACGAGCTGGCCCACGGTGCCTTCGCCCGCGTTGACCTTCTCGCTGATCGCTTGCACGTTCTCGAGCGTCTGGCGCATGCGCTCGATGACGGGGCGCAGATCGGCGGCGAGCGTGGTGGCCTGGCCCTCGACGCCCTTGGCAGCGCCGGCGACGGCCTCCATCGCGGCGCTTGCCTGGTCGATGAGCTGGCTTGCCTTCCACACGGCGCTCTTGGCGTCGGTGCGCAGCTGCTCGTCGTTGAGCCAGGTGTTGGCGCCATCGAACGCCGCCTCGGCCGAGGCGAGCATGCGGTTCAGGCGTGTCACGCTGGTCCGGATCGAACCTTCGTTGGCTGGGTCGTCGGGGCTGCCCTTCAGCGGTGCGACGAGCTCATTGAGGTTGCGCGCGAGCTCGGTGAAGTCCTCGCTCACGATTGACGCGATGCGATCCTCGAAGGTCATGAACGTGGCCGTGGCCATCCAGGTGCCGTCGCGCGGGGCCATGGCGGTCCGAGCCGACAGGTCCTCGGGCATGCGGAAGTTGAGTCGCGAGCCACCGCCGATCAGGCCGCTCTCGCTCGAGACCTCGCACGACTGCGGCAGGTCGATCTCGGCATTGATGTCGGCCTCGACACGCACCGGCGGTTCCTCGGAAGGACGAACCTTCACCGAGACGACTTCGCCGATGGGTACGCCATTGAGCATGACCTGCGAGCCGGTGCGCAGGCCCGCGCCGATGTTGGCGGCCACGGTGACGCGGTACGACGGCTGAATGAGCCAGCGCAGCTCGCCGAACATCAGGAGCAGGGCGACCAGCACGCCGATCGCACCGATGCTCACCAGGCCCGTGACGAAGTTGCGCGTCGAGTCCTTCATGGGGCGCCCAGTGTAGAGGCACCGTTGCCGCGGATCTCCGCGAGTTCCTCCGGCGACGCCTCGCCCTGGAGGAAGCGGTGGACGACCGGGTCCTGGCATGCTCGAAGCTCAGCGGCGGAGCCCTCGAATCGCACGGAACCCTCGTGCATCAGCACGAACCGGTCACCGACCTTGAAGGCCGACTGCAGGTCGTGCGTGACCACGATGCCGGTGATGCGCAGCTCGCGCTTGAGCTTCAGGATGAGCTCATTGATGATGTCCGAACGGATCGGGTCGAGGCCGGTGGTCGGCTCGTCGTACAGCACGACCTTGGGATCGCGCACGATCGCCCGGGCGAGCGCGATGCGCTTGCGCTGGCCGCCTGAGAGCTCCGCCGGCATCTGGTGCAACGTGGACGAGAGACCGACCATCGTCGCCACGCGCTGGATGCGGGCCTGGACGATCGCCTCGTCCGTCACCCCGTGCTCCCGCAGCGGGAACGCCAGGTTGTCGGCCACGCTCAGCGAATCGAAGAGCGCGCTCATCTGGAACAGGAATCCGATGTGCCGCCGGACCGAACCGAGCTCGGCCTCGCGCATGCGGTCCACGCGGAGGCCGTCGAACCAGACCTCCCCGGAGTCGGGGCGCAGCAAGCCGACGATGTGCTTGAGCAGCACGCTCTTGCCGCAGCCGCTGGGGCCGAGCACGACCGTGGTCTGGCCCGCCGCGAACGACACATCGACGCCCTTGAGCACCTGCAGTCGGCCGAAGCGCTTGCGCAGCCGTGCGACACGGATCAGGGGCTCGTTGGTCGGCGACGGGTCCACGTCGGAACCCTATCATGCGCGGCCCCCCGGAAGGAGCGCGCGTGACAGGTCGAATCGTCCACCAAGCAGGCTTCCTGCGCATCGAGTGCCTGCAGGTCCAGGCACGAGATGGCCGCATGCTCGATCGCCATGTCGTTCGCCATCCTGGCGCGGTCACCGTGGTGCCCGTGCTCGACGATGGCCGGCTCGTCCTGATCCGCAACTACCGCATCGCCGTCGGCGAGTGGCTCGAGGAGTTCTGCGCGGGCAAGCTCGAACCGGGCGAGGATCCGGAACCTGCGGCAGGCCGTGAACTCGAGGAGGAGTGCGGCTACCGCGCGGGTTCGGTGCGCCGGCTTGGCGCATACCTGACCTCGCCGGGTTTCTGCGACGAGCTCATGCACCTGTACGAGGCCACCGCACTCACGCCGTGCGAGCAGGCGCTCGAGGCGGATGAGCAGATCGAGGTCGAGCTCGTCCATCCCGACGAGGTACAGCGGCGCATCGCGACCGGCCAGATCAAGGATGGCAAGACGATCGCGGCGTTCCATCTGTGGCGTGCCGTGGGAGGCAGCGGGCATGGGCGTTGAGTCGCGTCGCTGGAGGGATCCGCAGCAGGGGGGCGCAGGAGCGCTGGCTTCGCTCAGCGTGACCGCATGGATCATCATCGCCTGCGTGGCGGTCTTCGCGGTGGATGGCTTCCTGCCGCCGCGCATGGTGCCGCTGGAGGTCAGCGTGGCGCCGGGCGTGGACATCGATGAGGTCCGCGGCAAGGAGATCGTGCTGACCGAGCCCGTCTCGCAGACCCGCGTCGAGCGGTTGCCCAACGGACGGCTGGCCGAACGCACCGTTCCCGCCATGGGAGGCGATGCGCCCATCGTGCTCGCCGAGACGAAGAAGCAGGTTGGGACCATCAGCTACCAGCTGATGCCGCTGCTGAACAGCTGGCTCTACTTCTCGACGGCGAAGGCCCTGGTCGTCGAGCAGCCCTTCGTCGGCTGGACCGGCCTGGAGTTCTGGCGCATCGTCGGCTTCCAGTTCGTGCATGCCGATGCGAACCACCTCATCTTCAACATGCTTGGGCTCTTCTTCTTCGGTGGCGTGATCGAACGCTACCTGGGTGCGAAGCGGTACCTGGCCTTCTACCTGCTGTGCGGGATCTTCGGCGCGCTGATGTACCTGGCGCTCAACCTGGGCGGATGGGCGCTCGCGCTGCTCAAGTTGCCGGCGATCCCCGGCCTGCTCTTCAACGATCCCACCACGCCGCTGGTCGGCGCGAGTGCGGGGATCTTCGGCATCATGTTCGCCGCCGCGCGCCTGGCCCCGAACACGCAGGTCCTGCTCTTCTTCGTGATCCCCATGAAGCTGCGCACGCTGGCGATCCTGCTGCTGGGTTGGGCGATCTACACGATCGTCAGGGCCGGCAACAACGCCGGCGGCGAGGCCGCTCACCTCGGCGGCGCGATCGCCGGCTGGTACTTCATCGGCAACACGCACCATCTGCACGGCTTCTTCGACTTCCTCGGCCGCGTCGATCCCACCAGCCGTGCGAGTGCCGCGCGTCGCGCACGGCGCCAGGCGCCCGACAATGCCGAGATCGACCGCATCCTGGCCAAGATCCAGGCGCAGGGGATCGGCTCGCTCACTCGCTCCGAGCGCGAGACCCTGAGCCGTGCGAGCCGGGACACCTGACGTGCCCATCCGCTACGAGCGACTGGCCGGCACCACGACCAATGCCGCCCGCCTCGGGCGCGTGCACACGCCGCACGGAAGCTTCGACACGCCCGCGTTCATGCCGGTGGCGACCGCAGGCGCGATGAAGGGGCTCACGCCGTCGCAGGTGCGCTCGACCAACAGCCAGATCATCCTCAACAACGCGTTCCACCTGATGCTGCGGCCCGGCCACGAGCGCGTGCGCGGCTTCGGCGGGAGCCATCGCTTCATGCGATGGGACGGCCCGATCCTCACCGACTCCGGCGGCTACCAGGCCTTCAGCATGAGCGACATCAACGCGCTCGACGAGGACGGCGTCACGTTCCGCTCCTTCGTGGACGGCTCGAAGGTCAGGCTCGGTCCCGAGGAGAGCATGGCGGTACAGAACGCGCTCGGCGCGGACATCATCATGGCCTTCGACGACTGCCCACCAGCGCGCGCGCAACTCGATGATGCGACCTACCGCCGTCGCGTTGAGGAGGCGAACGCGCGCACCGTGCGCTGGCTCGACCGATGCATCAAGGCCCACGCGCGCCCGACGGAGCAGGGGCTCTTCGGCATCGTGCAGGGCGGCACGCTGCACGACCTGCGCGAATCGAGCGCTCGCGAGATCACCGCGCGCGATCTTCCAGGCTTCGCGATCGGCGGCGTGGCCGTGGGCGAGGGCACCGCGGCCATCCACGACACCGTGCGCTTCACCGCGCCGCTCCTGCCGGTCGATCGGCCGCGCTACCTCATGGGGGTCGGCTACGAGCGCGACATCGTCGCCGCGGTCGAGGCCGGCGTGGACATGTTCGACTGTGTGTTGCCCACGCGCAACGGCCGAAACGCCAACGTCTTCACGCGTGCGGGCCAGCTGCGCCTGCGCAACGCCTGCCATGCCGAGGACCACCGGCCGATCGAGCCGGGTTGCGGCTGCGAAGCCTGCTCCGGCGGCTTCTCGCGCGGCTACCTGCGGCACCTCTTCATGGCCGGCGAGATGCTCGGCCCGACGCTGGCGAGCCTCCACAACATCCATCACTTCCAAACCCTTATGATGGAGATCCGCCAGGCCATCGCCCAGGACGCGTGGAACGCCTTCCTCGCGCGATGGCCCTGCCTGGCGGTGACCGACCAACCCGACACCGACCATGACTGATTTCATCGCCGTCGCCATCTTGCAGGCACCGCCGCTTCCGGGCCAGCCAGCTCCCGCACCCGTCGCCGTCGAGGGCTCCGCCCCGGCCGGTGGCGCCGCCCCCGCGGCTGCACCGCAGGACCCGGGCGGGTTCTTCTGGATCCTCATTCCGATGATGCTCGTCATCCTCGTGCTGCCCATGATCACGGGCCGCAAGGAGCGCAAGAAGCGCGAAGCCATGCTCGCGTCGATCGCCAACCGCGACCGCGTGCAGACCATCGGCGGCATCATCGGCGTGGTGACCGAGGTCAAGAGCGACCAGGTCACGCTGCGCGTGGATGAGTCGTCGGGCACCAAGCTCACCTTCGCGCGCAACGCCGTGAGCGACATCCTCGAGAAGGCCAAGAGCGCCGATTGATCGGCGCGGGACCACCATGAACAAGCTGACCACGAAGATCGTCCTCATCGCCGTCCTTGCCGTGCTCGCGGCGCTTGCCGTGTGGCCGCCCAAGGAGAAGATCCGCCTGGGCAAGGACCTGCGTGGCGGGGTCAGCCTCGTCTACGCGGTCGAGATGCCCGAGGGCGTCGATTCGCCGTCGGTGCTCACGCAGGTGATCGATGCGCTCAAGCGGCGCGTGAACCCGCAGGGCGTGCTCGACATCAGCATGACCCCGCAGGGTCGTGACCGCATCGAGATCGTCATGCCGCTGCCTTCGGAAGAAGGCAAGGGGCTGCAGGATGCCTTCCGAATCCGCCTGGCAGAAGTGGCCGGCCGCATGCAGCTCACGGCTCGTGAACTCGATCGCGCCCTGCAGGAACGCAGCGCGACCTCGCTCGTGCCCGCACCCAAGGATGGTGCCGCACCCGCAGCCGGCAGCCGCGCCGCGCTGCTTGCGCAGCTGCAGTCGTCGCATGACCAGGCCATCGAGGCCCGCGCCGCGTACCAGGCTGCGCTCGAGCAGGCGGCCGACGCAGCCACGCTCGCGCCCATCGAGGAGCGCATCGCTACGGCCGAACTCCTCGAGCGCAAGGCCCGCGAGACGCTGCTGGCCTCGAGCGTGAACGAGTCGCGCCTCAAGCGCGCCTTCCAGCTCTCGACCAAGGGTGACCGCCTTCGCGACGACAAGGGCAAGGCCCTCTTCGACGAGGCCGGCAACCCTGTGTACGGCCCGAGCCCCCGCGAGCGCGAGCTCGAGGCGATCGCCAAGCAGTGCCCCGAATACTCGGCCGAGCTCGATGCACTGGTCAAGGAGTACGACGCCTACGCGTCGGCGATGACCGGCTACGAGGATCCCGAGGACCTGAAGCGCCTGCTGCGCGCCGCGGGCGTGCTTGAGTTCCACATCCCCGTCAGCGCTGCGAACCCGCAGGGCGTGAACGTGGGCGAGCTGCAGACGCAGCTGTCCGAGCGCGGCCCCGATGGCACCGACAGCGTGGTTGCGAGCTGGTACCGGCTCAACGACCTGAAGCAGTGGTACGACGATCCGCGCCAGCTCGAGGCACTGCTGGCCGATCCCGCGACCTTCTTCCGCGGCCGCGACATGGTGTCGGCTCAGCACGAGGGCCAGGTCTACGTCCTGCTCTACGACACCGATGCGATGAGCATGACGCACGCGCCGGGCCAGGTCTGGTCGATGAAGAGCGCGCGCCGCGACGCCGACGAGTTCGGACGTCCGTGCGTGGCGTTCCAGCTTGACCAGCAGGGCGGCATCGCGATGGGCCGGCTCACCGGCGCCAACCTGCAGCGACCGATGGGCATCGTGCTCGACGGCGAGCTCTACACCGCGCCCACCCTGCAGTCGCAGATCAACGGCTCAGGCCGCATCACCGGCAACTTCTCCAACGAGGACATCACCTACCTGATCCGCGTGCTCGAAGGCGGCGAACTCGAGGCCAAGCTCAAGCCCGAGCCCGTCTCGGTCAGCATCCTCGGCCCGGCGCTCGGCAAGGACAACCTGGCCCGCGGGTTCGAGGCGCTCCTGCTCTCGGCCGGTGCAACGGCCGTGATCATGGTGGCCTGGTACCTCGGCGGCGGCATCATCGCCGTGATCGCCCTGGCCCTGAACGCCTTGTTCCTGTTCGGCACGATGGCGGCGATCGACGGTTCGTTCACGCTGCCGGGCCTGGCGGGCGTGGCGCTCTCGATCGCCATGGCGGTCGATGCCAACGTGCTCATCTTCGAGCGCCTGCGCGAGGAGATGGCCGAGCACAAGGAGCGCCTGCGCGACGCGGTCGACATCGCCTACAAGCGTGCCTTCAGCGCGATCGTCGACGGCAACATCACGAACCTCATCGTGTGCGTGGTGCTCTACAAGGTCGCGGCGACGGAAGTGAAGGGCTTTGCGCTCACGATGGCCATCGGCGTGATCACCACGCTCTTCACGGCGATCGTCTGCACGCGCGCCATGCTCGATGTCTGGACGAACGTGCTTCACCGCACGCGCCTTCCGTTCATCACCACGATCTTCCCGGGCATCGCCTCGGCGCTGCGTCCGAACATCGACTGGATCGGCAAGCGCGGCGTGCTCTGGCTCGGCTGCATCGTGCTGGCGATCGTCAGCATCGTGGCGACCTTCACCAGCGGCCGCGAGATGCTCGACACCGAGTTCCGCGGCGGCATGACGATGACGCTCGTCACCCGTCCTGCCGCGACGGGCGAGACGGCGAGCGCTGATGGCCGCCTGGCCATGACCCGCGCCGAGGTCGAACAGCGCATCCGCGCGATCGGAGAGGCCGCGGGTGCTTCGGCCGCGGTGGCCCAGCTGCGCAACGCCAGCGTGCTGACCGTGGGTGATTCGACCGCCGATGGCAAGGCCTCGTCCTTCCAGATCAAGGTCGCCAACCCCGCTGACTTCAGCGGCGACGACACGGCCACCGAGCCCGTCGTCGACGCGGTCGCCAACGCCTTCGCCAAGGACATCGAGGTCACGCTGCCCCTGACCTTCAAGGGCGCTGGCACCGATGCCGCGGCGCTCCAGACCCGGCCGGTCAATGCCGACACGCTCGGTGCCGTGATCGGTCGCGATGGTCGCAGCGAGAGCGTGCGCGAGTACGCCGGTGGCGTCGCCGTGCTGATCGAGGGCATCGCTCCGCCGATCACGCTGGCCGATGCGCAGGCGCGCCTCGGCCGCATGCGGTCGCAGCCTGACTTCGGCCCGATTTCCTCCCGCGAGACCGAGCTCATCGGCCTCGACATGGCGCAGGCCGGCAATCCGAATGCGGGCTACACGTCGATCGTCATGCTGACGGTCGATCCCAAGGCGCTGCTCTCCAAGGTCGATGCCGCAACGTGGGATCGTGTGGTGGCACAGCCGGAGTGGAAGCTCGTCAACGCGGCGCTCACGCAGAAGCTCAGCCTGGAGCAGGTGAGCAGCTTCTCGCCCAAGGTCGCCGAAAACCTGGCGGCAAGCGCCGTGGTGGCGGTCGTCCTCAGCATGATCGGCATGCTCCTGTACATCTGGCTGCGCTTCGGCAGCCTGCGGTACAGCATGGCGACGATCGTGGCGGTGGCGTTCAACGTCTGCGTCTGCCTGGGCGCGCTGGCGTTCAGCATCCGCACCGAGGGGTCGGCGTTCGGCGCCTCCACGCTGATCGAGGGTTTCCGGATCGACCTCAACGTCATCTCCGGCCTGCTGACGATCATCGGTTACTCGCTGAACGACACGATCGTCATCCTCGACCGCATCCGCGAGAACAAGGGCAAGGCCGAGTTCGCCACGCGCGACATGGTCAACGATGCCATCAACCAGACCTTCAGCCGTACGGTGCTCACCGGCGGCGCGACCCTGGCCACGGCACTGATCCTGTTCTGGCTCGGCGGTACCGGCATCCGGCCGTTCGCCTACACCTTCCTGGTCGGGCTCATTGCGGGTACGGCCAGCTCGGTGCTGATTGCGGCGCCGCTGTGCTATGTGGCGCGCCCGAAGAATGTTCAATAATATCTTAGCCCGGCAGCAGGAAGCTGCCGATATTCCCAGACACACCGCTTCACGGAAGGAGCATTGTCATGGCCCGTGGTACGAAGATTGCGTTGGCTTTCCTGCTGGTTCTCTTTGTCGGAACTGGCGTTTACTTCACCCTCACCGCGCCCTCGCCGAACCCCACTGGGGATCTGTCGAGTGGCGGGCTGACCGCCGACGGTGGTCTGGGCACCCAGAGCCCGACCGATGCGGCGTTCCCTGAGACGATCGTGCTCGGCCCCTCGACCCCAGAAGGTGCCGCGATCGAAGTGATCGCTCCGCCCGCCGGGACCGAGATCGACATCTTCAACCAGCCGGCTGTTGACCCTGCGCTGGCATCGAGCACCACCCCGACCGACCCGACCGCGCCGGTCGTCACGAACGGTGGCGTTGGTCCCGATGGCCTCGCCCCGGCCACGACCCTTCCGGTCGAGCCCGCTGCTCCTGTCGCCGCGACCTCGACCTACACCGTGGCTTCGGGCGACACCCTTGGTGGCATCGCCAAGAAGACCTACGGTCGCGAGTCCGCCTGGACGGCCATCCGTGATGCCAACCCCGGCGTCAACCCCAACAACCTCAAGGTTGGCACCGCTCTCAAGCTGCCCGCCGCTGACCAGCTTCCCGCTGGTGAGCAGATTGCTGCTGCTGGCAAGTCGACCCGCGGTGCAACGCGTGGCTCGCCGGCACCGGCGAAGAAGGGCGGCAGCAAGTCGACCGGCACGACCGGTCGTCGCTACACCGTCAAGAACGGTGACACGCTCTGGAAGATCGCCAAGGCCGAATACGGCACCGCGACCAAGGCCAATGTCGATCGCATCCGCGAGGCCAACTCGATCGGTTCCGATGGCTCGCTCAAGGCTGGCCAGAGCCTGACGATTCCGGCCAAGTGATCGCTGGCCGCGACCCGCGGCCAAACACGCCCAACCGAGCGCGAGGCCATGAGTGCGGCCTCGCGTTTTTCGTTGGGCAGCGTCGATGGCGCCGCTCGATCCTAAGGTTGCCCCATGCGCGTGTCGTACCACCCTGGCTACGTCGTCGAGCTGCCGCCGGGGCATGCGTTCCCGATGCGCAAGTTCAGCGAGTTGCACGCGATGCTCGTGTCGCAGGGAATCGTGCGGCCGCATGAGGTTGTCGCGCCGCACGAGGCCGAGTGGGAGCTGCTGGCAGGGGCCCACGCGCCGGCATACCTGGGGGCGTTGCGCGATGGCACGCTCACGG
>CAIYOC010000221.1 GCA_903927725.1 uncultured bacterium | reverse complement strand
GTCACGGGAGGACGAGCGCGAAGCGCAACGCGAACGCAATCGCGCAAAAGCCCCTCGTTTACATCACTCCGAAGTCATTTTTGGGGGTCAAGATTGCAGAACGTGCATCGCGCCGCCCGCGCGCTCAGTCGAGCAGGCGGTCGAAGGCTCCGCCGCGGATCAGCCCGGCGATGGCAGCAATGTCGGGCGCGGGTGAGCGATCACCCGTGAGCCGCGCGACCTCCCTGCGCACGATCGCATGCGCGCGCTCCACGCCGTCGCCCGAGCGCAGCGGCCGCTGGCAGTCGAGCGCCTCGGCCATCGTCTGGAGTTCGATTGCGATCACGTTCGTGGCCAGTTCGACCGATCGACGCGCGTGGCGCGCGCTCGTCGCACCCATGCTGTTGTAGTCCTCGATGCCGGCGCTGGTGGGAACGTTGCCGGGGCTCGCCGGGTGGGCGAGCACGCCAAGCTCGTTCACGCAGGCCGCCGCGGTGTACTGCGCGATCATCAGGCCGCTGTCGAAGCCGGCATCCACGGCTAGGTGCGGTCGCACGCGGCTCTCCCGATCATGGCCCGAGAGCGCCCAATACGTCCGTCGCTCGCTGATGCCCGCGACGTGGCAGAGCGCGATCTTGAGCGTGTCGAGCGCGATCGCCAGCGGCATGCCGTGGAAGTTGCCGCCGCTCACGATGGCCGTGCCGCCGAGCGTGAAGACGAGCGGATTGTCCGTGACCGCACCGAGTTCGCGCGTGACCACGCCCTCTGCCCACGCAACGGCATCGAGCGCCGCGCCGAGCACCTGCGGTGCGCATCGCAATCCGTAGGGATCCTGCACGCGCGGATCGCCCTCCTTGTGGCTCGGCAGGACCTGGCTTCCCTTGAGGAGCGCGCGCAAGCGCTGCGCGACGAGTTCCTGGCCGGGTTGGCATCGGGCGTGGTGGATCCGCGCGTCGAGACCGCTGTCGCTTGCGCGGCAACCATCGATTGCCATGGCCGTGGCAGCGATCGCCGCGCCGGCGAGCCGGCGCGTGTCGTCGAGGGCGAGGGCTGCGGTGGCCGCCATGACGTGGGTGCCGTTGAGCAGCGACAGGCCTTCCTTCATCTCGAGCGCAAGCGGCGCGATCCCGGCCGCAGCTTGCGCCTGCGCTGTCGGCATGGTGCGGCCGTCGACGGTGACGCTGCCTTCTCCGATCAGGGCCAGCGCGATGTGCGACAGAGGTGCCAGGTCGCCGCTCGCGCCCACGCTGCCCACCTCGGGCACGATCGGCACGATGCCGGCATTGAGGTGCGCGACGATCGAATCAATCACGGCCGATCGCACGCCGCTGATCCCGCGAGCGAGGCTCGCCGCGGTCAGCAGCATGGCGCCCCGCACCACCTCGGACGGCAGCGGCTCGCCCACGCCGGCAGCGTGGCTGCGCACGATGTTGCGCTGCAGGTCGGCGAGCTTGTGGTCATCGACCCGGACTTGCGCGAAGTTCCCGAACCCGGTGTTGATGCCGTAGATCGGCTTGCCGAGGGCCACCTGCGCGAGCACGGCCGAGCGCGCCGCGTCCACACGGGAGCGCGCGATCTGGTCGAACCGCACCTTGGCACCATGACGGGCCGCAGCGGTGACCGAAGCGATGGAGAGGGCGGATCCGTCGAGCACGACTTCCGGGAGGGCCATGCCCGGAGGATAGTGCTGCAGCGCGAGCGATCCCGGGCCGCTTGCGCCGCCGATCGCCAGCGCGTACCACACGAGCCATGAAGGACGCGGTCATTCGCTTTGGCAGCATCGGCATCGCCGTCGTGCTGGCGGTCGTGGCGGGACTGGCGTGCGCGTCCCTCGCCTCGGATGCGCGCGGCGTGGTGCCCGTGATCCCGCAGGCCTCGGTGAGCCTGTCGGGTTGGGTCGCGGTGGCGGCGCTCTGGCTCGTCGCGTGGTTCGTGGCGCTGGGCGTTGGCAAGGCCGTCAACACGGCCGTCGGCCTCTTCGCCGCCGGCTGCGTGCTCGGTGTGTACGCGATGCGTTCAGGCACCGTGCTCGATGCGGCCTTCGATGCAGCATCGCCCACGAGCATCGCCGTGGTGTCGATCATCTACGCTGCGCTGGCGGGCGTCCTGTCCTGGTCGACCTTCGCCTTTGCCGGTCCATTGCCGGACATGCCCGCAGATCCCGATGAACTGCCTGAGCATGGATTCGGAGCCTTCCGCCCGCGACAGCTCGTCGCCGCGCTCGCTGCGATCGCCGCGGTGGTCGTCGTGGTCTTCATGGCGCGGACCGATTCCAAGGGGCAGTCGATCGGTGCGATGACCCTCG
>CAIYOC010000220.1 GCA_903927725.1 uncultured bacterium | reverse complement strand
TCGCCGATGCGCAGGGCGATGGGCGGTTCATCGTCTCGAGCAAGGCGCGCGACCTCGGCAACGGCCAGTGGCGCTATGAGTACGCGGTGCACAACCTCAACTCGCATCGGTCGGGGCGATCCTTCTCCGTCCCGGTGCCTGCCGGCGCGACCATCACCAACGTCGGCTTCAAGGACATCGACTACCACTCGGGCGACCCGTATGCGGCGACCGACTGGACCAACTCGGTGTCGGGCGGCAGCGTCACCTGGACCGGTGGCGACTTCGCGGTGAGCGCCAACGGCAACGCCCTGCGCTTCGCCACGCTCTACAACTTCTGGTTCGATGCCAACGTCGCGCCGGCCAACGCGAATGCGACGATCGGACTCTTCCGTCCGGGTGCTGCTGGCGATCCGAACTCGGTCACCGCATCGGTGCAGGCACCGAGCGCGCCGTCGAATCCGTCCGACCTGAACGACGACGGCGTGGTCGACGGCGCTGACCTGGGCATCCTTCTGGGTGCGTGGGGCACGGCTGCCGGCGACATCAACGGTGATGGCACCACCGATGGCGCCGACCTCGGCATCCTGCTCGGTGGCTGGGGCTGATCCGGCCTCGATGATGTTGCGTTGAGGATCAGTCCCACGGATCATCCACGGATGATCCGTCTCACGCACCTCGTCGCCGACGTCGTGGCCGGCACGGTCGAGCCGCGCACGGTCACCGTGCGCGCGGGGTGCATCGAGTCGGTGCTGCCTGCCGATGGACCGGTCGCGCCCGGCGTGCTCGTGCCCGGGTTGGTCGATGCTCACGTGCATATCGAGAGCAGCATGCTGCCGCCGTGGGAATTCGCACGCAGGGCGATGTGCCATGGCACCGTGGCGTCGGTGAGTGACCCGCACGAGATCGCGAATGTGCTGGGCGAGGCCGGGATCCGCTTCATGCTCGATTCGATTGCCGGCTCGCCGTTCACCTGCTGGTTCGGCGTGCCGTCCTGCGTGCCGGCCACGTCATTCGAATCGGCCGGTGCGGTGCTTGATGCAGCGGCGTGCGCGCGATTACTCGATGATCCCGATCTTCACTACCTGGCGGAGATGATGAACTGGCCGGGTGCGATCCATGGTGACGAGCAGGTGATGGCCAAGCTCGAGGCTGCACGGCATCGGGGCATGCCGATCGATGGTCATGCGCCCGGCGTGGTCGGCGATGCGGCACGCGCGTATTTCGGCCGTGGCATCACGACGGACCACGAATGCTTCACGCTGGACGAGGCGCGCGACAAGGCCGCGCTCGGCGTGCGCATCGCGATCCGGGAGGGGAGCGCCGCACGGAATCTCGAAGCGCTCTGGCCGATCATGCTCGAGCATCCCGGCCTGTGCATGCTGTGCACCGATGACGCGCACCCCGATGACCTGATCGCTGGGCACATCAACCGGCTCATCGCGCGCCTGATCGCCCATGGTGTGCCTGCGATGACGGCGCTGCGCGCGGCGACGCTCCATCCGATCCGCCACTACGGCCTGCCCTGCGGTGTGCTGCAGCCGGGCGATCGCGCGGACATGGTCCTGGTCGACTCGCTTGAATCGATGCGTGTGGTGCGTGCGTGGATCGGTGGCGAGCTGGTCGCCGAGGGCGGTCGGTGCCTCGTGCCGCCACGGGCCAGCGCCACCCCCAATCGCTGCCGGGCAGGGCGCATCACGCCGAATGACCTGGTGCTGCGTGCGCCGGCTGGCGCGACCGCCGCGACTGCGCGGGTCATCGTGGCCCGCGATGGCCAGCTCATCACCGGCCGCGAGGAATGCCGGGTGCCGTGCACGGATGGCCGCATCGAGCCTGATCCCTCCAAGGATCTTGCGCTGCTTGCCGTCGTCAATCGCTACGACCCCGCGCCCGCCTCGATGGCGCTGATCCGCGGCTTCGGCTTGCGCAGCGGCGCGCTGGCCAGCAGCGTGGCCCACGATTGCCACAACATCGTCGGGGTCGGCGCCGACCGTGCGAGCCTGGCCCGAGCCATGGATGCCGTGCTGCAGGCCAAGGGTGGTCTGGCGGTGCTCGGGAACGATGGATCGGTCGAGGTCCTGCCGCTGCCGATCGCGGGGTTGATGAGCGACCGTCCGGCAGAGGAGGTGGCGGCGGCCTACGAGCGCCTGTCGGCTTCGGCGCGTGCGCTCGGTTCGCCGCTTCGTGCGCCGTTCATGACGCTTGGGTTCATGGCGCTGCTCGTGATTCCCTCGCTCAAGCTCGGGGATCGCGGGCTGTTCGACGGCGAACGCTTCGAGTTCGCCGATGCTGTCGTGGCGTGAGCGCATTGTCCGCCGATGGCGGATGTGCGATGATCGACTGCATGGTCCTTGCCATCGCCGCTGCCATCGTTGCCTCGCAGCCCACCGTTGCTCAGGCTCCCAAGCCATCGACCACGGTCTTCGTGGCGCGCGAGGTGATCACGATGGACCCGGGTTGGCCCACCGCCACCTGCGTAGCCGTGCAGGATGGCCGCATCATCTCCGTCGGGCGCACGCTCGATGACCTCAAGCCATGGCTGACCGCAGCGTCGGCCGGCACGGTCACGATCGACGAGACGTTCAAGGACAAGGTGCTCGTGCCAGGTTTCATCGAGGCGCATGGCCATCCGCTCGTCGGGGCGATCGCGCTTGCGCAGCCGTGCCTCTCCAACATCCCGATGCCCAGTCCGTACGGCCGGGGCTTCCCCGGCGTGAAGGACATCGCGGCCGTGAAGGCGGCGATCGTGGGGCAGCTCGCCGCCACCAAGGACAGCAGCGACCCGGCGCTTTTCTGGGGCTACGACGTCATCGCGATGGGGCGCCACCTGGACGCGGCCTGGCTCGATGCCATCGATGCCAAGCGGCCCCTGATCGTGTGGGATGCCTCGGAGCACTTCGTCTACGCCAACACCGCGGCCATGGCCAAGCGCGGCGTGATGAAGGATGCGCTGGCGGTCACTGGCGTGATGGCCGGGGCCGATGGCCTGCCCAACGGGCAGTTCCTGGGTACTTCGGCGGCGACGTGGTTCCTGGCACCGATGGTGCAGTCGCTCCTTACGCCTGAGCAACTGCCCGGGATCATGCAGTACCTCGTCGATCTGGGCTGGCGCAACGGCGTCACCACCACGAGCGAGATGGCGCTCGGCCAGATCGCCGGCGTCGAGCGCGAGGCGGCGCTCTTCCAGTCGTTCTTCCACGATCCGCGGGTGCCCTTGCGCTGCGTCGCCATCACCGCGGCGAGCGTGGCGCGCACGGCCGATGGCTTGCCGGACACCGCTCGCGTGCGCGTGCTCGAGGAGTCGAGCAGCGACAAGCTCGTCTTCCGCGGCGTGAAGTTCTTTGCCGATGATGCGTTCCTGCCCTTGGGCATGGCCGTCGAGCAGCCGGGCTACACCGATGGCCGAAAGGGCCTGTGGATCACGAAGCCCGAGGACATGGTGGCCACCTACCGCCCGTGGTGGGAGGCCGGCTTCCACCTGCACACGCACACCAACGGGAATGCTGGCGTGGATGCCGTGGTTCGCGCGCTCCGCGGCCTGCAGGAGGCGAAGCCGCGCTTCGATCATCGGTTCACCATCCAGCACTACGGGATCTCGACGCCGGAGAACGCGCGTGACCTGGCCACGCTCGGTGGCCTGGCCAGCGTGAATCCGTACTACCTGCACAACCGCGCCGATCTCAACGTGCCGTACCTCGGCACGGATCGTGCGGAACTCTCCTCCCGCCTGGGCACGCTGGTCGGTGCCGGCGTGGTGACGGCCATGCACACCGACACGCCGGTCTCGCCGCCGATCCCGCTCGAGAGCATGTGGATCGCGGTGAATCGCATCGGTCGCTTCAGCGGCAAGGTGCTCGGCGCAGGGGAGCGCGTGACGGCGATGCAGGCCTTGAAGATGGTCACGATCGATGCCGCCTACACGCTCGGCGTCGAGGACCGTGTGGGGAGCATCCGCACTGGCAAGCTCGCTGACTTCACGGTGCTCGACCGCAGCCCGCTCGCCGTCGAGTCCATGGCGATCCGCGACATCCCGGTGTGGGGCATCGTCGTCGGTGGCGTGAAGCACCCGGTCACGGACATCACGCCGCGCCCGGCCGTGAAGGCCGCGGCGTGGGGCACGGAGCCGATGGCGCCGCAGCGTGCTCCGCGCGCCTTCGGTGGCCGCTATGCCAACGCATCTGCGCTTGAGGATCCACAGGCCCTGTCACGGCATCTTGCGGGCTGCTCGATGGAGTTCTGGCGCACGATGGCGCGCGAGCAGGGGCCGATGGTGCTTGGAGAGCCGCAGGATCGTTGACGTCCCGACCGTCCGACGCACCCGGTGCTTCATCCAGGAATGGGCGATGGGGGACTCGAACCCTCGACCTCACGGGTGTGATCCGTGCGCTCTAGCCAGCTGAGCTAATCGCCCTTGCGGGA
>CAIYOC010000219.1 GCA_903927725.1 uncultured bacterium | reverse complement strand
TCTGTCCATGGCAGTACGCTCCTGTCCCGAAGGATACTCCTCGATGATCATGACGCGAGCCATTGCCCTGCTGTTCGTCGCCGTCGCCATGCTCGGCGCACCTCGCGCCCGCGCGCAGGTCGACAACGACCTGCAGCGCCAAGTCGATGCCCTCAAGGAGCAGGTGCGCCGCAAGGACATCGACCTGCAGGTCCTGGCCGCCAAGGTCACCGAACTCGAAGCCAAGCTCGCCGACTGCGAACGCCGGGGTGCACCCACCGTTCCGGCGGCGCCTGAGCCCGCCCCGACGCCGGAGCCGGCGCCGACCACGCCAGCCACGCCCGCTGCACCCGATCCGCTCGAGCCGCTCCCTGCCGATCCGCTCATGCCGCCAGCGCAACCCACGCCGGCCGCGCCCAGCGAACCGGCACCCACGAACGATGCGGCAGCGGCGGACTATGCCTCGCCCGACGCGATGCTCAACGCCGTCCGGGTCCGCCTGCGCGAAGACTTCGGCGCGCGCGCAGGCTCAAGCGATCCCAAGGAACGAGCGAGCTACCAGCGCGAGCTCAAGCCATGGACCGCCACGACCGCGCGCTCGATGCGGCGCGAGGTCACGTGGTCCGTGCGCCTGGTCGAGGCCATGTCCGCGCGCAGCGGACGCGTTCTCATCCAAGCCGTCGTCCTTGACGATGCAGGGCGCGAACTCGGGCCGTGCACCATCGAACTCGCCGGCGCTGCCGCCAAGGCGTGGCGCGGCGTGGCCATTGCCGGCCGGCGCGCGAACCTGCGCGGCTTGGCGACGCTCGAACTGACCATCGATCTCGACCAGCAGGAAGCCCGCCCCTTCCGCAACGACCGCTTCCTCGGGCCGTGCCTCGAAGGCCGCGTGATCGTGACCCAAGCGGTGCTCAGCACCTGAAAGGACCGTCGACATGGACCAGCATGACCACGTGTGCGTCTGCTTCAAGGTGAGCCTCCACAAGCTCACGACCTTCATGGAGCGCGAACAGCCCTCCGTGCCCAGCGAGCTCAGTCAGTGCCTGCAGGCCGGTACCGGCTGCGGCTGGTGCGTGCCGTTCCTGTGCCGGCTTCATGCCCAGCACGCGGCGGGACAGCAGCCCGACTTGGCCATCTCGCCCGAGGAATACGTGGCCAAGCGCTCGGCCTACAAGACCGCCGGCAAGATCCATCAGGGTGACGAAGCCGCCGACGCGGGTGCTTGGCAACGCGGCTAGTATTGAGACTCGTTCTCAACACGAGCCTCGCGTGACGACTCCCACCCCGCCCATCCGCATTCCACTGACCCAGCTTGCGCCCGGGCGCAGGGCCACGGTCGAGTGCTCCGCGCTCGATGGACTGCCCGAGGGCGATCGTTGCCTGCTGACGGCGATGGGACTCGGCGAACGATGCGAAGTCCGGCTGTGTCGACGTGGACACGCCTGCATCGTGCAGGTCGACACCACGCGGCTGGGCATCGATGAGCAGGTCGCGGCCCGCATCATGGTCACGCCCATCGACGAAGCGTCATGAGCGAGACGGAGAGCGTGACGATTGCCCTCATCGGCAATCCCAATACCGGCAAGACCACGCTGTTCAACGCTCTCTGCGGCGCTCGCGCGCGCACGGCAAACTTCCCGGGCAGCACCGTCGATCATCATCTGGGTCAGTGCACGATCGCTGGTGCGCCACTTGAGGTGATCGACCTGCCGGGCATCTACTCGCTCGCGCTGGACCTGCCGGAGAGCGTGCTCTGCGCCGAGTGCATCGACGGCCGACTCGGCACCGTGCCCGATGCCGTGGTGCTGGTGCTCGATGCCACCAACCTGGTGCGCAACCTGCAGTTCGCGAGCACGGTGCTGCGACGCGGCCTGCCGTGCGTGGTGGCGCTCACGATGACCGATGCGGCCCGCAGCGCGGGGCTCGTGCTCGATCCTTCGTCGCTGGCGCGCGATCTCGGCGTGCCTGTCGTCGAGGCCAGCGGCCGGACCGGCATCGGGCTGGCGGCGCTCGCGACCGCCGCGCACGACATCGCCACGCGACAGGCCCCGCCGATTCCAGCCGCGCCGTGCCCTGCTGCTGAACCCGGCACGGCAGCCTGCGCCGATTGGGCGGCGGGCGTCTTCGAGCGCGCCGGCGGCCGCACCGTCCGCGCTGCAGCGGATCCACTCACCGAACGGCTCGATCGCGCCTTCACCCATCCGGTCGGCGGCATCGTGGCGTTCGTGCTGACGATGGGACTGCTGTTCACGTCGATCTTCTGGCTCGCGAGCTATCCGATGGATGCGCTCGACGCCGTCTTCGGCTGGCTCGCCGGGGCGGTCCACGATGTGCTGCCAGCGGGGCTCGTGGCGGACCTCGTCGCCGATGGCATCGTGGGCGGCATCGGCGCCACGGTCGTCTTCCTGCCGCAGATCGCACTGCTCTTCTTCCTGCTGGCGCTGCTGGAAGACACCGGCTACCTCGCCCGTGCCGCCCTCTCGCTCGATCGCACCATGCGGCGCTTCGGCCTGCCTGGCCAGGCGTTCCTGCCGCTGCTCTCGAGCCATGCCTGCGCATTGCCGGGCATCATGAGCACGCGGCTCATTCCCGGCCGCCGCGATCGGCTCGCCACGATCCTCTGCGCGCCCTTCATGAGCTGCACGGCACGCATACCCGTGTACGTGCTCCTGTGCGGCCTGCTCTTCGCTGGCGAGCCATGGAAGGCCGGCCTGGCCTTCGTGGGCTGCTACGCGCTCGGCATCGTTGCGGGGCTTGGTACCGCATGGCTCCTGCGACGCACGATCCTCGCCGGCGACGGCCGCGCGATGGTCATGGAACTCCCGCCGTACCGGCGCCCGAGCCTCCGCACGGCGTTCCATGTGGCGCGTGACCGCTCGCAGCTCTTCCTCCGCAACGCGGCCACCGTGATCCTGGCGATCAGCGTGGTGATGTGGTGGCTCAGCGCCTTCCCCAAAGTCGAGCCCTCCCGTGAATCGGTGGCGCTGCGCCAGGTGGCCGAGGCATCCATCGCTTCGGGCGACGAGGCGCGCGCGGCGGAACTCGTCCAAGCCGCCGACGCCATGGACGCGCAGACCCAGGCTCGCGGCAGTTTCGCCGCTCGCGTGGGCGACGCGGTGCAGCCCGTGTTCGAGCCGCTGGGTCTCGATCGCCAGCTCACGATGGCCGTGCTCACGAGCTTCCTCGCACGCGAGGTCTTCGTGAACACCGTCGCGATCCAGGTGCAGTCGAGCGATGACGTCGCCGACCCGGGCACGATGGAGTCGATGCGCGCAGCCACGCGCGACGACGGCTCGCCGCTCTTCGCACCGGCGACCTGCGCAGCGCTGCTGGTCTTCTACGTGCTCGCGATGCAGTGCCTGCCCACGCTCGTCCTCACCGCGCGCGAAGCGGGCGGCTGGCGCTGGGCGCTCCTGCAGCTGGGCTGGATGAGTTCGCTCGCGTGGGTCGCTGGCGCGATCGCGTTCCGACTGGTGGCGGCGTGATGGCGTTCCCCGTCGCTGACTGGCAGTTCTGGCTCGTGACCGCTTGCGCGCTCGTGGGTGCGTGGTTCGTCGTGAAGCCCTTCCTGCCCAAGGCATGGAAGCCCAAGCCCAAGGCGCGCCCGACGCGCGCTCGCCTGACGATCGGCGGCAAGCCGCCCGAGCAACCGCTGCCGTGATCACTCGGCGCCGGTGGCGTGCACTCAGAACCTGATCACCGCGTTCACGCCAGCAGCGATCGCGGTGTCGACGTCGGGGCTTCCACCGGGATTCACGATGACCTGCATGCCCGGCTGCAGCACGAGGCCGGGCTGCACCTGGATCCCATACGACGCTTCGATCGCCATCTCGAAGAGTTGCGGCAGGACCGATGGATCCGTGAGCTGCTGCACGCGCTGGGCCTCGCGAAGCTCGCTGCTGAACCCGCCATACGCAACGCCGAAGGAGAGGAAGTCCTTGGGCCGGCTCGCCATCGGACCGTACGCCACGAAGCCGCCGAACGCCGAGTACGGCATCGGGCTGACCGATTCATCGGGCGCGACCACCACGCTGCCGAACACGCCAAGGTGTCGACCGTCGCCCACGCCACCGAAACGCATGATCATCTGGTCACCGACGATGTAGAAGCCGTACCGGCCCGACGATTCCTCGGTCGAGTCGTACTCCTGCACATCGCCGCCGAGCGTGTAGCCACCGAACTTCAGGTTGCCGGGCAGGCCTGTCGCACCGGGCGGTTGGTTCGAGCGAAGTCCAATCTCCGCGATCGCCAGCGCCGGGCCCTTGAGGGAGAAGTCAAGGCCATGCTGGTCGGCCTCGTCGACCTCGGGATCTGCATTGAAGATCCCGCCCATCAGGCAGAGCGCATCGCTCGGCAGCACCTTCACGCGCGCACCCCACGTGGTCGCGGGATAGCCGAACGGCCCGGGTGCGTTGTAGAAGAGCGAGAACGGGACCGCGTTGAACGCCACCGACGTGAAGGACCGGAAGTAGTTCGAGCCTGCGAACTCCTGCCCGTACAGGGCATCGATCGAGAATCGCCCCGCGCGCACGCTCACCGCACCGTCGAGCAGGTCCTGCGTGAAGCTCAGGTTGGTGAGCCGGGTACCCGGTGGGGCGACGTCCGCCGACTGGATCGGGAAGACGTTGCCGACCACCTCCTGCGAGAGCTGGTTGCCGAAGTTCCACGACCACCCCACATCGACGCGACCGCCCCGCCATCCCGCGGCCCGCGTGGTGTCGATGCCCAAGTCGGCGCACAGCAAGCTGTAGGTGTCGAAGCCCTGCTTGAGCCCGCCCGTGGGGTTGCCGTACGGATCGGTGATGAGCAGCAGCGTCGGCTCGAAGCCCGCCGCCCAGAGATCAGTGCGCAACCCCCCCAGTCGCCGAGCAGGTAGCCCGACTTGAAGCGCTCCGACGCCGCCGCGCGAGCCTGATCATCAGCCGATGTCGTGGCAGCATCATCGGCCGCTGCCGGACGGGCGGGCGTGAGCGCCGTCGCCAAGGCAGCGCACAGGCCCAGGCAGGCAGAACGCCGACCCAAGGCCCGCTCCGGACAGCAGGACAACTTGGGCACTGCCTCATGCAAGCTTCGCATACGAGGGCGTGTAGAGCTTCGAGCGGATGAAGGCCTCCATGTCCTTCGGGCGCTCGACACCGGCCAGGCCAAGGTCGAAGACCAGCTTGGCCACCCGCGCGGCCGTGATGATCTCGGCCTCGAGGATGTTCGACTGCGGCGGATAGAGCATGCCCTGCGCCATCATCTCGGGAGTGACCTGGTCGGCCACGCCCTTCGCCGCTTCGATGAACATCGCATCGGGCACGCGCCGGGCCTTGGTGGCGTAGACCGCAAGGCCCACCGCCGGGAAGATGTAGAAGTTGTTGGCCTGGCCGGGCACGAAGGTCTTGCCTGCGTACTGCACCGGCCCCATCGGCACGCCAGCCGCATAGAGCGCCTTGCCCTTGGACCAGGTGTACGCCTGCTCCGACGTGCACTCGGCGCACGAGGTCGGGTTCGAGAGCGCCAGGATCACCGGGCGGTCGTTGATGCGCGACATGGCTTCGACGACCTTCTGGTTGAACGCTCCGCCAACCGTGCTCACCCCGATGATCGTCGTGGGCTTGATGCTCTCGATCGCTGCGACGAAGTCGCGCGTGGGAGCATGCGGGTGGGCGTACACGCGCTGGAAGTCGAAAAGGTCCTTGCGCGAGGATTCGAGCAGGCCGTTCAGGTCGAACATGTGCACGCGGGATCGCGCATCCTCGAGCGTCATGCCTTCCTGGACGAGCGCCGAGCAGAGCAGGTTGGCCAGCCCGATGCCGGCCGAGCCCGCGCCGAGGAACAGGTACCGCTCGTCCTTCAGCTTGGTGCCCTTGACCTTGACGGCATTGATCATGCCGGCAAGGGTGATGCCCGCGGTGCCCTGGATGTCATCGTTGTAGACGCACGCACGGTCGCGGTAGCGCTCGAGCAGGTGGACCGCATCGGCGCCGGTCCAGTCCTCGAAGTGGATGCAGCAGTCCGGGAAGACCTCCTGCACCGCATCGACGAACTCGTCCACGAACGAGAACAGGTCCTCGGTCGACGGCCGCCGTTCGCGCAGGCCCAGGTACAGCGGGTCGGCCAGCAGCTGCTCGTTGTTCGTGCCGGCGTCCAGGTACATCGGCATGAGCACCTGGGGCGGCACCGCCGCGGCGGCCGTGTAGAGCTGCAGCTTGCCGATCGGGATGCCCATCCCGTTGGCCCCCAGGTCGCCGAGCCCCAGGATGCGGCCGCCATCGGTCACGCAGATGAAACGCACATCCTTCACGGGCCAGTTGCGCAGGACCTCCTTCACGTGGCCGCGACGCTTGATCGACAGGTACATGCCGCGCGGACCGCGGAAGATGTGCCCAAACTTCAGGCACGCGTCGCCGATGGTCGGGTCGTAGACGATCGGCAGGAACCTGGCCGGATCGGACATGAGCGTGCGATAGAAGAGCGTCTCGTCGTGATCGAGCAGGTTGACCAGATAGATGTACCGCTCGAGGTCGGTCGACTTGTGCGAGAGCTGCAGCATCACGCGCTTGAGCTGCAGGTCCTCGGACTCGGTCGTGTCCGGCACGAGCCCGATCAGGCCCAGCGCCGCGCGCTCGGCCTCGGTGTAGGCCGTCGACTTGTTGAGTGCTGGATCGTGGAGCAGGTCGACGCCGGTCTTGGTGGTCGTCATGGAAGTCAAGTCCTGGATAGGGTTCAAAAGCCAAAGACGGGGCGATCCCCGGGGAGCCGAGCACCCAGCATCAACTTCGCGAGCGCGAGGTCAGCCTGGGTCGTGATCTTGATGTTGCGAGGGTCCCCCTGCACGACGAGAACCGGCTCGCCGAGGCGCTCAACCAGCGAGGCGTCGTCGGTTGCGCCGTCGAGCCCCTGCTGCGCGTACGCGCGCTCGAAGAGCGAGCGCTCGAAGACCTGCGGGGTCTGGATCGCCATCATGCGCTCTCGCGAGACGGTTTCGACCACGCGCCGCCCCTTCACCCCGTCGCCAACCGGCTCGCCGTCGCTCCCACCGAGGATCGAATCCACGATCGCGTCGTCGGCACTGGCATCGAAGGTCTCTTCAGTGACGCGCTTGAGCGTGGCCGCCACCGGCTCGCCGGGAATGGCCGCACCGGCAACGCCCGCAGCCGCGAAGACCCGGTCGATCAGCTCCTGGTTCACGAGCGGACGCGCGGCATCGTGCACCGCCACATGCGTGCAGTCGCCAGGCACAGCTGCCAGCGCGTTGCGCACGCTCTCCCAACGCTCGCGGCCTCCGGCCACGATCTTCACGCCGTGGAAGGCCAGCTGCACGCCGTAGCGCTCGCGGAACTCATCGACCCCGTCGGCAGGCGCTGCCACGATGACCGCCGCGACATCGTCACGCTTGGCGAACGCCTCGACGCTGCGCAGGAGCACCGGCCGGCCCCCAAGGTCCTGGCCAAGCTTGTCGCCGA
>CAIYOC010000218.1 GCA_903927725.1 uncultured bacterium | reverse complement strand
CGCGCGACTGGGGCTCACGGTCGACGAGGCCGATGCCGATCTGCTGAAGTCGATGAACCTTGAGCGTGGCGTGGTCATTGCCTCGGTCAAGGAAGACAGCCCGGCCGCCGAGCGCGGGCTGCAGGCCGGTGACGTGATCACCAAGGTCAACGGTCGTGATGTTCAGGATGCCGACTCGATGCGCGACGCCGTCAGCGCAGTGCCCGATGGGCGACCCCTGCGCCTGACGGTCGTGCGCGATGGCGAGCAGCGCTTCGTGATCCTGCGACGCTGATCCTGACCGACACGCTCAACGAACTCCGCGCGCGGTGCGCGGGGCAGCCGCGGTCCTCCCGCGGCTGTTTCGCTTCATGGAGGCGTGCCAGCGGATCCAGCATGATGGACCAAGGTGAACGGTCCCGCAGCGGGGCTATCCTTTGCGTCCCACGATGCGCCCGCATGATGCCACACCAGCTTGGGACCGCGAGGTCGCCGTCCCCTTCCGCCACCGCGTGTGGTTCACCGACGGGGCACTCGATCCGGCCAACCCGGCGTTCGCCCACGCGCTGCGGTGCGCCTGCCCTGGCCGCGATTCGCCCAGCAGGATGGCTGCATTCATCGACTCGGGCGTGCTCACTGCGTGGCCGCAGCTGACGGATCAGCTGGCGCGCTACCTCCAGGCGCACGCGGGCCTGCCCGAACTGGTCTGGGTCGAGTCGATGCCGGGTGGCGAAGCCTGCAAGAACGACCCATCATGCGTCGAGGACGTGCTCGATGCCGTCGACCACCTTCGCATCGATCGGCACAGCATGGTGCTCGCGATCGGCGGCGGTGCCGTGCTCGACGTCGTGGGGTTCGGGGCTGCGATCGCCCACCGCGGCGTGCGCCACGTGCGCATGCCGACCACGGTGCTCGCGCAGGACGACAGCGCGATGGGCGTGAAGAACGGCGTGAACCGCAAGGGGAAGAAGAACTTCACGGGCTCGTTCGCGCCGCCTGATGCGGTCGTCTGCGACCGGGCTTTCCTCGGCACGCTCCCCGATTCGGCGTGGTGCGGCGGCTTCAGCGAGGCGGTGAAGATCGCGCTGCTCAAGGACACCGTGCTCTTCGAGACGCTCGAACGCGATGGTGCGGCAATCCGATCACGCTCGATGGACGCTGCGTGGCCCGTGATCATGCGGTCGGCCGAGCTGCATGCGCGCCACATCCTCGATGGCGGCGATCCCTTCGAGACACGCGAGGCGCGCCCGCTCGACCATGGCCACTGGGCGGCCCACCGGCTCGAGAGCATGACCTCGTTCGAGCTGCCGCACGGCGAGGCGGTGGGCATCGGTCTCGCGCTCGACACGGTGTATGCACGACGGATCGGTCTGCTGGGCGCGGAACCAGCCACGCGCATCCTGCATGTGCTCGCCTCGCTTGGCCTGGCCCGCTCGCACCCGATGCTCCGCTCCATGGACGACCTGATGCGAGGTCTCGAGGAATTCCGCGAGCACCTGGGCGGCACGCTCACGATCACGCTGATGCGTGACATCGGCCATCCTGTCGAGGTCCACGAGATCGACCGCGTGGCGATGCGCGAGGCCGCCGCCGAGCTCCTCGACCAGCACGGCTGATGCTGCGGCGCCGGGTGGTGCGACCTACCATCCGCGCCCATGGGCACTCCCCTCACCAAGCAGGCCGTGGCGGACCTGTACTTCCTCGAGCACCGCGCCAAGGTGCTCGATCTCGCTGCCTTCCTCGACCGATTTGACCGTGCCAGCGAGCCAGGTGGCAGCGACTTCCGCGTCGAGGCGCTGAAGGCAGCCCTGGGACTCGTGCTGGACGGCCAATCTGATCGCGCGAAGCGGGTGCTCGAGCTCTGGAGCGATCGCTCGATGGAGCCGATCGACCGGGCGCCGATGAAGGGTGCGCTCGGCGCGATGCCGATCGATGCCAAGGAGCACCGCTGATGTACATCGACCCGCACGTGCACATGGTCAGCAGGACCACGGACGACTACCAGCGCATGGCGCTGGCAGGCTGCGTCGCCATCACCGAGCCGGCATTCTGGGCAGGCTACGACCGCTCGACGGCACAGGGATTCCACGACTACTTCCGGATGCTCACGGACTTCGAGCCGCGCCGGGCCGCGCAGTTCGGGATCCGACATCACACGTGGCTGTGCATCAATCCCAAGGAGAGCGAGGACGTGGGCCTGGCGCGCGAGGTCCTGTCGATCATCCCGTCGTTCCTCGAGTGCCAGACCGTGCTGGGCATTGGCGAGATCGGCCTGAACAAGAACTCGCGCAACGAGATGACGGTGCTCGAGGAGCACATCGCGCTGGCGATGAAGCACGGCTTGCTGATCCTGGTGCACACGCCGCACCTGGAGGACAAGCTCAAAGGAACGCACCTGATCATGGATGCCTTGCGCAACCAGGGAGCCGAACCGGGTCGCGTGCTCATCGACCACGTCGAGGAGCACACGGTGCGCGCGGTGCTCGACCGCGGCTTCTGGGCAGGCATGACGCTCTATCCCGACACGAAGTGCACGCCGCAGCGCGCTGCCGACATCTTCGAGATGCACGGCACGGACCGGCTCTGGATCAACTCCGCCGGTGACTGGGGCGTGAGCGATCCACTCGCCGTGCCCAAGTGCCAGGACGAACTGCGCCGTCGCGGGCACCTGCTCGAGACGATCCGCAAGGTGAGCTACGACAACCCGCGCACGTTCCTCTCGCAGAGCGGTCGGTTCAGCGCTCCCGAGCGGGCGTGAGCGGGGATCGCCGCTCCGCCGAGCGATACGAGCACGAGCAATCGTGATCGCTAGCCGTCGATGATGCGCGACGGAGCGCGGCGCACATCGGCCACGGATCCTGTGCAGCGGATTCAGCGACTCGGGCGCTGACGACGCGCCAGCATCGCCCCCAGAAGCGCACCCGCAAGCCCGCACGCCGGATTGGCGATCTTCATCCAGCCGGGTTCACGCGCATGCTTGCCCGCCTCGACCATGGCATAGAGGGTCGGCGACTGCTTCGCTGCGGCAGCGGCGGCGACGAGCGCCTCAGTCGTGGGCCGAGGTACGGGCTCGGGATCCGGACCGGCGCGCAGCACGGTGACGAGCGATCCGATGGTGGCCACGACGAAGACGATCGCCAGCAGCCGGATGCCCATCTTGTTGCGCGCAATCCGCTCACACACGGCGCCACCTGCCACGGCGCTGAGGAGACTGATCATGACGCTGATCGTGTTCCAGCGCGAGGTGGCCTTCCAGAAGCCTTGCTCGAAAACCGCATCCAGGTCCATGGCCTGCACCGCCAGGAACATCGTGCTCATCACCAGCATGGCCATGATCAGGTAGCCGACGATCACCGCCAGGGCCACGCGCATCACGCCCCACCCACCGCCCGCGAACGGGCCATCCTCACGCCAGGCGGGGCGGCTTGGGCTCGGCTGGGCTTCCTCGATGGTCGACTGGTCCATGCGCACAGCCTAGCCGCGGAAGTAGGCTGCTTCGCATGACGCTCGGCCGCATGCTCGCGCTGCTCTGTTCGCTCCCCATGATGCTCGCGGCGTGCGGGCAAGGCCCATCACCCAGCACGGACTGGTCCGACGTCGCCGCCGAATCGCTCGCCTCGAAGGCCAACTGCACGGCGTGCCATGCTGCCCCCGCCGCCACGATCGACCGCCTTCGGCCGATGGGCGCACCCACGATGGATGAGATCGGTTCACGCGCCTATGGGCCGTGGATGGCCGAGTTCATCGCCAAGGGAACGCACGTCGGCCAGCTCGGGTCGCGCATGCCCGACCTCATGCACGGGATGGACAAGGAGTCGCGCGAGCGCACGGCCGTGGCGATCGCGGCATGGCTCTCCACGCGCGGAACCTTCGCCTCCGAACCGGTCTCGGTCGGCGAGGCTTCGCTCACCCGCGGGAAGCGGCTCTACGAGACCATCGGTTGCCAAGCCTGCCACGGCAACGGGCTTGATGCCGTGCAGTTGGCGCGCAAGACGTCGCTTGCTGCGCTCACGGACTTCCTGCAGGACCCGCTCAAGGCCAGGCCGGGCGGCCACATGCCTGGCATGATGCTGACGCGCGACGAATCGCGCGACATCGCTGCATGGCTCCTGCGGGCACAGTCCGGCAGTCTCGAGGCACCCACGGTGTCGACCGGCAACGGCTTGCAGTGCGAGTACTTCGAAGGCGCCTTCGACGGCATCGGTCCTGATGCCCAGGCCGTGCCGCTGCGCACGTTCCCCATGGACCGCATCGCGCTGCCGGACCAGGCGCGGCATGATTCGTACGCCCTTCGATTCACGGGTGCAATCGAGATCCCGCAGTCGGGTTCGTGGAGCTTTCATCTTGCCAGCGACGATGGCTCGTCGCTCTGGATCGACGGCAAGAAGGTCATCGACCACGGTGGCATCCATGGCAGCGGCTTCAAGTCGGCAAGGCTCGAGCTCACGCAGGGTGCGCACGCTCTGATGGTGACCTTCTTCGAGGCGGCTGGTGATGCCGACCTTCGTCTGCAGTGGAACGGCCCAGGCACACCGCGCGGCGATGTACCTCCATCGGCCTTCACGACACGGGTCGTCCGCTTCACACCCGGCCCTTCGACCGATCGGCCCGACGAGGCGCTGCTCGCCGTGGGCAAGTCCAAGTGGGCTGCGTTGGGTTGCGCAAACTGCCACGAGCCATCCGTCGCGACCCTCAAGGCCAAGCCCCTGGCCGAGCTCGACGCATCGGCAGGATGCCTGGCGGACGCCGTTCCTGAAGCCGCTCCGCAGTACGGCTTCGACGATGCCCAACGTTCGCTTCTGCGCATGCTCGTCGTGAACCACGCGGCACTCGACCGACCGCTGCCGCCCAAGCAAGCGATCGTGCACACGATGGACCGCATGAACTGCATCGCCTGCCACAGCCGCGATGGTGTGGGTGGCGTGGGCCCCGACCGCGATGCGCTCTTCACGTGCGACGTTGACCTCGGTGACGAGGGCCGCATCCCGCCGTCGCTCACCGGCGTGGGTGCCAAGCTGCAGACCGCTGCGATCGAACGCATGCTCTCGGGTACCGAGCGGGTGCGCCCCTACATGAACACGCGGATGCCCACGTACGGCAGCGCGAACGTGTCGCACCTTGCGGCGCACTTCACCGCGGCCGACCCTCCAGTGGGTGCCGATGCCCAGCCGGCGTACAGCGAAGAGGCTGTCGAAGCCGGCAAGGCGATCGTGGGCACGAGTGGAGCGAGTTGCGTGAATTGCCACACGCTCGGTGACCAGAAGTCGCTCGGCGTTCCCGCAGTGAACCTCGCCAGCATGCATGGCCGCGTGCGACCGAGCTGGTTCCGCGCGTACCTCGCCGATCCGCAACGCTTCCGCCCCGGGACACGTATGCCGGCGTTCTGGCCACCCGACCAGCGTGTCTATCCCGACATCGCCGGCGGGGACCGCGCGAAGCAGATCGATGGTGTCTGGACCTATCTCTCGCTCGGCGGCAGCATGCCGCTGCCCAAGGGCCTGGCCACCGCGCCAGGCGAGTACGACCTTGAACCCGACGCACGCACGATCGTCTTCGGCACCTTCATGGACGGCATCGGTGCGCGCTGCCACGCGATCGGCTTCCCCGAACGTGTCTCGGCGGTGTACGACGCCGGCGGTCTGCGTCTGGCCAAGGCGTGGAAGGGCAAGTTCATGAATGCCGAAGGCACGTGGCGCGGCCGCGCTGGCCAACTGAGCATGCCCGCTGGATCGTCGGTCGTGACCGTGGCCACCGGCCCGGTGGTCGCGGTGCTCCCTGCACCCGATGCACCGTGGCCAAGCAGCGGCGACAGCGGT
>CAIYOC010000217.1 GCA_903927725.1 uncultured bacterium | reverse complement strand
GTCAACCTGTGGTCACTGACTGGCACTGCGCGCCAGCTTTCCTCGCAGGCTGCGGAACTCGCTCGGCGAGGCATGCCGCGCCCCTTTTCCGCGACGGCCGCATGACATCATGCCGTGTAGTGCCAGGCTTTCCGACGTGACTGAGCATTCATGAACAGCGCCGCGCTCGTCCGGAGCGACCGAGCGGTTCCGAGCTGCGCGGCCTGCGGAGTCGCGAAGGCGGCACGGTGTGCAACCATCGGAGGCGGGTGCCAGCCCCGCCGAGCGACGCAGGAGGAGCGCGCGCGGAGCCGGGTGCAGCGCGCGCGTCCGCGAAGCCGGAACCCGAGGTCGCGGGAGGGCGAGCGCAGCACACCAGCGGGATCAGCGCGGGTTCCGTCGCACATCCGCGCAGCTCGCGACCCGAGGTCGCGGGAGGGCGAGCGCAAGCTCGCGAGCGCGTACCCGCGCGGTCAGTTCGCGGCGGTCGCCTGGCGCGGGCTCTTGGGCAGATAGAACATCAGCAGCATCACGAGGCAGAACAGCGCGCCCCACATCGGCACGCTGAACATCGCCTTGAAGTCCTGCACGCCATCGACCTTGGTGATGTCCGACACCGCGCTGGCGATTTTGCTGCCGACGATGATGCCGATCCCGATGATGACGAGGTTGAAGAGGCTCTGGGCGCTCGCGCGCACGTCGCCGCTGGTCTCCTCGTCGACGATCATGAAGGCCACGAAGATGAAGCAGCCGAAGCAGAGTCCGTGCAGCGCGACACCGGGGATCACGAAGGCCAGCGGGCTCATGCCTGCACCGGCCGCCATGCCGGGGCCGTAGGCGAACAGGAACATGCGGGCTGCGTAGGCGGCCAAGCCGATCGCCAAGAGCGTCTTGCGGCTGTAGGTCGCTGCGAGCACGGGAATGAAGGCCAACACGGCGATCTCGCTCATCTGGCCGATCGTCATCAGGCCACCGCCGCCGACACCGAAGATCGAGTTCACGACCTTGCTGAAGCCGTCCTGCGTGTCGCCCTGGAGGCCGCCGACGAAACCGCTGGTGTGCACGAAGTAGAACTGATGGATGCAGCTCACGGGCACCGCGAGCATGAACAGGGTGACCAGCGGCGCCAGGCGAACCTGTTGGATCGCTTCGCGGATCGCGCTCTTCTGGCGGCCCGGCTGCGGCGGCGTGCTCGGCAGCGCGAGCAGGCAGTACAGGCCCATGGCCACGCCGAGGATGCCGGAGAGCTTGAACGCATCGGCCATGCCGGCATAGTGCGCGGCATCGGTCTTGGCCTTGGCGGCAGCGGCGTCGAGCCCGGCCAGCGCCTCGGCTCCGGGGGTGTGCATGCGAAGCAGCCATTGGCCGATGGCGATGCCGACCACGATCCAGCCGACGGTGCCCCAGAGGCGAACCTTCCCGAAGTCACGATCACGGTCGCAGTGGCTCAGCGCGAGGGAGTTGGTCAGCGGCAGCGTCGGCGAGTACACGATGCTGTAGAAGAAGCTGAACCAGAGGAACTGGTCGACCGTCTCGATGGACGCCAGCATCCAGACCAAGACGCCGCCGGCGATGTGGGCCAGGCCCAGGAAGCGTTCCGTGTTGAAGTAGCGGTCCGCGATCTGGCCAGCGATCCACGGTGCGAAGATGGCGCCCAGTGCCCCCAGCGCGAAGGCGTTGCCGATGTCGGCGCCGGTGAACTTCAGGTGGTTCGACAGGTACGGCCAGAGCAAGGGCAGCCACGCACCCCAGATGGCGTACTGCAGGAACATCATGATCGAGAGCCGTCCGTTCGCTGAGCCGTTCGCTGGGGTGGTCATGCTGGGTCTCCTGAGCCCGCGAAGATAGCGGTTATGGAACCGGGGCGTGGCGCGGGGCTACACTCTGCGGCCCATGACTCCCCGCAAGATCACCCGTCAGGTCATCGTCGGCGACGACCGCGTCGGCCGCGTGCGCATCGGTGGCGGCGCACCCGTCGTCGTGCAGACCATGAACGCCGGCTACACGCACGACATCGATGCCTGCGTCGCCGAGATCAACCGCTACGCCAAGGCCGGTGCCGACATCGTGCGCGTGGCCGTTCCCGAGCGCAAGGACACCGAGGCTCTCAAGGAAGTCATGCGGCAGGTCAACGTCCCGGTGGTCGCCGACGTGCACTTCCACTACCAGCGCGCGCTCGAGGCCGTCGAGGCCGGGGTTCACAAGATCCGCCTCAACCCGGGCAACATCAGCGACCGCGACCAGGTGAACCAGGTCATCGACGCCTGCAAGGAGCGCGGCATCCCGATCCGCATCGGCGTGAACGAGGGCTCGATCATCGAGCGCAAGGACAAGGCCCGTCGCGCCGAGGAACTCGGCAAGTTCTTCGCCGGCCACAAGTCCGGCCACCTGCTGGCGCTCATGATCGCCAAGCTCGAGGAGTACCTCGACATCTTCGCCGAACGCGACTTCCACGATGTCTGCATCAGCGCCAAGAGCATGGATGCGGCGCTCGTGATCGACATCTACAGCGAGATCTCCAAGCGCTTCGATTACCCGTTGCACCTGGGCGTGACCCACGCCGGCACGCGCGACTCCGGCTGCATCCGCTCGATCTCGGCGCTCAGCACGCTGCTGGCCAATGGCATCGGCGACACCGTGCGCATCTCCTACGCCAGCGACCACATCGACGAGGTGAAGGATGCCATCGAGATGCTCTGCTGCCTCGGGATGCGCTAGCGCAAGGGCGTGGAGCTGATCGCCTGCCCGACCTGCGGGCGCATCCAGGTCGACCTCTTCACGCTGGTCAAGGAAGTCGAGAAGGTGCTGATGCCCGAGCTCGAACTGCCCGTGAAGGTCGCCGTGATGGGCTGCATCGTGAACGGCCCCGGCGAAGCCGAGGGTGCCGACGTGGCCGTCTTCGCCGGCGATCGCCGCGGGATCATCTATGTGCAGGGCCAGAAGGTCGCCAACGTGACCGAGGAGGAGATCCTTCCTCGCCTGTTGCAGGAGTGCAAGGCCTTCGAAGCCAAGGTCAAGGCGGGCGAGGCGCGACTGGGCGAGAAGCTCGTCGAGATCAAGCCGCCCGATCCGATCGGCGAGCTCGGCAGCGGCGCCGCCAAGATCGCCGCCGGCCAGGTCGCGCAGGTCTCGGTCGGCCAGACCGGCTGAGCGCGTCAGGCTGCTTCCCCGCTGGCGTTCGCGGATGCTCCGCCGCAGACGCATCCTCCACGAGCAACCGTTGTGCCGCGTGCACCGGGTTGCGACTTCGGTGATCGCGCGCGAACAAGTTTGGGCTACGCTGCAGCCATGAACCGCCGCACCAACGGTCGCGCCTTCACGCTCGTCGAGATCCTCGTCGTCATCTCGATCATCGGGATCCTGATCAGCCTGCTGACGGTCGGCATCCAGAAGGCCATCGAGACCGGCAAGGCCTCGAAGGACCAGTCGCGCGCCCGCCAGCTCATCGTGGCGTGGCAGCAGTACGCGAACAACAACGGCGACCAGTGCCTGCCGGGCTACCTGAGCCCTGCGGTGCAGACCGCGTGGAAGGTCAAGTACCAGAACCAGAACGGCCAGCAGCTCGCCCCCGAGCTGGCGCAGACCTACGGCTGGCGGCTGGCAGCATTCCTGGGCTACGAGTACGACCCCTTCCTCGGCTACCGCGACACCGCAGAAACGAACCTCGATGAATCGCTCTACTACTCCGACATGGAGTACGAGCCCACGCTGCCGGCGGCCTTCGCTGGCATCACCGGGCTCAACGGCGCGGGCCTCGCCCTGCAGCCGGGCTTCGGCTACAACGCGTATTACCTCGGTGGTTGGTGGAACGTCGATCCCGGCATCGGCATCCCGGCGTTCCGCTTCCGCGACGCGATCTACCAGGACAACGGTGCCAACGTGCGCGGCAAGATCGTCGCGCGATCGATCGGCCAGATCGCCCGCAGCAGCGAGATGATCGTGTTCTCGAGCTCGGCGCTTCGACCCGCGGGGCTCTACATCGAAGACAGCGACACCTACCCCGGCGCTGCGTGGTCGGTTCCGCCGCGACTGGGTGCCACCGAGATCTGGCGCATGGGCGGAGGCAACCTGCAAGGCGTCGATCTGGCGCTCTTCGGCGAGCACGATGCGCTCTCGGCCATGCTGGCGCCCTCACCGACGCCAGCCCCCGCCCCGATGCAGGCCGGCGGACTCGAGATTCTCGTCCAGGAAGCAGCCCCCCTGCTTCGCTACGGCGCCAACGCGACGATCTCCAACGCTGATGGCAGCACCGGGCTGGTGAACCTGCGCGACCTGATGGACATGCGTCGCTGGGCCAACGGTGCCACGACGCCGAACTGGTCACACGGCGACTGAGTCCCCGTGTGACCCGATCGCGGACCGGCGTGCTCGCCGGC
>CAIYOC010000216.1 GCA_903927725.1 uncultured bacterium | reverse complement strand
GTGCGAGGCGATGGCCTCGAGGATCGCATCGTCCTTGAGCGACCACGTCACGATGAAATCGCGGTTGGGGATCTCGCCTTGCTTGGCGAGCGTGACCACGCGCCGCGACTCGGTCACGGCCTCGTCCCGCACGACATGGAGCGCACTGCGCACACTGGTGATCGGGATGCCGCCTGCGTCGATCGAGAGCGTGATGCCCAGATCGTGACCGGCGCGCGTGCCAGGCGGCACGGGCATCGGCGTGATGCGGTCGGCATCGGGCACGACGGTCGTCGGCTGGGCGAAGGGGGCGCCAGGCTTGGCGTTGGGCAGGCAGAACCAGCGGCCGTTCACCCAACCCGTGCCATCGTCGAAGATCATGCAGCGTTCCTGGCTTCCGTTGCCGTAGGTCACCGTGAAGCCGCAGGTCGACGATGCCGCACGCTTGACCATCGCTTCGGGCGTGGCGATGGGTACGGCGCTCGCGAGCGCCGAAGGCAGTTGCGCGAACGAAGGCATCCATGCGGGAACATCGCCATCCGCAGCGGCGGTCGTGGCTGGAGCGAGCAGCACCACGCCCAGCCGCGGCGTGCAGCCCACGGGCATCAGGCTCGGCGATGGCGCAGCACCAGGGATGTAGCGCGGCCCGACCACGGTCGGGTACTCGAAGGCGTAGCGCCCATCCTTGGCGACCAGCGTCTCGACGTACGAGATCTCGATGTCCACGCGCGCACCCGGCTCGATGTTGGCCACGCTCTGCGTGAAGATGTTCGGACGCTCCTGCTCGAGCAGGCTCGCGACATAACCCTGCTCGCGCGCGGCCTCGTACATCGCACGGGCGATCGAGCGCTCGCGTACCTCGCCGACCACCACGCGCTCGCCGTCCGGCTGCACGATCGTCATCGTCATGCGATCGACCGCGCCGCGGTGCGAGAGCGGGAACGTGTAGACGGCCTCGATCTTCGTTGGATAGGTGTTCTGGTACTGCTGCCGCAGCGTGACCCGCGCGAAGGGGCCAACGACCGAGGCTTGCACGTCCGTGTGGCGCAAGGGGCAGGGGCCGATGAGCTGGCCGCTGGGTGCAAGCGCATCGAGCCGACCGGCCTCGGGCATCATCACGATGCCTTCGGCGAGCGCGCGCCGCTCGGTCGCGGTCGTGAAGAGCAGCCCCAGCACGACGACCAGCCCGATGGAGGCCGCGATCGAGAGCGGTCGTACCCAGCGCGGCACGAACGACGGCCGCAGGCGCGCATCTTCTCGCACGGCATCCAGCAGGCGATCACGATTGGCGCTCGCTGTGGCCCGGTGGCGATCGTGCCACTCGCGCAGCAAGCCATCGAGTGCATCACGCGGCGGCGAACCATCGTCATCGTGAGGCGAGCGCAGCGGAGCATTCAGGGGCGAGCGGAACATCATGGGGTGCCTCGATTCGTGGCGGGTTGTTCAAGGAAACCAGCGAGCCGCTCGCGCGCCTGCGCCAGCAGCTTGTAGAAGGCACTTCGGCCCAGGCCCAGCGCGCTGCGGGCAGCAGCCACAGGATCGGGCTCGAGGTAATACAGGTGGATCGCCAGGCGCTCGTCCTCAGGCAAGCGATCGAGCGCGCGATCGAGTCGAGCAAGCGATTCAGCGTGCGCTGCATCGTCACCGGGCGTCGTGGCGCGGGAACGATCGCGCTCAGCATGCAACGTCATGGCGCGCTCCTCATGGCGCGCGCGGCGGCCGGCGCTGCGGCGGCGCTCGCTGCACACGAGCTTGGCGATCGCGTAGAGCCACGAGCGGAAGCCAGTGCAGTCGTGGACCTGATGGAGCTTTCGGTGGGCACGGATGAAGGCCTCCTGGCACGCGTCCTCGGCATCGGGCAAGTTGGCCGTGTGCTGGCGGCAGATCGCCAGCGTGATGGCGCCATGGCGATCGACCAGCCGCGTGAAGGCATCGCGGTCGCCAGCCCGATGGGCATCGAGGTCGGTGCAGTCCTCGTTCACCGTGTCGTTCATGGCCGCTCCTTGGGTGCTGTCCGCGGCCCTGGCAGGAATTCCCGCGGATCCTCGTACCGTACCGGGCGCAATAACCGATGATCTTGGCTCCAACGGGCGTTTGCGGTCGAATGCAGGATCGCCCCGAACGTTCACCTCCCATGCGCCGCTTGGCTGCCATCCTCATCGCCCCCACGCTGCTCGCGCTCTCCGCGTGCGAAAGCGGCATGCAGGCGATCGATCGGCAGACCGAGGAGCGCATCCGCGAGGCGAGCGCCGAGATCGGCGAGAAGGCCAACGTGCCGTCGATCCGTGATCGCAAGGCCGATGGCAACCCGAACGCCTACGACGACACGCCGGGGCTGCGCACGCCGCCCACGCTGAACCCCGAGGCATCGGAACTCAACTACACCGCACGCGAGCGCCCGCCGTTCGATCCCAAGAAGGTGATCACTGACGCCGCCACGCCGACCGCCGGTACCACGCTGGTCAAGCTCGACCTCGCCGGTGCGATCAAGCAGGCCTTCACGGCCAGCGTCGAGTATCGCAACGCTGAGGAGCAGTACCTGCTTGCGTGCCTGTCGCTGCTTCTGGAGACCAACGAATGGACGCCCCGCGTCTTCGACACGATCTCGCCGCAGTTCCAGTCAGTCGACATCTCGGGCGACGACATCCTGAATCCGTCAGGCGGCAGCACCAACGCCCTGGCGCTCGAGCTCGTCAACGAGTTCGAGGTCACGCAGAAGCTGCCCTACGGCGGTCAGGTGAGCGCCAACATCCTCGCCCAGGTCGCCGACAACCTGAGCGATGCGACGATCGCCGGCCAGGACAGTGTCGAAGCCTTCTTCGCGCTCGACGTGCCGCTGCTCAAGGGAGCGGGGCTGGTGGCGCAGGAGCCGCTCATCCAGGCCCAACGCAACACGATCTATGCGGCGCGCGCGTTCGAGGACTTCCGCCGCCGGTTCTTCGTGAGCCTGGTCGACGAGTACATGGGCCTGGTCGTGCAGCGCCTGCAGATCAACAACGCCAAGCAGAGCATCCTGCGCTTCAAGGCGATCGTCGACCGTGAGGACGCGCTCGTCGCCAGCGGCAGACAGGTTCCCTTCCAGGCTGACTTGGCCAAGCAGAACGCGCTCTTCGCGGTCGACCGCCTGGCCACGCAGGAGGAAGCCTTCAAGCTCGCGGTCGATCGCTACAAGGTGCGCATCGGGCTGCCTCCCGACCAGCTGCTCGAGGTCGAGACCGAGCTGCTCGACATGCAGCCACCGGTGATCGATGGTGAGGTGGCCGTGCAGATGGCGCTTGACCTGCGACTGGACCTGCAGAACAGCCGTGACCAGGTCGATGATGTGAAGCGGCTCGTCGAGCTCGCGCGCAACGGCCTGCTGCCGGCCGTCGATCTGGCCGCGCGCATGGACTTCCTGCAGGATCCCGACTTCTTCAACGGCGTGCAGCTCGACGGTTCGTTCGACGACTACACCGTGGGCATCAACATCGAGGTGCCGCTTGACCGCGTCGATGAGCGCATCGCGCTTCGCCAGGCCCAACTGCGGCAGGAGCAGGTGCAGCGCACCTTCTTCAACACGCGCGACACGGTGAGCGTGCAGGTGCGGCAGGCCACCCGTGCCATCGAGCGCAGCCTCTTCTCGCTGCAGCTGCAGGAGCGCAACATCGGCATCGCGCAGCAGCGGCAGGAGTCGATCGACGCCGCCCCGGACCGTGCCACGCCGCGTGACCGCACCGAGACGGTGGACGCCCTCGTGCGTGCGCTGAATGACCGCGACCGCGCCCGCCGCGAACTCCAGGTGGCGATCCTGAACTACCTGAACTCGACCGGTCAGCTGCGCGTCTCGCAGGATGGCGGCCTGATGCCGCCCAAGGGCCTCGACGTGCGTTATCTGCGTACAGCCGAGCTCATGCCCAATCCCGTGAACGCAGTGCCCGCTCCGCCGGCGCCAGCGGCACAGCCGCCATCGACCGCGCCCGCTGCAGCCCCTGCGAATTCCTGAACCGCCTCACTGATCGCCGACCTACCCTGCACTGACGATGTCCCTCGACGAGACCCCAACCCCGACGCCTTGGCAGCGCATCCGCTTCGCGAGCTTCGTGATCCTCGGCGTGGCCGCCGTGGCGATCACGGGCGTGCTCCTCGTCGGGCGTCGCAGCGATGATTCAGGCTCGTCAGAGTGGTCGGCACCCACCGCTCGATCACCGGGTGGCGACCGGGCCACGGCGCGCCAAGGGAGCTTCGATGTCGTGCTGCCGGTGAGCGGGGAACTCGCTGCCTTGCGCAAGATCGAAGTCCGCAACAAGCTCGAAGGCCGGTCGATCATCACGGAGATCGCGCCCGAAGGCAAGCGCGTGGCCGCTGGCGACCTCCTGATCAAGCTCGCCGAGGAAGAACTGATCACCAAGCTCAAGGACGCCGAGGACAAGCTCAAGACCGCGCAGGGCGAAGTGATCGCGGCCGAGCAGAACCTCTCCATCAAGGAGCAAGAGAAGCAGAGCGAACTCGACAAGGCCGATGTCGCGGTGCGCATGGCCGACCTGGGCTTCCAAGGCTGGCTGAACGGCGACGTCGTCAAGAAGCGCCAGGAGCTCGCCACCGCGCTCGAGACCAACCGCATCGATGCCGAGCGGTTGGCCAAGCGCTTCGACGAGGCGAAGAGCCTGGTCGAGAAGGGCTTCATCAGCCGCGATGACTACGAGAAGGACCGTGTCGCGCTGATCCAGGCGAACGCCAAGGTCAAGCAAGCCGACATCGACATCAAGGTCTACGACGAGTTCCAGTACCCACAGGATGAGGCGAAGAAGAAGAGCGACCTCGACCAGGCCCGCGCCGAGCGCGGACGCACCGAACAGAAGAAGGATGCGGAACTCGTGAAGGCTCGCACCGAGCTCGACAGTGCACGGTTCAAGCAGCAGACCGCACAGGAGCGACTCGACCAGACCAAGCAGCAGATCGCCTACTGCACCGTGAACGCGCCGAGCGACGGGCTGGTGGTCTACGCAAGCAGCCTCGAATCAGGCGGCTGGGGCCGCGGCAGCGAGACGCCGCCGCCGCAGGCCGGCACCGAACTCAAGCCCAACGAACTCGTGATGATCCTGCCGGACACGAGCGCGATGGTCGCCAACCTGAAGGTGAGCGAGGCGCTCTCTGGCCGCATCAAGCCCGGCCAGCGCGTGACGGTCTTCAGCGATGCGTCGCCGGGCGTGCCGATCTCTGGCGACGTGCTCGGGGTGAGCGTGCTCGCCGAGAGCGGCGGCTGGCGTGATCCGAACCGCCGCGACTACACGGTGCGCGTGGCGCTCGAGCAGCGCGATGACCTGGCGCTCAAGCCGAGCATGCGCTGCAAGGCGCAGATCCTCCTCGATGAGGTTCGCGAAGCGCTCAGTGTGCCGGTGCAGGCGGTCTTCCGCAAGGGCCGCGCGAGCTTTGTGTACGTGCCCGATGGCGGCGGCTTCGCGCAGAAGCTCGTGCGCGTGGGCCGAACGAGCGAGGTCGATGCCGAGATTGTGGATGGACTTGCTGCCGGCGACGTTGTGCTGCTGCGCGAGCCGCGGGCCGACGAGATCACGAGCCAGCTCTCGCCAGAGTCAGTCAACCCACCCGCGGCCGACAGCCGCGAGGCGCGCGCGGGTGGTGATGCAGCAAGTGGTGCAGGTCGGCCAGGCCGACCCGGCAAGCCCGAAGCCACCACGCCGCCAGCGACTCCGCCCGTCGATCCCGCCGCGGCTGCCAAGCCGGGCGAGTGAGCCTTACGCCATCGAGGGCATCCAGATCGTCTTGGCTTCGGTCACCCCGCGGAAGGCGACCGGCGAGCGCCAGCGCGGCTCGGTGAAGTCGCTCGCAGGATCCACGACCGTCACGCGCTTCATGTTCTCGGCGGCGCCAGCCTTGAGGGTGGCAGCATGCTTGCCCTTCGCTGCAGCCACGATCGCATCGACGTCGCGGTGCGTCGCCATGGCAGGCACGAGCTCCGCATGATCGCCGGTCAGGATGTTGCAGACGCCGCCGGGCACGTCGCTCGTGGCCAAGGCCTCGCTCAGCACGAGTGCTGGGATCGGATGCCGCTCGCTCGCAGCCAGCACGACCGCATTGCCCGCGGCCAATGCCGGGCACGCCAGCGCGAGCGCACCGAGCAGCGGTGACTCATCAGGCGCGAGCACGCCGACCACGCCGGTCGCTTCGATGCCGGTGAAGGTGTAGAAGGGGCCCGCCACGGGATTCTGTGATCCAAGCACGATCGCGATCTTGTCGGTCCAGCCGGCAAAGCTCACCACATGCTCGATCGAGGCCTCGACCTCAGCCTTGGCCTTGCGCGGCGTGGTGCGGCTCGTCGCGCGGATCGCCTCGATGAACTCACCACGGCGAGCCTCGAGCATTTCCGCGAGCCGATAGAGGATCTGCCCGCGCAGGTACGCGGTCGACGATGCCCACTTGGGCTGCGCTGCACGAGCGGCCTCGACCGCATCGCGCAGGTCCTTGCGGCTCGCCTTGCACAGGTGGTGCACCGTGCCGCCGGCAACGGCCTTGATGGTGCGTCCGCTCTCGGTGCGCGGGAACGCGCCGCCGATGAAGAGTTTCCAGGTCTTGGTCACGGTGGCCATGGTGATTCCTTTCAGGCGAGATACGCCGCCAGGCCCGCTCGGCCGCCCTCGCGGCCGAAGCCCGACTCCTTGAACCCGCCGAAGGGGCTCGTCGCATCGAACTGGTTGAAGGTGTTGAGCCACACGACGCCGGCCTTCACGCCCGCGGCGACCTCGTAGGCCTTGCTCGCACGGCTCGTCCAGACGCCCGCGCTGAGCCCATAGTTGGTGTCGTTGGCGCGCGCGATCGCCTCATCGGGGGTGCGGAAGGTGAGCACCGTGAGCACGGGCCCGAAGATCTCCTCGCGGGCGATCGTGTGGGCGGGTTGCACGCCGCGGAAGAGCGTGGGCGCGACCCAGTAGCCGGTGTCGGGGAGCGCACCATCGAAGCAGACGATGCGGTCGGCGCCTTCGCGCACGCCGCACTCGATGAAGCTGTTCACGCGCTCGAGCTGCGCACGGCTGTTGATCGCGCCGACGTCGGTGTTCTTGTCAAGCGGGTTGCCCACGCGAAGGCTGCGCATGCGATGGGTCAGCCGGCCGATCACCTCGTCGACCACGCTCTCCTCGACGAGCAGCCGACTGCCGGCGCAGCAGACCTGGCCCTGGTTGAACCAGATGCCGTTGACGATCCCTTCGATCGCCTGGTCCATCGGCGCGTCGGCGAAGATGATGTTGGGGCTCTTGCCGCCAAGTTCGAGCGTGAGTCGCTTGTCGGTGCCCGCGCACGCCCGCGCGATGCGCTTGCCGACTTCCGTGCTGCCGGTGAAGGCGACCTTCTGCACGTTGGGGTGCTCGACAAGCAATCGCCCGGTCTCGCCCGCGCCTGTGACGATGTTCACCACGCCTGGCGGCAGGTCGACTTCCTGCAGGATCTCAGCCAAGCGGAGTGCCGTGAGTGGCGTGGTCTCGGCGGGCTTGAGCACGACCGTGTTACCGCAGGCGAGCGCGGGCGCGATCTTCCACGCCGCCATGAGCAAGGGGAAGTTCCAGGGGATCACCTGCGCGCAGACGCCGATCGGCCGCGGCTCGACGCCGGGCACGGCGTGTGCGAGCTTGTCGCACCACCCGGCGTGGTGGAAGAAGTGCTGCGCCACCAGTGGCACATCAACATCGCGCGTTTCCTTGATCGGCTTGCCGTTGTCCATTGACTCGAGCACGGCGAGTTCGCGTGCGCGCTCCTGGATGCGCCGCGCGATGCGGAAGAGGTAACCCGCCCGCTGCGCAGGTCGCATTCGGCTCCAACCCTTGAAAGCCTTCTGTGCTGCCTTGACCGCCGCATCGACATCAGCCTTGCCGGCTTCGGCCACGCGGGAGAGCTTCTTCTCGGTGGCTGGATCGATCGTCTCGAAGTGCTTGCGGGAGCGTGGGTCGACGAACTTCCCGCCGATAAAGAGCCCATGCTCGGGCGAGAGCTCGACCGGGAAGGTCTCGGGGGCTGGGGCATACGACCAATCGATCGCCTGGGCTGGCTGCATCCGGGCATTATGACCACAGGGGATGAATCGGGCGGGCTCCGGCGACGAAGCCAGAGGCATGAACCGAGCCGTCCAGATCGTCCTCTCCATCGTCTCCACGGGGCTGTGTGCCATTGCCTGCGCGACCGATGGATCGCGCTCCACGCCGTCGCCCGCTGCCATGGGTGACGATGCTGCAACGCAGGATGCAGCCAAAGCCGCTGCTGCGAAGGCCTGGGCTGCCAAGGATGTCGCCGCACCGACCGAAGCCCCGAAGGTCGGGACCACGGTGCGTGTGGGTGGCGACCTCAAGGTCGAGTCGAACCTCGATGGCGAAACATGGCGATCGGGTCGTTGCCTGATCGAAGCCCCGTTGCCCGCGGGGTACCCCGCACCAACCCCACCAGGCTCGATCGACCTGAAGACCTATCCGGTAGTGCGCCGCGCCGAGATCACCGCCAAGGGCAGCACGATGGTCGGCATGAACTTCGCGTTCTGGCCGCTCTTCAACCACATCAAGGATCGGGACATCGCCATGACCAGCCCGGTCGAGATGGACTATCGCGGCATGGAAGCGGAAGGCAATCCGTACCAGCTTGATGAGTCCAAGGGCGAATGGACGATGAGCTTCCT
>CAIYOC010000215.1 GCA_903927725.1 uncultured bacterium | reverse complement strand
TCCATCTTGCCCTTCGCACCACCACCGAATCCGCCAGCAGCGCCTTGGGAACCACCGCCGCCTCCACCAATCATGCCACCGGGCATACCACCTGCGTCGCCACCGGCGAGTCGGCGGCTTCGGGAGAGCGACTCCGTGCGCTCCACAACGCGACCACCAGCGGGTGCACTCGGCGCAACCACCGGCGCTGGCGCCGTGTTGGGCACCGCTGCAGATTGCGCAGGTGCTGCGCTTGTCGGATCGGGAACAGCGCCCGCGACGATCGGTGCACTCGGCGCCGCCTCGGGCGGAACGCCGAAGTCTTCGCGCCCGTTTTCGTCATCACCCGCCGAGCCGAAGATGCCGCGGGACATGCCCTCGACCACCGGGATCGGTCCGCCGCGCCACTCGCCGAAGAACCCGTCGAACCGCGTGCCTTGCGGCAATTCGATCGGTACCGGGACGAGCAGCGCACGACCGCCGATCGTCACGCGCGCCTTCTCGATCGCCACGAAGCTCGTGAAGGGCGTCATGACCTGCCAGCCTTCGCCCAAGCTCGTCACACGGCGCCGCACGTCGGCCGGCACGGCATCCTGCTCGAGTTCCTTGAGGACTGGTGCCAGTGCATCATCGACCTGGCTGCGCGCCCACAGCGAAGGCAGCATGTCCGACGCGTTGCCCGAGCCGGGACCAGCCAGCTGCACCGGGATGCGGCGCTCCCATGGACCGGCACCGGTGCGGCCGCGCACGATCACCGTGCCGCTGCCGGGCTTCATGTAGCGCGCATGCACCACGATCGGCTTGGCATCGAAGAGGTCAGGGATCAGCGTGGGCGTGATCGCGGTCGCTTCGATCCCTTCGAACGCGACCGAGACATCCGCAAGGACAGGCGTCTGGATCCGGCGGGTGAGCCGCTCGACCGCCTCATCGGCGCTGGCCTCGAGCGTGACGAACTCGCTCTCGCCGCGACCAGCGCGCGCCATCTCATCGAGCAGCCAGCGATTGACGCTGTTGCCGATGCCGAAGCTGAAGACCCTTGTGGTGCCGGCGTTCGCACGCACCGCAGCGACGATGCCGCGATCGTTACCAACGTAGCCATCGGTCAGGAAGATGCACAGGCGCATCGGTGAGGTGGTGGCCACAGGCGCGAAGCCCGCCTCGCGCACCTGAAGCACGCGCTCGCCGCCGACGGTCGACCAGCTTCCGCGCATCGAGAGCATGACGCCCTCGGGCTTGAGCACGCTCGGCAGTTCGACCGGGCTTGTGAAGGGAAAGGCAACGGTGGGTGAAGCCTGGATCTGCAGGCGACCACCTTGGTCGACGATGGCTGTGTACGGCACGAGCACGTGTACCTCGCGGCCGTCGGCGGGCAGGTCAATGAGCTCTGCCGGCGTAAGACCGCCACCCGCGCGCTGCACCAGCGCCGCATTGATCGCCTGCATCATCTCCGTGCCGCCACCACCCTGCTGGCCATCGACGAAGGCTTGCGCCGCCTGGATGTTGGCTGCCGTGGCGGGCACGGGCTGCGGCCAGAGCACCCGCGTCGAGCCCGCAAAGGTGATCACGTTGAAGGTGTCGGCCGGGCGCATCGCCGCGATCGCCTTCGACATGACCTGCTTGGCCTTGTCGATCGGGAAGCCTCTCATGCTGCCGCTGGTATCGAGGACGAAGACGAGTTCGCGCGCGGGGATCTCGGTGGGCGTGACCACCGCGGGCGGCGCGACCACGAGCGTGAGGTATCCACCCTCGATCGATGCGGGCACGCTCGATGGATCGAAGCTCGTACCCACGCCGGTGGGCGCGGCACGCGTGGACCAGTGCGAGGCGATGGCCTCGAGGATCGC
>CAIYOC010000214.1 GCA_903927725.1 uncultured bacterium | reverse complement strand
ATCATCCCGCCGGCCAAGACCCTGCAACCCGAGGCCATCGCGACCGTGATCCTCGATTGCATCGAGGGCCGCCGCGACGCCGAGGCCGGCAAGTCGATCCCCGTGCCGTCGCCGTGAGGCGCTCGCTCGACTCAGTGCAAGCCCCGCTCACAACCTCCGGCGTGCGCCGGTCGCGCGCTGCATGTCGCGCTTGGCTTCCTTCTCCTTGATGTGCTCGCGCTTGTCGCCCTTCTTGCGGCCGAAGCCGACCCCCACCAGGACCTTCGCGCGGCCCTTCACGAAGTAGATCTTGAGCGGGATCAGCGAGGCCCCCTTGGCCTTCTGCTGGGTGGCCAGCTTGTCGATTTCGCGCCGATGGGCCAGGAGCCGACGAACCCGGGTCGGGACATGCTGGTGCTGGGGAAGGGCCTGGGGGTACTCGGCGATGTGGACCCCGTGCAGTTCCAGGCCGACCGGGACGGCCTTGGCCATCACGAACCCCTGCTCAAGCTGGACTTGGCTGTTCCGAAGGCTCTTCACCTCGGTCCCAAGGAGCTCGATGCCGCATTCGAGGGTGTCCTCGATGGCGTAGTCATGGCGCGCCCGTCGGTTCTCGATCGTGGGTTCCCGGGAGGTGGAGCGCTCCTTGGCGGCCATCGGGCCAAGGCTACCCCTGAAATGGCCAAAAAGTGGCCTCTCGTGGTCGCCAAGTCTTCACACTCGGGCAATACTCCATGAACTCCTGGACAGCGGTGCCCCAGGACTTAGACCCCCACGACCGGCATCACCCTGCCGGGTCTTTCAACCCACGGAGAAACGAATGCGCCCCACGCTTGGATTCGTCGCCGCACTGACCCTGACTCTTGCGCCCACCGCACTCGCGCAGGTCGGTCAGTTCCCCCGCACCAGCCCCGCCGAGGCCCGCAACGCGTTCCTCGAAGCCAACGCCGGAACGGGCTTCTTCATCAATGACCACGGCAACCTCACGCGCGTCTACGGTCGCGCGTTCAGCCAGGGCAACAGCCCGGTCGCGAGCGCCGCCGCGTTCGTCGCGCAGCATGCATCGATTTGGGGTGCCGATGCATCGCAGCTGCTCCCGATCGGTCCGTGGGGCGAAGGCGAGCACATGATCCCGCTGATGTGGGATGCCGTCACCGGCACCTACGACTTCTCGCTCGTCGGCTACACGCAAGCCGTGCACGGCGTGCCGGTCTTCCGCAGCAGCCTGCGCCTGCTCGTTCGCAACGAGGCCGGCTTCCCGCTCGTGCTCGCGTCGAGCGATCTCAAGGACTTGGGCAACTTCCCCGAGACCGTGAAGGCCTTCATCGCCGTCGGCGCTCCGCTCGATCCCTCCCGCTACGCGAGCAAGCTGCAGAAGCGGCTCGCCGCGGCGGCGGCCGACGTGCCCGCCGAGCTGGTGATCTTCGCCGGCGAGGATGACCTGAAGGTCGCGCCGCGACTTGGCGTGAAATTCATCGTCGATCGCGGCATGCCCGGCGACGAGGACTACGCCCGCCTGCTCTACATCACCGACCCCACGACCGGCGATGTGTTCTTCGAGGAGAACCAGGTGTGCTACGCCGATGCCACCGGCACGGTGCAGGGCCAGGCGACCCCGGGCTTCCAGGCCGATGCCTGCGCCGTCGAAGCCACCGCTCCGCTGCAGTACGCGGGCGTGTCGATCGGTGCGACCAGCGTCTTCGCCGATGTGAATGGCAACTTCGTGATCCCGGGGCAGACCGGATCGGTCACGATCACCAGCACGCTGGCCGGCAAGTACTTCAAGGTCTTCAACGCCGCCAACGCCAACTCGACCCCGACCGCCACGGCGACCGGTGCCGTGGGCACGCCGCTGAACACGATGTTCAACGCGGACAACCTCGCCGAGGCCGCGCGCGCGGAAGTCAACGCGTACCGCCAGGCGAACATCGTGCGTGATTTCGCGCTTGCCAACAACCCGTCGTACCCGACGATCGCGAACCAGCTGAACTTCGCGATCAACGTGCAGGTCAGCGGCAGCTGCAACGCGTTCTACAACGGCACGTCGATCAACTTCTATCCCGCGGCTGGCGGCTGCAACAACACCGCGTTCAGCACGGTCGTGCACCACGAGTTCGGTCACCACATGGTGGCCTCGGGCGGCAGCGGCCAGGGCGCCTACGGCGAAGGCATGAGCGACTGCATGTCGCTGCTCATCAGCGATGACCCGCGGCTGGGTCTGGGCTTCCAGGCATGCAACACCGGCATCCGCAACGCCGACAACACCTGCACGTACTCGGCCACCGGCTGCAGCTCGTGTGGCAGCGCGATCCACAGTTGCGGTCAGCTCATCTCGGGTTGCGTGTGGGACACGCGCGAAGCGCTGGGCGCCAAGTACGGCAGCGCGGCCGGTCTGGCGCGCACGAGCCTGCTCTGCGTGAACAGCGTCCCGCTGCACACCGGCACCACGATCGCCGGCGACATCACGATCGACTTCCTGACGCTGGATGACAACAACAGCGACATCGCCGATGGCACTCCCAACTACCAGGAGATCAACGGCGCGTTCACGCTCCACGGCCTTCCTGGCCCGGCGCTGCAGCTGCTGGCATTCTCGTTCCCCAACGGGATCCCGGCCACGGTGTCGCCCGCAGGCTCGACCACGCTGGCCATGAACGTTGCCCCGCTCGCAGGCACCCCGCAGCTCGGCAGCGGCACGTTCTACTGGCGCAACGGCGGCACCGGTTCGTTCACCGCCGTGCCGATGACGCAGGGCGCCTCGAACCAGTACACGGTGCAGGTGCCCGCAACCGCGTGCCTGAGCAACGTGCAGTGGTATGTGTCGGCCGCGACGACCAGCGGTTCGACGGTCACGAGCCCGAGCACCGCCCCGGCAGCGTTCTACAGTTCGCTGAGCGCGACAGGCGTGGATCCGGTCTTCGCAGACAACATGGAGTCGAACACTGGTTGGGTCGTCGGTTCACCAACGGACAACGCCACGGCTGGCGTGTGGACCCGAGTCGATCCGGTCGGGACGGCCGCACAGCCGGAGAACGACTATGGAACGGGCACGCTGTGCTGGGTCACGGGCCAAGGCGCAGTAGGTGGCGGCAACGGTGCCGCGGACGTTGACGGTGGCACCACCACCCTCACCAGCCCCACCTTCAGCCTTGCGGGCTATGAGGACGCGATCCTGTCGTACGCGCGGTGGTACTCGAACAACGCAGGCGCAGGTCCGAACGAGGATTCGATGCCGATCGAGATCAGCAACGATGGCGGCTCCACTTGGGTGCAGCTCGAACTCGTCACCGAGAACCTCAACGCCTGGGCGCTGAAGACCTTCCGTGTGGGGCAGTTCGTCCAGCCCTCCGCCACCATGAAGTTCCGCGTCGTGGCCCGGGACCTTGGCACGGGATCGCTGGTTGAGGCCGGCCTCGACGATTTCAACGTCGAGGGCGTGGCGTGCAGCGTCGCCAACCCCGCTGACCTTGACGGCAACGGTGCCGTCGATGGCGGGGACCTCGGCCTGCTCTTGGCCGGATGGGGATCCTCCTCGCCCGACCTGACGGGTGATGGGCTGGTTGACGGCTCCGACCTCGGCCTGCTGCTGGCGGCTTGGGGCAACTGATCACGCCACATCGCATGGTGATTCCAGCGGGCTCCGGCATCTGCCGGGGCCCGCTGTGTTTATCGGGACAGCATGCCGATCGAACTCATCAACGCCTGCCCGCGCTATACTTGCCGCCCCTGCTTCCTGCGCATGTGGCGAAATTGGCAGACGCGCCAGCTTGAGGTGCTGGTGGGGCAACCCATGGAGGTTCGAGTCCTCTCGTGCGCATTGACCGTCGCGGATCCCGCGACGGTCTTTCTCTTTCATCGAGGCGCAGCAGCCCTCCCCTGCGTGCCGCCGTCCAGTTCACACCCAACCATCCGCGCATGACCAGCCTCCCCGTCACCACCGAGCCCACGCTGCGCGTGAACGAGGTCTTCCACTCGATCCAGGGCGAGAGCACCTGGGCCGGCGTGCCGATGGTCTTCGTGCGGCTCACGGGCTGCCCGCTGCGGTGCCATTACTGCGACACGAGCTATGCCTTCCGCGAAGGCACGACCATGCCGATCGCTGCGCTGCTCGAGCGCGTGCGTGCATTCGGGTGCCCGACGGTCGAGTTCACTGGCGGGGAGCCGCTCGCCCAACGCAATGCGTTCCTCGCCATGGCCACGCTCTGCGACGAGGGCTTCACCGTGCTCGTCGAAACCAGCGGATCGATCGACATCACGCCGTGCCACCCGAACGTGATCCGCATCCTCGACGTGAAGACCCCCGGCAGCGGCGAAGAGAACCGCAACCGCTGGGCGAACCTAGCGGACCTGCGTCCTCGCGATGAAGTGAAGTTCGTGATCACCGATCGCGCCGACTACGAGTGGGCCCGCGAGCTCCTGTTGCGCGAGCGACTCCATGAGCGCTGCCACGCGGTGCTCTTCAGCGCCGCTCACCGCCAGGTCGGCGACGCCGACATCCGTGGCTGCGAAGGGCTGTCGCACCGCGCGCTCGCCGAATGGATCCTTGCGGACCGCCTGCCCGTGCGGCAGCAGGGACAGCTCCACAAGGTCATCTGGGATCCATCGACCCGAGGGGTCTGAACCCTCGGCGCCAGATCAGTAGACCCAGCCCTCGATCAGCGCTTGCTTCGGCGCGACCGTTGGTGCGGGTTCGAGTGCCAGCACCAACGCATCGAGCAGGTCACCTTCCTCATCGGCGATCGCCTGCTCGCCCACCGATTCGGGCACGACCAACCCGGCGCGCACGGCACGGGAGAGGATGTCCTCGCGGACCTCGCGCGGGCGATCGCCCTTGCCCTTGTAGCCCTTGTGCGGCCAGCCGCGGCGCTGCAGGTCGCTCGATGGGCAGCTCTCGCACACCACCGTCTGCATGCCCTTCGCGCCGGCAACCACTGGCTCGATGCGAACACCCGCCTCCGCCAGCGGCAGCAGGATTTCGCAGACGAAGGTCCACGTCTGCTTGAAGACGCGCAGGTTCGTTGGAGGCATCGGCGTGCTGAGTTCGTGGTCGCATGCACGCCTGGGCTCCTGCCGCGTCAGCGTGCGCAGGCCGCTGCGCCAGTCACGCGCGCCGGCAAAGCCCGCCATCCAGTCGGCACAACCCTTCCAACCGCTCACGCCGGCTTCCTCGAGCGTGGGCATCGCGAGGCCCATCGGCGCATCGATTCGCCAGAGGTGCGGGCGACCATCGGCCGCGCTGGCGCGGAGGCGTTCGAGCAGGCCCTTGCGATCGGCGCGCTCGACCTGCACCGGCGTGGTGCGACCATGCCGCGTAGCGATGCGGATCTTGTGCGCACCGCCGGATTCGGCACCGCTGAAGTCAACGCCGTGGATGATGAGCCAACGTTCCATCCCGCCGAGCCTATCCACCCGGGAGCAGGGTCGTCGCGAGGCCCGAAGCCCTGATCGGCTTCGAGGGCACGGAGAAGGGTGGTCAGTTCATCGAGCCGCAGCTGCCGGCGTTCTTGCCGCAAGGACAGCAGCCGCCGGTGTGCACATGGGTGCTGCCGACAGTTGAACCACCGACGCCGAACACGCTGTGACGCCGCTTGAAGGTGCGACCCTTGCCGGCAGGATCCTCGACGGGGCCGTCAGCGTCCCTCATCGGGCGAAGCAGCTCGATCACCTCGCCGTCCTCGATGCACTCGTACTCGTACAGGGGCATGCACGTCAGGATAGGCGACGACGATGGTCGAGCGAAGCATCGTCGCGGCGGTTGCGACCAGGCTTGCCCTTTGGCGCAGCGCCGCGCGCGGATGCGCCACCGCGCCGGTCGCCACCCGAGCGCGAACCCTTCGCGCCCTTGCGGTCCCCATCCCGTGCACCCATCACGCCTCGCGCGCCATCCCGCATGCCGCGCGGCGCGGGCTTGGCGTTCGGTCGCGCCTCGCCGCGCGCTGCGGCTCGCGGCGCCCCATCACGCGGGCGCGACGCGGCGCGGCTGCTGCCTGGCCCCCGCTCGGCACCGGCTCTCGCCGAGCCCCGCT
>CAIYOC010000213.1 GCA_903927725.1 uncultured bacterium | reverse complement strand
GCCGAAACCGATCCCCGGGCCGCTCGCGTGGCCGAACTGCGCATCTTCGGTGCGCTGCAGGTGGAGAGCATTGCGAAGGTGCTTGGCACCAGCGTGCCCACCGTGAATCGCGACTGGCGCTTCGCGAAGGCATTCCTTGAACAGCAGTACGGGCTTGCACCGGCTGCGGCCGCCGAGCGTGCTGATTGGGAGCCCACGCCATGAGCTGCCCGAACACACCGACGCCCAGCGTCCGCGAGCTCTTCGATCTCGTCGCTGACCTGCCCGTCAGCGATCGCTTGGGAGTCCTGGAATCATCCTGCCCCGACCCAGTCACGCGCGGCGAAGTCCTCGCGCTGCTTCGTGCGGATGACTCAACGCCCGGGAGCGTCCCCCACGTCGTCCGGCGCTTCACAGCCCGCGAGGCTGGCAGCTTGCCTGCCATCGCAGGGCATGACGTGGTGCGCCCGCTCGCCGAAGGGGGCTCAAGCCGCGTGTTCGAGGCCGTGAGCACCGAGACTGGCGAGCGCGTCGCCATCAAGTTGATTGGCGATGACGCCAGCCGATCCGGCATCGATCGCTTCAGGCAGGAGTGCCGCGTGCTGGCGCGTCTGGACCATCCAGGCATCGTGCGTCTACTCGAGACCGGTACGACCGCTTCTGGCCAGGTGTATCTGGTCATGGAGTTCATCGAGGGCTCCTGCATCGACGTGTGGTCGCGCGAACCCGGCCGAACCGCTCGCCAGCGCATTGACGCGATCCTTCAGTTGCTCGCTGCACTGGGCCATGCGCACGCCGCCGGCGTGGTGCATCGCGACCTGAAGCCGCAGAACATCCTGGTGGATCGCAGCCATCAGGTCCGACTGGTGGATTTCGGCGTTGCTCGTCTGACCAGAGAAGGACACCGGACTGGCGTCCACACGCAGACCGGGAACCTGGTCGGAACGTTTGCCTACATGAGCCCCGAGCAGGCGGATGGCTGCCCGGACCGCATCGGGCCCTCCACCGATCTCTACCAGGTGGCTGTGGTGCTCTACGAACTGCTGAGCGGCCGGCTGCCCTACGCCGTCTCGACCCGCAGCACGATGGCGCTGCTGAAGGCAGTGTTGTTCGATGCCCGCATCCCGCTTCGGGATGCGTCGCCGGGATCCCCGGTCGCGCTCGAGGCCCTGCTCATGCGTGCCCTGTCGCTCGATGCAACGGAGCGGCCGGCCAACGCCGAAGCCTTCGCTGCGAGCATCGTGGCAGCCTGCCGAGCGTGATGATCGACACAACAGCTCCGCTCCGCGCAGGACACATCAGCGCTCCGCGCAAGGCACATGAGATCGTTGACGGTGCGAACATCTGGCCCAGCAGTTGCTGGTCCGTGACGCCGACCGCATGAATTCAGGGCTCAGCCTCAGCCAAGCTCGGCACGTAACGCAGCCTGGCCCTCGAAAGCCCAGGCACGGAGCGTGTAGAGACCGGCAGGCAGCACTCGGACGATGGGTTGGCCGTCGGCGATGAGGGTTCCGACCTCTTCCGCGCCACCGTCCACCTTGCTCAGGCTCAGCTCTGCCACGCCGTGGCCAGCCATCGCGCAAAGATCCAAGCGCGCGGTCGCGCCTTCGGGGACCCGCCACGTCGATCGTAGGACGGTTGGCGACCCACCATGCATCCACGCCACGACCGACCGAGCGGTCATGTAGGCATCGAGTGAACCACCGCTGCCGGGAAACTCCAGCGACAGGCGTCGAACGCCAGGCCGGATCCTCAGCACTTCACGCTGGGCAACCCTGCCCACGCGGTCGAAGATTGCAGCTTCGATCCCAGACAACTCGGGAAGCGGGCGGGCGTCGAGCACGCCGCCGCGATGATGCGTCACCTTCATGCACGGAGAAACGGGATCGGGAGTCCCCGCATGTCGCGGCGCGATGCGACTTTGTGAAGATTTCGTCGCCCGGAATTTGGTGCTGCAGTGATTGGTTTTCCCCGCGAAATCCGTCTCTCGGTGTGACGAACCTCATCCCTCCTGTGCCCCGTTGGGGCATGTGGAGAACAACCGCCCCCGCCGTCACAGCACACACACTGACGGCGGGGGTTTTCATTTCGGAGCCACGCGCGATTGCCATGAGAGAAAAAACCGCCCAGGCGTGATTGATCCCGTGTTCCCTTCCCGTTCATCAGGGTGGAACGGCGCTGGAACGCTTGGGACTTGCGAACCAGATCGGACCATCGCCAAGGCGGCGGGAACCCGCCAAGGCAACGGATCGCGGACAGTGGGGACTGATCCACGATCCAGCGAGGCGCTCGGCGGACGGGAACCCGCCCTGCACCTGACAATCGGGCCGCCTCCCACGAGGCACTCGACCGCCCCCGTCGCTGGCGTCCGCGCCGCCGACGGGGGCGGTGTCTTGGGTCAGCACGGTTCCAGCGTGCTTCTGTGAGAAATGTCGAGGCGACATGATGCCGCCCGGGAATGGCCTGCGTTCAGAAGGGTGTAAGGAAAGGTGGCCTGCACTGGGACTCGCAGGCCAATGTCTCTCCCGGTCCTCGGCTCACGGCCGTGGACCAACGCGAGGCGAAGGTGCAGCTGGAACCTGCTCCCCGCCACGAAAGGATGGATCGGCGTCACGACCGCCGAGTCCGACCAAGAACACTCGCCCGCGATGAGCGGGCGTTTTCTTTTGTGCGCGCCGCTGATGGTCACTCGCGGCGGGATCGCACTTGTCCGGGTCGATTTCCGGCCTACAGTTGGGCGTTCCCCTTCCCCCCACGAAAGGTCCATGATGTTCCGTCCCTGTGCTGTTTCGTGCGCGGTCCTCGCGCTCGCCACTCCCTCGTTCGCCGCCATCAATGGCTTCAGCGAGACCTTCGCCGGCGGTGCAGCCAACTGGCGCAACTTCAACGGCACCGCCACGCTCGGCTGGTCAGCCGCGGGCGGACCGTCGGACGGGGCGTTCGTGACCGGTCAGTTCAACCTGGCGAGCACCACCGTCGGCGGCTTCCCTCCGACCGTCATGCGCGCGGCGGCCAGCTACGGCTCGTCGAACGGGGGCTACGTGGGCAACTGGATCACTGAAGGCGTGACGAGCGTCGGATTCTGGTTCCGCCACGACCTGTCGGAGTCGATCGCACTCACGGGCCGCTTCGCCACGCCGACCAACACGCCTGGGGCGTCGGTCGTCTCGAGCACGCTCGTCGCCTCGAACACGTGGACCTTCGTCAGCTTCAACGTGGCGCAAGGCAGCAGCGACATCATCTCGCTCGGTGGCGGCACCTACTCGGCAATCTTCTCGAACATCGGCAACATCCAGCTGGGCTTTCAGGTCCCCCCGTCGCTCGCAGGACAGAACATCACTGGCACGTTCGACATGACGGGGTTCACGCTCACGCCTGCACCGGGCGCGCTCGCGCTGCTGGGCGTGGGTGGCCTGATGCGCAATCGTCGGCGTTGAACGAGAAAGCCCGCGGCGGATCGCTCCAGCCGCGGGCTTGCCCACGATTCAAGTGGATTGGCTGATCAGCGGCGCCGACGTGATGCAGCAAGTCCGGCCGCTGCAGCGAGGGCGATCGCCCCCGGAGCAGGAACGGCCGACGAACGGAACTCGAAGTCATCGATGCTGATGGCGGCGTCGCCAGTCGTGTAGATGCCGATGCCAGCGAAGCCGAAGCCACTGCTGAGCGAGCTCGCAATGAATCCGGGGTCGTTGCCGACCGCCGCATCAATCTGGGCAAAGGTGATCCATGCGTAGCCATTGCTGATGCTGCTGCCGAAGTCGACATCCAGCGCCACGAAGGCCAAGTCGGCACCGACGACGCTCAGGAAGAGGCCACCGGTTCCAAGTGAGCCATCCACCTTCAGCGAGAAGCCGCTGTACGCCGAGGCGTCGAAGCCCGGCGAATCCAGCAGGTACTGGAAGCCACCGCCGTTTGACAGGAGTCCTGATCCACCGCTCAACGAACCTCCATTGACGCTCGAGCGGCTGAAGCCCAGGCCAGCCGCGCCCGAGAAATCATCGATCACGGCGGCAGACACGAAGCCAGCGGAGGCGGGGGCGCACAGCGCAGCGACGGCAAGGCACGAGGGGGCGAGCAAACGCATGATGGCTCCAAGGAAAGGGGGATGGGTGCAACCCTGCGGCAGAACCGCGAGGACCCTTCGACCGACCAACAGAAGCAGGTTACCCCAAACCAACTGCGATGCAAACCACCGGGGCCAAATTTGCCCCGAGCCTCCGGATGTTCCAACCGACGGGCACAAACCCTGTATCAACAGGGGCATGCATGGCCCCGACGCAGCCTTCTGGCAGGAGCGGTTCGAGCGCGGCGACACGCCGTGGGACCGCGGCGGTCCGAGCCCACAGCTGCTCGCGTGGATCGACTCGGGGCGCCTGGCCCCCTGCCGCATCATCGTCCCTGGTTGTGGCAGCGGATGGGAGGTCGCCGAGCTCGCGAGGCGTGGCTTCGGGGTCACGGGCATCGACCTGGCGCCGGCTGCCTGCGATCGGACACGGTCGCTGCTCGCAGCGCACGGTCTCCACGCCCGCATCGAACAGGCCGATGCGATCGATTGGCGTCCCTCCGCGCCCGTCGATGCGGTGTTCGAGCAGACCTGCCTGTGCGCCATGCACCCATCGCACTGGCGGCGGTACGAAGCATCGCTGGCCGCATGGACCAGGCCCGGTGGCTCGCTCTTCGCGATGATCGCCCAACGCCCGCGCGCGGGCTCCGTCGAGGAAGGGCTCATCGAGGGCCCGCCCTACCACTGCGACATCAATGCGATGCGGATGCTGTTCGAGGACACCCGCTGGTCATGGCCTTCACCGCCGTATCCGCGGTCGTCGCACCCCAACGGCATGCACGAGTTCGGCTTGGTGATCGAGCGCCGCTAGTTCCAGCGCGTCAGCAGCCGACCAAGGTCGGCACCATCCACCACACCGTCGCCGTTCAGATCAGCGCTCGAGTGCGCGAAGCCCCACTGCGCGAGCATGATGCCGAAGTCGGCTCCATCGATCCAGCCATCACCGTTCAGGTCACCCTCGGCAGGCTGGACGGGACCCGCCAGCACGGCGGCGCCAGCATCGAGTCGGCCCGCACCGAGCTGACCGCCAAAGGCAGGGTCGCTCGCCGACAGGTCATCGCAGGCGAGCAGGATTGCCTGCTCGATGGCGAACTGCGTGGTCTCGTCAGGAAGCCACTCGGGATGCTGTGCTCGCACGAGTGCCGCAACGCCCGCAACCAGCGGCGCTGCGAAGCTCGTGCCGCTGCCTGCACCCCATCGGCCACCGGGCAAGGCGCCAAGGATCGACGTCTCAGGATCCGGCACAGCCACGAGCGGCGACGCGCCCGGCGCTGCAAGGTCGATGTCATCACCGTAGTTCGAGAAGCCGGCCTTGCGGTCCAGTCGGTCGGTTGCCGCGACGCCGAGCACGTTCGACTTGGCCGCCGGAAAGAGCCGCTCCGTACCGCTGCAGTTGCCCGAACTGGCCACCACCACGATGCCAAGCGCCGTGGCTTCATTGATCGCGGCTTCGACGGCCGCAGAGTCATAGTCGCTCACGATGCTGACGTTGATGACTTCGACGCCACGATCCACGGCATGGATGATGCCGCGCGCGAGGGTCCACAGCCGTCCGTTCCCATCGCCATCGAGGACGCGCACCGGCAGGATCCGCGCCCCGGGCGCAACGAACCGCACCATCGAGGCGACGAACGTGCCGTGACCGACGAGCTCGTTCGCCGTGCCGTCACCATCGCTGTCGCTGCCATCGTTGCGGTCGCTGACGTCGGCGGTTCCCGTGACGAAATCGAATCCGCCAGGCACGATCGCGCCGGCGAAGACGGGGTGCTGTGCATCGATGCCCGTGTCCAGGACTGCAACGACCGTGCCACGGCCATCTGCCCGTGCAGCGGCCTGCGGCAACGCGATGCGATCACGCGCGTACTGCAGCGACACCACCTGATCGTCGGTGAGCCCATCGACGAAGATGCTCCCCGTGCCGCCACCGGGGACCTGCCCCAGATAGTCGAGTTCCATCCAGGCGAACTGAGGCAGCCCAGCGGACAAGGTGGCATCGATCCAGACTTCGACGTCGGCTAGCGTCCAATCCGCGGGCCATGACGCCTGCATCAGGTAGACGGGGCGACCCGGGAGCTGATCGGTCGGCTCGAGATCCAAGCCTGGGGTGAGGGACTCCAGCACGGCAGCAAGCTGCGGTCCCGTGGTGGACACGGACCCACCGATGATCAATTGATCGCCGAGCACCGCTGCAGGCTGGTTGCACACATCGGCCGAGGCGTGCCGGGTCGGTATCACGACCAGCGCGAAGGCGAGCGTCGACAGAAGGATGGAGGCCCGAGACATCATCGAGGTGCACCGCTGAGCATGAACATCGCCCAATGGGCAGGATGCGGATGCTCCATCCGCATGCTCGCCATCTGGTCACGCCAGGCAACGCTCACGCAGCCCAGACCTTCAGTTTGCCACCGAGCGTGCAGCCCGGCCATGAACTCCACGCAAATTTCGTCACGAACCGTCCAGAGCGATGCCATAACCCGGCGGGCGCCAGCTGCCAGAAATCCTGAGAACAGGCCCTGCGCATCCCCACCCTGACCACCGGGGCCAGTCTCGCAACCCGACAGCACGACGAGATCGGCCACGATCGGCAGGTCGCGCAGCTCTCGGCGGTGAAGCCAGCGGTCCGCCAAGCGGAGACCCGACGCCTCCGACGAACTGGGTGCAAACCAGCCATGGCTCGCGACGTGGACCAGGTCCGCACTCGATAGCGCGGCCCGTACGGCCGACGCCGTTGCAGCACCATCGGTCAGGCATGTGGCCGCGACGTCGCGCCAGGTTGCAGCGACCTGCCGCGCCTCGGCCGCGGCGCCCGGGATCGACTCATCCGACACGCCAATGCTGAGCACACGGCGCGGACGATCGAGGGTGGGCATCGTCAGCGTCGAGGCCAGCATGCCAACGCTAGGAGCCGTGGTGACCAATGCTCCAGCAACATCGAGGGATGGCAGGGCGTGGAATGGGACAAGCGCGGCCGCGCCCG
>CAIYOC010000212.1 GCA_903927725.1 uncultured bacterium | reverse complement strand
GGGATCGCGGTTCACGATCCGGCGTCCCCTTGCCGATGCCGGCAAGAGCCTGCTTCCCGAGGCGCCCTATCACTTCCTGAACATTGTTCGTGCTACGGTCGCCGCCCTACCCCGAGGAATTCCCATGCTCCTGACTACGCTCGCCGCCATCGTCGCCCTCGCCTCGCCGCAGTCCCCTGCCAAGGAGGCGACCAAGGCCACGGGGCCCGTCCGCCTCGACGGCTCGAGCACCGTCTTCCTGATTTCGGAGGCCGCTGCGGAAGAGTTCAAGAAGGTCGCTCCCAAGGTCAATGTGTCGGTCGGTATGTCCGGCACCGGCGGCGGCTTCAAGCGCTTCTGCGCCGGTGAGATCGATGTCACAGCAGCGAGCCGAGCGATCAAGCCCGGCGAGGTCGAGCTGGCGCGAAAGAACAACATCGAGTTCGTCGAACTCCCTGTGGCGTTCGATGGCCTCTCGGTCGTGGTCAACAAGGCCAACACGTGGGCCACGTCGCTGACCGTGGCCGACCTCAAGCGCATCTACATGGACGGCGGCGTGAAGACCTGGAGCGAACTCAATCCGGCGTGGCCGAACGAGGCCATCCAGATCTTCAGCCCCGGCACCGACTCCGGCACGTTCGACTACTTCAAGGAAGCGGTGATCGGCAAGGACGGCAAGGTCCGCGGCGACATGAGCGTGAGCGAGGATGACAACGTGCTCGTGCGCGGCATCCTCGACAACAAGAACGCCATCGGCTTCTTCGGCATCGCCTACCTCATGGAGAACGAGGGCAAGCTTCGCGGCGTGGCGATCGACGGTGGCAAGGGCCCCGTCGCGCCGAGCCCCGAGACCGTCGAGGACGGCACATACCAGCCGCTGGGCCGGCCGCTCTTCTATTACGTCAACGCCGCCTCGCTGACCAAGCCGCAGGTCGCTGCGTTCGTCGACTACCTCGTCGAGAAGGCGCCCGAGTTCGCGCCGGAAGTCGGCTACATCAAGCTCCCCGCCGACCTGCAGTCGATGGTGCGTGCCAACTGGGTCGCACGCCGGACCGGTACGCAATTCGTTGGCGCGGACGGCAAGGAAGTCCACGGCACGTTCCGCTCGGTTTACCGCTGAAGTTGAACACGGCCTGAACGCCCGGCGCGCCCTGCCCCGGGGCTCGGCCGTAGGATCCAGCCATGGCCTCCTCGGCAGACGCCGCGACAACCTCTGCCGCCCGAGGCACGCCGATCCCGCGGTCGTCGCGTGACCGCAGCGAGCGGGTCGTGAAGTCGGTGCTGCTCTCGTTTTCGCTCCTGTCGATCGTGACCACCTTCTCGATCGTGGCGGTCCTGGGACTCGAGGCCTGGGACTTCTTCACGGGCTTCCCCGACAAGCCGGGCATTGGCATCCTGCCCTTCTTCACGGGCACCGAGTGGAGCCCGCTCCTGGGCGGGGAGCAGAAGTTCGGCGTCCTGCCCCTGGTCTGCGGCACCCTGCTCGTCACCGTGATCGCTGGCGCCTTCGCGCTCCCCATCGGACTGGTCACGGCGATCTTCCTCTCGGAATACGCACCGCCGCGGCTGCGCGTGGTGCTCAAGTCGGCGCTCGAGGTCCTCGCCGGCGTGCCCACGGTCGTCTACGGCTTCTTCGCGCTCGCGGTGATCACGCCGGCCTTGCAGCGCGTGAGCGATGCGTTCGGCACCTACAACGCGCTGAGCGCAGGACTCGCCGTAGGCATCATGATCCTGCCCATCGTCTGCTCGCTGAGCGAGGATGCTCTTCGCGCGGTGCCCCAGAGCCTGCGTGACGGGAGCTCGGCGCTGGGCGGAACCAAGTTCGACACGTCGGTCAAGGTCGTGCTGCCGGCGGCGCTCAGCGGGATCATGGCGAGCTTCCTGCTTGCGCTCACGCGCGCCATCGGCGAGACCATGATCGTGGCGCTGGCGGCGGGCGGGCTCGCCCAGATGACGCTGAATCCCGCCAGCCAGGTGCAGACGATGACCGGCTTCATCGTCGCGATCTTCACGGGCGACGCGCAGGCCAACAGCGTGGAATACGCCTCGAGCTACGCGGTGGCCGCCACGCTCTTCATCATGACGCTTGCCCTCACGCTCGCCGGCACGGCGATCCTCAAGCGGTTCCGGGAGGAGTACGAGTGACCGACGTCCCGCACGTGCCGGTCGCGCGCAGGCTCCTGGCCAACAGGATGTTCCTGGCTACCTGCGTGGCCTGCACGGGGCTGGCGGTCTGCGTGCTTGCGGTGCTCATCGTGAGCATCATGATGGACGGGGTCCACCGGCTCAGCCCCGACTTCATCGCCAATTTCGCCTCGCGCAAGCCCGACCAGGCCGGGATCCGGGCGCCGCTCGTGGGCAGCATCTGGGTCTGCACGATCTGCGCGCTCACGGCGCTGCCGGTCGGTGTGGGCACCGCGATCTACCTCGAGGAGTTCGCCAAGCGCGGCAGGCTCACCGAGTTCATCCGCATCAACATCAGCAACCTCTCGGGCGTACCGAGCATCGTCTACGGCATCATCGGGCTCACGGCCTTCAGCCGATTCTTCGGCTGGCGCGCGGGGTCGGAGCCGATCGAGTTCGGAAGCCCCGAGTCGCTGCTGTACCTCCGCCTTCCCTTCGGATCGAGCGTGCTGGCAGGCGGCCTGACGCTGGCCTTGGTGGTGCTGCCCATCGTGATCGTCGCGAGCCAGGAAGCGATCCGCGCCGTGCCCAATTCATTGCGCCAGGGCGCGCTGGCGCTGGGCAGCACGCGATGGCAGATGGTCTGGCGGCTCACGCTGCCGTCGAGCCTGCCGATGGTCATGACCGGGGCCATCCTGGCGATGAGCCGCGCGATCGGCGAGGCGGCACCGATCCTCGTGCTCGGCGCCCCGCTCATGGTGCTCGAGACCCCCGCCAACCTGATGTCCGAGTTCACGGTGCTGCCGATGCAGATCTTCAACTGGGCCGGTCGCGCCAAGGCCTCCTTCCAGGAGATCGCCGCTGCGGCCATCATCGTGCAGCTCGCCGTGCTCATGTCGTTCAATGCC
>CAIYOC010000211.1 GCA_903927725.1 uncultured bacterium | reverse complement strand
GTGATGTGCAGACGATGCACAGGCGGAGAAACGAGTTGTGAGCCGAGCAGTATGGCACGCCGAGCGCAGTGCGGCAAGCCGTGTCAACTGAGCGGGAATAACAGGGGGTGGACCAAGCGCTCCGACACGCTCGGTCCACCCCCGGAAGCCATCAGAACGGGATGTCGTCGCTCGGGAGCGGCACATGATCGCCACCGCCGCTGCCGCCACCCGACGAGCCGCGACCAGCGCGGGCGAATCCACCGCCGCCGCCACCGCCGGTGCCGGAACCCTCGCCGCGGCTGCCGACGAACTGGAAGTTCTCGATCACGACGCGCAGCTTGGAGCGCTTCTCGCCTTCCTTGCTCTCCCACTGGTCGAGCTTGAGGCGGCCCTCGATGAAGATGGGGCTGCCCTTGGTGAGGTACTGCTTGAGCACCTCGGCCGTGCGGCCCCACGCCTCGCAGTCGACGTAGGTGACTTCTTCGCGCTCTTCGTTGTCCTTGGTGCGGTAGCGGCGGTTCACGGCGAGGCCGAGTTCGGCCACCGCTTGGTTGCCGGCGACGTGCTTGAGCTCGGGGTCACGGGTGAGATTGCCGAGCAGGATGACCTTGTTGAATGATGCCATGGGTGTTTCTCCTTCGATGAACGGGCATCCTAGTCAGACGTGACGCCAACCCCGGGAAACCGAGGGAATTTCGGTGCATCGGCATGAAAAAGGGCCGCGCCCGGGGGCGCGGCCCAAGTGGGGGCCGATCATGCAGCCGCGAGTGTCGCCGAGGCGGCCGGGCGGGGCCGCAACCGATCGGTTGCGGCGATCCCGGTGGGCTCACTCCGCCGCAGGGGCGGGAGCGGCCATCACTTCGCCCGCTTCGTCGCCTTCGGGGCGACGGAGCTTCATTTCCATGGCGAGCTTGGCCTGGCCCTCGGCATCGTTCATCTGCTCGGTGGTCAGGTGGTCGGCGCGGGTCACGAGCGAGCGCAGCATGCGCTCGTTCAGGTTGCAGTCACGCTCGAGTTCCTTCAGCGCCGCGGTCGGGGCGGTGAAGTACGCAAGGATGTACAGGCCGCGCTTGTTGCCTGCGATGTCGTAGGCGAGCCGGCGCTCGTCCCACTTGGTGATGCTGCAGATCGTGGCGCCGCGGGCCGTGAGCATCTGCTTCACGGACTCGACGGTGCCCTGCAGGTCGGCGACGGCGGACTGCGGGAAGAGGAACATGCCCTCGTACTGGGCGGTGCGGGTCTCGGTCATGGTGATTACCTCGTAGTGGTTGGGGTTCTGATGCGCCGTCACGATGACGGCGCGCTGTCGGTCTGTGGTCCTGCACCGTGCGGACCTGAAGTTGGTGCAGGCACCTTCGTGTTGAACGCATTCATCGCGGCAGCGGCGCCGCGATCGAGCCAGGCCAGGACGGCCTCGGAGGCGGAAGTGATCGATGCATCGACGGAGGGACGTTCCTCATCGGTGAAGCATCCGAGCACATGCGCGACTTGCGACATGCGCGGAGCGGGCTTGCCGATCCCCACGCGTAGGCGTGCCCAGTTGCCGCTGGACAGCTTGAGCGCGACGTCGGCCAGTCCGTTGTGGCCACCGCTTCCGCCGTCCTGGCGGAGCCGGATGTGGCCGACCGGCAGGGCGAGGTCGTCGGCGACGACCAGGAGGTCGTGCGCGGCGTCGAGCTTGTGGAACCTCATGGCTTGCGCCACGGGGTCGCCCGAGAGGTTCATGAAGGTCAACGGCTTCATGAACAGCACCTTGTCCTGCACGCCGTCGACACGGAGCTCGGCTTCCCAGCAGATCGCGCCGAAGCGCTCCCGCCCCGCGTCGCGCGCATGGCGCTTGACGAGGGCATCGACCACCTCGAACCCGGCGTTGTGCCGGGTGCCGCGGTAGTCGTTGCCTGGGTTGCCGAGTCCGACGACAAGCTTCATGGTCCTTCAGTCGATGGATGGGCTCACTTCTTCGGCGCAGCGGCCTTCGCTGCGTCGCCATCGCCATCCTTCTTCGCGTCGGCTGCAGCAGCGGCTTCGCCGGCAGCGGGCGCTGCAGCTTCACCGGCGGCTTCCTCGGCGATGGTGATCACGCGGGCCACGGGGGCGTGCGGATCGATCGCGAGCGTGATGCCGGCGGGAAGCTTGAGGTCGCTCGCGCTGAGCATTTCGCCCTGCATGGCCGAAAGGTCGGCGCGCACGGACTCGGGGATGTCGCGCACCTTGCAGTTGATGGCAAGTTCGGCCATGTCGTGGGTGAGCACGGCGCCGGGCTTCTTGGCGGCCGCGCACTCGCCGAAGAACTCGATGCGCACGTTCACGCGCACGATCTCGTCGAGGTTCACGCGGGCGAGGTCGACGTGGATCACGTTGTCGCCGAGGTAGCCGAACTGCAGGTCCTTGACCAGGCAGGTCTGGCTGGCGCCGCCGAGGGCGACGGTGATGACGTGGCTGCCGTGGTGCAGGTGACCCAGCATTTCCTTGGCGTTCACCGCCGCGGAAACGGGCTTCTCGCCGTGACCGTAGATCACGACGGGAAGGAGGCCCTGCGCGCGGAGGCGGCGGGTGTAGCGGGTGCCAAGCCGCTCACGCAGGGTGGCGGCGACGGTAGGGGTGGTGGATGCCATGGTTGTGGACTCCTGTGTTGGTTCGGGGAAGGTGAGGATTCAGCGCTTGGCCCCGAGGCCGTGCTTGAAGAGCGCGCTGATGGACTGGTCGTTGTGGATGCGCCGGATGGCCTCGCCGAGCAAGGGGGCCACAGACAGCATGGTGAACTTGTGGGCGATCGGCTCGAAGCGCGGCCCGTTGGGGATGGTGTCGCAGCCGACGACGCCGTCGATGATCGGTTCGCCGAGCCGCTGCATTGCCAGCCCCACCATGAGCGGGTGGGTGCAGGCCGCGTAGACGGCGCGCGCGCCGTGCTCGCGCACGACCTTGGCCGCCTCGCAGATCGTGCCGGCGGTCGAGATCATGTCGTCGAACATCAGCACAGTGCGGCCTTCGACGTCGCCGATCAGGTTCTTGACCGTGACCGAGGAGCCGGAGTTCCGGCGCTTGTCGATGATCGCCAGGTCCGCGTGCAGCAGGTTGGCGTACATGTTCGCCACCTTCACGTTGCCCACGTCGGGGCTGACGACGCAGAGCTCGCCCAGCGACGGCTTGAGGCGCAGGAAGTGGTCGGCGATCACCGGCGAGGCGCTCAGGTGGTCGACCGGGAGGTCGAAGAAGCCCTGGATCTGCGCCGCGTGCAGATCCATGCAGAGCACCCGGTCGGCTCCGGCCTTGGTGATCAG
>CAIYOC010000210.1 GCA_903927725.1 uncultured bacterium | reverse complement strand
CGCGTCGAGCTCGGCACCCAGGCCACGTTCCTGAACCGCGCGCAGCTCGCGACCACGCTGGCGGGCTTCGGCAAGGGCGACCAAGTCGTGCTCGATGCACGCATGACCGACTACATCGATCCCGATGTCGTCGCGCAGATCAACGAGTTCGTCAAGGAAACCGCACTGGCCCGTGGCATCACCACGAGCCTGATCGGGTTCAAGGACCACTACAACATCGATGATCGCGTGCAGTACGTCGACCACAGCACCAAGGAAGTGCAGGCTTCGCTCACCCCGAGCAAGGTGCTTGCGCTGCTGCGCGAAGGCAACGAACGGTTCATCTCCGGCCGTCGCCTGCAGCGTGACCTCGTGCGCCAGGTCGATGCCACCGCCACGGGCCAGCACCCGATGGTCGCGGTGCTCTCCTGCATCGACTCGCGTGCACCGGCCGAGCTGATCTTCGACCAGGGCATCGGCGACATGTTCAACGTGCGTCTGGCCGGCAATGTCGCCAGCCCCAAGGCACTCGGCAGTCTCGAGTTCGCCTGCAAGGTGGCCGGCGCCAAGCTCATCCTGGTCATGGGGCATACGCGCTGCGGGGCCGTGAAGGCCACGTGCGACTTCGTGCACCAAGGGGTCGACCCCGTGGAAGCCACCGGGCTCACCAACCTCGGCTCGATCGTCGAGCCGATCGCCGAGGCCGTGCGCATGGAAACCCGCACGCAGGATGACCGCTCTGCCAAGAACAGCGCGTTCGTCGATCGTGTTGCCACGATCAACGTCCGCAACACGATCGAGTGGATCAAGGACAACAGTCCCACGCTCGCGGCCATGTCACGCAACGGCGAGATTGCGATCGTCGGTTCGATGTACGACGTGGCCACGGGACAGGTCGAGTTCCTCGATGGCGTCGGCTTCGCAGCCAAGACGCCCTCGGGCGTCCAGGCCGTGCATCACTGATCGCGCAACTGGCCCAGCCCGCCGCGCAGTGCTTGGCCACGGCACGCCTGCACAAGATCCGAGCGCGAGATCGGCTTGAGCGCAAAGCCATCGCAACCGGCCGCGCGGGCCTCTTCGCGGTCGGCACCGAGTGCCGCTGCCGTCAGCGCCACGATGCGTGACCTGCACCCCTTGGCGCGAATGCGTCGGGTGGCTTCGATGCCGTCGATTCCCGGCAACTGCAGGTCCATCAGGATCACGTCCGGGCTGTGCTGTGCATCGACCGCATCCACGGCCGAGAGCCCGTCACCGCGCACCTCCACGGTTGCACCGGCCCTGCCCATCATCGTCGAGAGCAACCGCGCCGAGTCGATGCTGTCCTCGACCAGCAGCACGTGCACGCCGGCGAGCGGCTGGTCGGTCGCTTCTGCCACGCCCACACCCGCGGTGGTCGACCGATGCACCGCATCGAGCACGGTGTGGAACGTGAACGTGCTTCCGATGCCCGGCGTGCTGGTGACATCGATCCGTCCGCCGAGCAGGTTCGCGATGCGCGAACTGATGGCCAGACCCAGCCCCGTGCCACCGTGCTCACGCACGAACTCACGGTCGAGCTGGCTGAAGGGCTCGAACAGGCGCCCCATCTGATCGGCGGCGATGCCCTTGCCGGTATCGGTGATCGACACGCGCAGCGCAATGCGATCACCGCGCGGCTCGGTGGCCGCATCGATGGTGATCGAACCGCCCTTGGTGAACTTGACCGCATTGCCGACAAGGTTCAGGAGCACCTGCCGGATCCTGGTGGAGTCGCCAAGCACCTGGTCATGCGCAGCCTGCACGTCGAGCCGGAGCGCGAGCGAGTTCCCGCGCGCACTGGCGTTGACTTCCATCAGGTCGCGCACATCACGCAGCAGCCGGACCAGCGAGAAATCACGCCGGTCGATGTCCATGCGGCCCGCCTCGATCTTCGACAGATCGAGCAGGTCATTGAGGATGCGCATCAGGTGGTTGCCGTTGCGCACGATCGTCTCGACGGCATCGGCCCGTTCCTCGCGCCCCAGATCTGGATCGCGCAGGAGTTCCGCATAGCCCAACACTGCGGTCATCGGCGTACGGATCTCGTGCGAGATGTTGGCCAGGAAGTTCGACTTGGCGAGGTTCGCGGCCTCGGCACGTTCGCGAAGCGCGCGCTCGATCCGCTCGGCGTCCTGCAATCGACCGACCATCGATTCCAGGTCCTTCAGCTGCAGCGACATCGCCTCGAGCACCATGGCGTAGTCGGCGCTCGCATCGTGCGGCGCGTAGTCCTGGATGCCCACGGGCCACGCCTCGATGGATGAAAGCCCCACCACGCGTGGGCTGCCGACGAAAGCGATCGCACCGTCGCCGGCGCGCACGAACTGCCCACGCAGCTGCAGCGGCGAACCCCGGACCTGGAGCAGGACCACGTCACCGATCGCTCGCTCGATCTCAGCAACGGCCTGCAACATGGGCCGCACGCCCTCGAAGAACTCCACAAACGAACGCCCCAGAGCCTGTGGGACCACTCGTCGCAGGCTGCGCCCCACCGCCACGATCTCGCCGGCTGGGCCGATCGTGACCTGGAACGGGAAGAGCTCGTCGATGAGGTCGCGCATGGCCATCGCTCAGGCAGCCTTGCTTGCCCGGACTCGGAAGGAATCGGCCGCTGCGCCAGCGTCCTTCGAGGCGATCTGCTCGACGGTCACCGATTCCCCGAAGAGCGCGCCGATGCCCTCGATCAAGCCGACCACGAAGGGTGCAAGCCCGGGCCGATGACTCTGGTAGTCGACCACCACCGCGTCGCCTTCGGCCCGCACCTTGAACGATGGCGGCTTGAGGTCAGGGAAGCTGATGGCGATGCGCGCGTGCATGGCGTCGAGCGCCGTCAGGAGTTCGTAGGTGCTGCCGCCGCTTGCCAGCATGATCTTGCCCCACGGTCCACGCTTGGCATAGGCCACCCAATAGACGCCGAAGGCCCGCAACAGGTCCGGCACCGGAGCCTGAAGGTGCTCGCTCAGCGCCCCGGCGAGTGCG
>CAIYOC010000209.1 GCA_903927725.1 uncultured bacterium | reverse complement strand
GGAGGTGTCGGAGGCAAAGGAGAAGTTTGAGTCGTGGATCGCTGCACAGCGGCCCGCTTCTGATGCAAAGGGTAAGGAGTGGCCCGTTGAAAGGGTCTCTTGGGATTACTGCACAGCATTCTGCAAGATGACGGGCATGCGCCTTCCCACAGAAGCAGAGTGGGAATACGCATGCCGAGCTGGCACACGCACGCCCAGATACGGTGAGTTGGACGAGATCGCTTGGTGGCGGGGGAACAGCATGTCCGAAACGCACGCTGTTGGCACAAAGCGAGCGAACGCATTGGGACTGCACGACATGCTTGGAAACGTGTTGGAGTGGGTGAACGACTCGTACGGAGACTATTCGGCAGACCCGCAGACGGATCCGCGGGGGCCAAGCACGGGCTCACACCGCGTCTTCCGTGGCGTGAGCTGGAACGGCGGCTCCATCTACTGCCGTGCGTCGATCCGCAACTACACGAACCCGGACTTCACCAGCTACGGCGTCGGGTTCCGAGCCGCCAGGACTCCGTGACTTCCCTTTACCCTTCTTCTCTTTTTCATCTACCGTTTCGGCATCAGATTGACTGGCATGGGAGCTAACGGTTGGGCGCATGATGCTGCTGCATCACTGGCATGCATCGCGTTCGCGAGGGCTGCACCCAGTACGGAAACAGTACGGAAGTACGGAGAAACAACTGGATCAAACGAGACAGTTGCCGTAGGCTCAACCGCGTTGGTAGAGCCGCAAAGGCCTTTTGGTTGACAGTGTGCGTTGTTCGACGCGACTTCCATGCCGAATGTCGCGAGTTCGAATCTCGTCGCCCGCTTTTCATCCAAGGCCTTAGGGACCCCGCACTTGCGTCCCTAACCCGGGCACGACGGAGAACTATGCCTTCGAGCCGGAGTCGATCATCGTCGATCGTGCGAGCGGACGAGCGATCGCTGCGTGGCGCGATGGTCGGCTGGCTGTGCACCGCCTGGAGGATGGCGCGCTGATGCTCGATGCGCGCCTGTCACCCCTTCGCACCAATCGGCTCCAGCGGGATGCCCGTGGCCGACTCGTCGTCGACGCTGACCGCGGTCGGTTCATCCTGGCGGGGCCGTCTGATTTGTAAACAACTGTCGCACATGGCCTTGCATATTCGCCGCGTCGCGACCCGCAACACGATGCTCGCCGGATTCTGACGCTTCGTTTTGAGTCCGCCCATCGAAGCTGCACCACTCCGGGCTACCGTCCCTCATGAGGTAGATCTCTATGCCGCTTCAACGAAACATCATTCCGTGTGTCGTGTTCACCACCGGCGTCACCATGCTGTGGGCCCCCACCGACTACGCGGCCAGAGCGCAGTGCCCCGGGGACCTGTCTGGCAATGGTGTGGTGGACGGTGCCGACCTTGGTGTGCTGCTGACAGCATGGGGAACCGCCGGGGGCCCCGCGGATGTCACCGGTGACGGTGTTGTTGACGGCGCTGATTTGGGGCTGCTCCTTGTGAAGTGGGGGCCATGCACCTCCGTGCCTACCTGGGCCACGCTCATCGAGGCTGCCCCAGATCCTGCGGTCATCACGAACCCTGCCCTGCGCGATGCGATCACGGCGACCGGACGTGCTTGGCGCGTGATGGACTCCGCCACGCAGATCGAGATGCTGCTGATCCCACCAGGCACCTACGAGATGGGCTGCAGCGCCTCGAACACGTTCGCCTGCGCCACGATCGAGGTCCCAGTGCACACGGTGACCCTGACGGAACCGCTGTATCTCGGCCGCTACGAGGTGACCCAAGCGCAGTGGACAGCGCAGATGGGCTCGAACCCAAGCTTCTTCCAAGCATCGAGTGCGCAGGTCCCAGCCAGCGACGTGCCATCGCGTCCGGTGGACTCGGTGAGCTGGAACGCTGTTCAGGGCTTCCTGGCACAGTCGGGCTTTCGCCTGCCCACCGAGGCAGAGTGGGAGTTCGCCGCACGAGCAGGCACGACGACGGCCTTCCATGACTTCGTCGGCGCACCATCGGGAACCAACGACGACGCACTCGTGTCCAGCATCGCGTGGTCGTACGAGGGCTCGTGCGCCGGTGGCGCCCAGTGCCAAACTCGACCCGTTGGCCGCAAGCACCCCAACGGGTTTGGCCTGCATGACATGTCGGGCAACGTCACGGAGTGGGTCAGTGACTGGTACGGCAACAACACGTACTCGAGCGCAACGACCACCGACCCGCAGGGTCCAAGCACCGGAGTGTTCCGGGTGTTGCGAGGTGGTGGCTGGGGCAGCAACTCCGGAGCGTGCCGCTCATCGAATCGGGGCCTGGCCACCCCAACGTTCAGCAACTTCGACGCCGGATTCCGCGTTGCGCGAAGGCCCTGATCCAACCTGATCGACCCGAGCGAACCTGAGCGATTCTCACGAACGCTCACGCGCCGAACTCAACTCCGACGAGCCCATCATGCTGCGCAGCGTGTTGCGACCAAGGCGCGCAAGCAGCCCCGCGGTCGCGAGCGGTCGGTGCATCGACTCGAGCACCGATTCGAACGCACCGAGGAACCACTGCACATCGCTCTCGTCGATCACGAGCGGCGGGATCAGCTTGACCACATCGAGGTTGTGCCCCGCGACCTGGCAGATGATCCGGTGATCCTCCATGAGCGGCACGATCGCGCCCTGGGCGAAGAGGTTCCGGTCCATCGCGTGTGTGGCGGCCCACGATGCCCGCAGCGCGAGCGACTTGGGCTGGCCGAACTCGACGCCGATCATGAGCCCGCGGCCACGCACGGCCTTGAGCATCTCGAAGCGGGGCTGCATGGCCCGCAAGCCATCCATCAGCTGCGCCCCCATGCGGCGCGCATTGCCGGCCGCGTCGCACGCGTCGTAGGCATGCAGCACGCTGAGGCCCGCGACCATGGCCAGCGTGCCCATGTGGAAGGTCGATGAATGGACGATCGCGCGGTCGAGGCTGGAGAAGGTCGCCTTCCACACATTGCCGCGCACAAGCACCGCACCCACCGGGACCTGCCCACCGGAAAGCGCCTTGGACATGACGACCATGTCGGGCTCGACCCCCTGCTCCTGGTCGATCGCCAGGAAGGTGCCCGTGCGACCGACCCCGGTTTGGACCTCGTCGCAGACGAGCAACGCGCCGTGCTTGCGGCAGAGTCGCGACGCCTCGGCGAGATAGCCCGGCGCATGAAGGTTCACGCCCTTGCCCTGGATGGGTTCGATGATGAAGGCCGCGACATCGCCAAGCGCCAGTTCAGCCTCGAGCGAGGCGAGGTCGTTGAACTCGACCATGCGGCAGCCCGGCAGGAACGGCGCGAAGCCCGTGCGGAAGCTCTCGCAGCCGTTCAGGGAGACCGATCCGCTCGAGAGGCCGTGGAACGCCTTCCGCGCGTAGAGCAGGCCCGGCCGGCCCGTGGCGCACTTGGCAAACTTGATGGCGGCCTCGATGCCCTCGGTACCGGAGTTCGTGAAGAAGACGTGGTCAAGGTCCCTGCCCACACGCGCCTTGAGCTCGCGCGCGAGCACCGTGGCCAGGGTCGGCACCTCAAACTGCACCATCGACGGCAGCTCGAGCGCCAGGGCATCCTGCAGGGCCCGCGTGACCGTGGGGTGGTTTCGGCCAAGGTTGCAGACCGCGTAGCCCGCGAGGAAGTCGAGGTATCGGTTGCCCTTGGCATCCCACAGGTGGGCGCCCTCGGCCCGCACGTACTCCCGGTCGAAGCCGATCGTGCGCAGGACGGTGGCGAACCGCGGGTTCACGTGCTCGGCGAGCTGGCTGGTGCCCTGCCCGCGTTCGCGGGCGAGGAGGGCCGACAAGTCGAAGTCCATTGCGAGGAGCCTAGCAGCCACTCGTGGCTGCTTGAAATGGCTTGAAATCCCGCCCTTACGGCTCCGCATCTTCACCTAACCCTAACGCGGCTTGATACTAACGAAAGCGAAGTGGGTTTAAAGTTTCGGCGTCGATGAGTCGTTCGTCGGCGCTGTCCCCTCCCTTTCCCTTTCCATCTTGAGGATCTCTCCTATGTACCGCATTGCAACGTGCGCCCTCGCGGCTCTCGTGGCGTCGACCGCTTCGGCCTCGCTCATGGCCGGCTCGGTGGCGATCGTCGGCTTCCAGGCCTCTGGCGCCCCGACCGACAACATCGCCTTTGCCGCCCTCGTCGACCTTGCCCCCGGCACGGTCCTGTACTTCACCGACAACGGCTGGACCGGCACGGGCTTCCGTGGCGTGTCGGGCACCGACAGCGATGGCAACTAGAACCTGATGAAGTACACCGTCGGCGCCAACGGGCTCGCCGCGGGCACCATCATCAGCTCGCTGTCGACCAATGCCGACGCCGGCATGTGGTCGCTCTCGGGCCTCGTCGGCACGGGCACCTCGGCGTTCCAGCAGCTCTCGCTCTCGTCGACCGGCGAGCAGGTCACCGTGTTCACGAGCACCAACACCGCGAACCCGATGTTCGACGGCTACACCTCGCTCTGGAACTTCGACAACACCGGCGCGTACGAGAACGCGACGAGCTCGTCGACCGGCAGCCTCGCTCCCGGCCTTGGATTCGGCTCGGCCACGCTGCTCTCGGGTGGCCAGAACTACGCCGTGTTCAACTTCGCTGCCTTCACCAGCGGCACCGCAGAGGAGTGGGCCGCCCGCTTCTCGGATGCAGCGAACTGGACCACCGGCACCGCCACGACCAGCACCGCCGATGGCTCGTTCTCGGTTGTTCCGGCTCCCGGCGCCATCGCCCTCCTTGGCGTTGCTGGCCTCGCCAGCCGTCGCCGTCGCTGAGCTCTGCATCACGGTCTGAACACACAGCGGCCCCGTCCATCTGGACGGGGCCGTTGTCATTTCGTGATGCAGTGTGCGGGCGGGCCATCAGCCCGCGGCGTGCTCGATCACTTCGCCGCCAGCAGCCGCTCGACGTACTTGATGTCGTGGGTGGCGTTCACGAACTGCGGTTCGCGCAGGAGCCGCATGTGCAGCGGGATCGTGGTCTTGATCGGTCCGACCTTGAACTCCTTGAGCGCACCGAGCGAGCGCTGGATGCAGGTCGCACGATCGGGCGCGTGCACGATGAGCTTGCCCACCATGCTGTCGTAGTTGGGCGGCACGCGGTACCCCGCACGCACATGGCTGTCCATGCGGATGCCGGGGCCGCCGGGCGGCGCCCACGTCTCGACGAGGCCGGCCTGCGGCATGAAGTTGCGATCCGGGTCCTCGGCATTGATCCGGAACTCGATCGCGTGGCCGTTGATGCGGATGTCTTCTTGGCGATAGGGAAGCTTCTCCCCCGCCGCCACGCGAATCCCGGTCTGCACGATGTCGACGCCCGTGATCGCCTCGCTGATGGGATGCTCCACCTGCACGCGGGTGTT
>CAIYOC010000208.1 GCA_903927725.1 uncultured bacterium | reverse complement strand
CGGGTCCTTCAGGATCGCGTAGGCGCTGGTGGCGTACCACTGCGTCGCGCGGCGGTAGAAGTCGTCGACCTTGGCCTTCAATACGGGGTTCTTGTCCAGGTCCTTGTTGGTGCGGCGCTCGTCGCGCAGCGTGGTGAGTTCCTGGCGGAGCTCGACCGAGAGCTGCTTGACGCGGCTGTCGCTGGCCCACAGGGTGGTCCAGTCCTTGGGGCAGTCGGCCGGGGCCGAGATGTCGCGCGGCTGCTCGTGCGTAGGCACGGCGCAGGCGGCCAAGGCGAGCGTGGACAGGCAGATGGTCAGGCAGGTGCTCTTCATGGTCGTGGGGGCCCTTGGGGCCGAGAGGGGACTATACGGGAAAGAGGCCTCCGGCGATGCACCGAACGCAGGGCGCGAAGGGGTGCGGCACCACTCGGCCGGGGCTTTGAATCCTCTCAGGGCGCCGCGGATCAGAGGCTCTTCAGCGCCGTGGCGCAGTCCTCTGCCAAGGCACGTGCCGATATGGGACTTCCGGTCGCCTTGCGCATCCACAGGTCTGGGGTGAATCGCCCCAGGCTCGTGATCCGACGCGTCTGGGCCGCCACATCCTTGCCACGCATGAACGACCGGATCTGATGGCTCATGATGTGGCCGAGCGTGTAGTCGGCCAGGTAGAGGGGGTGGGCGATCATGTGCTGGTAGGCGGCCAGGATGCGGTACGGATCGGGACCGAAGTCGCGCTCGTAGAAACGGGTCCAGAGCCGATCCGCGATCGCCAGCACCTCGGCTCGCAGCGCGGCCGCGTCCGCGCCGGGGTTCGCGTAGAGCCAGCGCCAGGCGTGCAGCTCAAGCAGGCTCGGGCCCGCGATCTGGCATGCGGCGAGCATCGTCTGCACGCTGTCGATCGCGAACTGCCGCTGCTCGCCGCCCTCGGGCTCGATGCCGAGCACCTTCTTCGCAAGACCCTGGTACAGGAATGCGAACGCCTCGGTACATGCGGTGTTGGGCACGTTGCGCAGGGCTGGCCGCGGTGCGTAGTAGGTGCTGCAGAGCTGCTCGAGATTGTGGCCAAGCTCGTGCATGGCGGTATCGAAGCCATCCCAGCCCAGGCACTCCTTCAGGCGGTTGGTGCGCAACCACGCGCCGTACTGGGTGAGCATCGGTCGCATGGCATGGCCGGCGCCCTTGGCGATCTCGACCTTGATGTGCGAGCCGAGGAAGTCAGCCTCGTCATCGGGCCAGCCCAGGCCGCGCAGCACCTGCGGCAGCGCACGCTCGAACGCCCCTTCGTCGGGGAAGAGCCGCGTCACGGCAGCGTTCATCTCCTCCGCGGGCCGCGCTTCGCTGATGTCGTCGAAGTAGATGTCGAATGGTTCGAGCGCGCGACCGAGCCGCTCGCGCAGCATCGACGCGAGCTGCGCGCGCACAGGGTGCTCGAGCAGTTCCACCAGCAGTCGCTCGACGTCGGTCTCCGGGATCTCGCGCGCCAGGTCGAACTTGCGCGCGATCGCGGTCGGGTGCTCGGGATGGTGCGCGTCATAGGCCTGCGCCAGCCGGAACTGCTCGATCCAGTGCTCGTACCGCGCGAGCCCGACCGTCTGCCCCGTGGCGCCGCCGCAGGGGCCAGTCGCGCAGACCGGGTTGCCCGCGAGCATGTTGGACTGCGGATCCCAGTCAGCGCCGACGCCCTTCATCACCGCCGCGGGAATCGTGCCATCGATGTGCCGCGCCATGACCCACGAGAGGGCACGCTGCTTCTGCAGGCCTTCGGGATCGTTGTAGCCGGCCTTGATCTCCTCGCGCACCAGCCAGTGCGCGATGAGCTTGCGATCGGTCTCGAACCAACGCTTGCCCTGCGCATCGACCATGCCCCCGACGGGCACGTGAAAGGTCGAGACCCACTGCTGGCATCGGTGCCCGGTGGCGCGCGCTCGGTCGGCGAGTTCCGCCGGGATCCGTGGACCGAACGACTGGGCGATGCGCGCCTCGGCCCACTGGTCGATCGACCAGCCGTCGCCCTCGCTGAGCATGCGCGCGAGCGTCGGACGGTCCAGGTTCAGCAGCGCGACGAACGCGACCTTCTGGCGGTAGAGCTGCTCGGAAAGGTCGGGTGCCGGATCGAAGGTCGCCAGCAGGTCGTCGACCGACGGGAACTCGTCGCCGCGCAGGTCGGACCAGCGACGCAACGAACGACGCATCTCGTACAGGTGCCCGCTGACCTGCTCGAGCGCCGTCTCCAGTCGCAGCATGAGCCGCGTGCGCTCGGCGCCGTCGTGCACGAAGTGCTTCAGGCAGAAGGCCGTGAACGAGGCCCCGTCGCCGTCGGTGTCGCGCCACAGCGCTGCCGCCCGGGGCACGCCCGCTGCGGCGCGTGCGCGCGCCGTCTCGCCGTGCGCCTGCACGAGCGCGTTGATGGTCTCCTCGATCGGCCAGGTCGCGGTGGCTGCTGCGGTGGTCATGCGGCCAGTCTAGGAGGGCCGCGCCTGCGCCTCGAAACCTCGCCGCCTGACCCGGCGATCCGGTTCGATCGAGCCAGCGACGCGAGCAGCCGCGCGATTCAGGCCGACTTGCCGGGAAGGTTCAGGCCGCGAGCCTCGATCGCCCGCAGCAGTCCCACGGTCAGTCGCTCGCGCGCAGGGGCGAACTCGCTTCCCTTGGTCGAGTTGGAGGTGGCGGTGCACTCGACTTCGAGGATGCCGGCGTTCCATCCCTTCACCTGCACGGCAATGGACGCAGCCGTCAGCAAGGGTTCTGCCTTCATCAGCTCCGCCAGTTCGTGGGTGCAGGCTTCGAGCGCGTCCGCCGGTGCATCCGGGCGCATGGGCAGCACCATCTGGTACCTCAGGCCGGTGCGCGTCGACATGTTCTCGATCTCCGCATTGGCGACCGTGGCGTTGGGCAGGCTGATCAGCGTCTGCTCGGCCGTGCGCACGCGGGTGCTGCGCAAGCCGATCTCCTCGACCACGCCCTTCACGGAGCCGATGCGGCAGGAGTCGCCGGGGCGCAGCGGCTGGTCGAGCACCACGCTCAGTCCACCGAAGAGGTTCTCGAGCGTCTTCTGCGCGGCCAGCGCCATCGCGATGCCGCCGATCCCCAGACCAGCGAGAAGGTGCGTGACATCGACCCCGAACTGTGACAGGACGCCCAGGACCGCAATGCCGATCGTCAGCCAGCGCACCACGCGCACCGCCACCGGAACCAACAAGGCCACGCTGACCCGGCCGCGTGCATGGAAGCCGGATCGAGCCAGCTCGCCAGCGGTCGATGCCGCGCGAAGCACGCCCCACGCCACCAGCAGCACGAACGCCACCCGGACGCCGGTGTGCAGGTCGTCGCGCAGCGTGGGCTCGACCTCGATCCATCGAAGGCTTGCGCGCGCTCCGAGCAGGAAGCCCAGCAGCAGCAGCGGCGGGGACGCCGACCGCACGAACGCCTCGTGCACGGGATTGGTCGATGCGCTCGCCAGGCGGCGCACGATGCTGAGCGCCACACGGGCGATCGCCAAGCCGGCGACGGAACCGATGCCCAAGTACAGGAGCCCATCGAGATCCGAAAGGGTGCGCGTCGAGAGGAGTTCCATCGGCATGGTCTTCGCACTCTAGCCGCGCACCATGAAACAGGGCCTGCCGATCGGCAGGCCCTGCAGTGGTGTCGTGTTGGGACGGTCGCGTCAGACCGACGCGGCCATCTTCGCGGCCTTGGCGCGCGCATCGTCGAGCGAGCCGACGTACATGAACGCGCTCTCGGGCAGGTCGTCGCCCTCACCGTTGCAGATGCGCTCGAAGCTGTCGATCGTCTCCTCGAGCTTGCAGGTCACGCCCGGCAGGCCGGTGAAGACCTCGCCGACGTAGAACGGCTGGCTGAGGAAGCGCTCGAGCTTGCGGGCGCGGGCCACGCTGAGCTTGTCGTCTTCGCTGAGTTCGTCGACGCCGAGGATCGCGATGAT
>CAIYOC010000207.1 GCA_903927725.1 uncultured bacterium | reverse complement strand
CAGCGCGCGCAGCCGGGTCAGTAAGCAGGGTGCAGAACGAACCTTGCTGATCAGGGATGCGTGTGCGCCGTACCGTCCGCATGCGCCTTGGCATGCTCCAGGAACGGATCGCCGAAGTTGCGACGCAGGTCATGCCAGACCGCGTGCACATGGTCCACGCCGCTGGTGCAGTCGACTTCGATCGCAAAGCCGTCGCCCACGATCCTGAAGTAGTGGCGTTGCGAGGGTTCATCGCCACCCATCCACGCGAACACCATCGCGTCGACGCTCGCCGTTCGCCATCGCGCGACCTCCGCTTTCTCGAAGGGTGAGGCCAGCCTCGCCGAGAAGGCGCGCACGAGCGACCACAGCACGTCGCGCTGCTCGCGGGTCATGTGCATTGCCTCAAGACCCGCGCGCTCCTTCAGGCGAGCCTCGCCGCCGGGCACGCCGAGCACATCCGCCGGGGCATCGGGCCCAAGGCGCGCCTTGGTGCGCTGCTCGGGCGACAGCATGCCCCAGAGCAGGAACGCAAGGTCGCGCTCGCGACCCAAGGGCGAGAATCCATCGAGCTCGCCGCCCTTGACGGTGAACGGTGCGACCCCGATGAACATCGGCGTCGCCGTGACCTGCGCACCGTCGCTCATGACCTGCAGCGAGAGGTGATGACCCTCCAGGCGCATGCCCCACGGCGGCGCCATCGGATCGCCGAAGACGAGCACGTCGTACCAGAGCGGGTTGTACCGCTCGGGCTGGCCGGCAGCGAGCATGCCCTCGAGCGCGAAGACGCCGCGAACGACCTTCCAACCATGGTCGCTCAGCGCGCGGCGTGTCATCGCCAGCGCCCGCTCACGCTGCTGCAGCGAAAGCGCATCGAGCCTGATGCCCGGCCGATCGCCGGGCACGAAGGACCACGAGGTGCGTGCCGGGGCATCGATCGCCACGATCGCCTCGGAACGCTGCGCCGGATCGAGCGCATCGAGGAAGGCCTTGGCGTCCTGCGCCAGGAGGTCAGCCAGTGCCGGCTCGAGCGTGCGTGCGGCTCCCAGGGCCAGGAGGATCGACGCGGCGAAGGCGATGCGCATGGTGACGTGATACCGCGCGCCCCTACCATCCGTCCATGCCCGTCATCGGAATCACGGCGGATCTGGTCGACGACGGTGGCCGTCTGCGGCATCGCCTGAACGACACCTATGTGCAGGCCGTCTTGCGTGCCGGTGGCACGCCGCTCATCCTGCCGTGCATTGCCGGGGAACGCGCCCGCATGCTCGAAGCCGTCGATGGCGTGATGATGACCGGCGGCGACGACATCGACACCCGGCCGCTGGGCATCCCGCTCCACGCGAAGGCCGAGTGCATGCTGCCCGAGCGCCAGGAGGCCGAGTTCGCCGTGCTCCGGTGGCTCGACGAGCACCCGGGGATGCCGGTGCTCGGCATCTGCCTGGGCATGCAGCTCATGGGCGTGCATCGTGGCTGCCGGCTGATCCAGCACCTGCATGACGAGATCGCCGACGGCGAGCGCCACCGCCACGACCGCATCCATGAGGTCACGAGCGAGCTCGGCAACGGCCCGGTCGCGAGCTGGCACCACCAGGCACTCGGTGATGCCGGCCCGTTCGAACTCATCGGCCGCAGCGACGATGGCGTGATCGAGGCGATCCGCGATCCGCTCCGCGCGTTCTATGTCGGCGTGCAGTGGCACCCCGAGCGCACGCCGGACCGGCTCATGGGCGATGGCATCGTGCAGCGACTCATCGAGGCGAGCCGATGACGGCCACGCTGGGCTACTGCACCAACGTCCACGCCGGTGCCACGCTGACCGAAGCCAAGGCGCAGCTCGATCGTCACGCCACGGCGGTGCGGCGCGAACTCGACGTCGAGTGGCTCGACATCGGCCTCTGGCTGAGTGCACGTGCCGTCTTCGAGCTCAAGGAGCAGGATGCCGGCGCGGCGCGGCTTCGGGCATGGCTCGATGAGCGCGGCCTGCGCGTGTTCACGATCAACGGTTTCCCCTACGGCGACTTCCACGCCAAGCGCGTGAAGCAGTCGGTCTACGAACCCAACTGGGCCAATGCACGGCGCCTGCTGTTCTCGATCGACCTGGCCGACATACTCGTGGAGCTCGTGCATGATGGTCGCCGCGAAGCGGGCATCAGCACGCTGCCACTGGGCTGGCGTCTCTCGTTCTCGCTGGAAGGCTGCGGCAGCAGCGTCGGCTTGGCGAGCGCGCAGCTCGAACAGTTCGCCAGGCATGCGGCACGGCTCGAAGAGCGCACCGGGACCTGCATCCATCTCGACCTCGAGCCTGAGCCGGGTTGCATGCTTGACACCTCGCGCGACGTGACGGGGTTCTTCGACCAGGTCCTTCGCCAGCGAGCCGGCGAGCCAGACCTGCGCCGATACATCCGGGTCTGCCACGACACCTGCCACGCCGCCGTCATGTTCGAGGACCAGGCCAGCGTGCTGCAGGCGTATCGCGATGCCGGGGTCCGCGTCGGCAAGGTGCAGCTCTCGAGCGCGATCGAGTGCCCGTCGAGTGATCGCGCCTTCCGTGCGCTGCGGCACTTCGATGAGCCGGTCTACCTGCACCAGACCTGCGTGCTCGACGGCGCCGGTGAACGGCACCTCTACACCGACCTTGACCGCGCCTTCGACCACGCGCCCGACGGACTCTGGCGCACGCACTTCCATGTCCCGCTCTTCGCCGATCGCATCGGCCAGGGCGGCGTGCTCGGGACCACGCAGGCGGACGTCGTGTCCTGCCTGGCCGCGATCCGACCCGAGGATGGCATCACCGATTTCGAGGCCGAGACCTACGCCTGGGGCGCCTTGCCCATGGACCACCGCATGGCCTCATTGGCTGACGGGATCACGCAGGAACTTCGGTGGGCACGCGAGCGCATGGTGGAGTGCGGGCTCGTCGGCTGACTCGGCTGGGCACGGATCGAACCGCAGGGAATCCTGGCGTGCGCGGTAGGCTCCCGGCATGGCGAACGGAGATCGCACTCGACGCAAGCAGGATGATGAGCAGCCTGGCCTCTTCGACCACATCGTGGCGGCCGACCTCGAGGGCATCGATCCGCCCTCGATGGACAGTGTGCCTGAGGTGCAGGTGCATGAACCCGCTGCGCCAGCGCCGGGACAGACACTCTCAGCGTGGGGCGATGAGGACCCTTCGCTCACCGCGCCGCGACCGGCCGAACCCGTCGATGCATGGGAATCGGTCGAGCCCAAGCCTGAGGTGATCGCATCAATGGACGCTCCGGTCGAAGAGCCACCGACACACGCCACCGCTGCAAGCATCGCCGAGCCCGTCGCTGAACCTGTCGCTGAACCCATCGCTGAACCTGTCGTTGAGCCCAGCGCCGAGCCGATGGCGCTCAAGGAATCGATCGAGCTCATCGAGCCTGGACAGGCCGTGGATGCTCCGGGAGCCGTGGAGCTGGCCGAAGTCGTTGATGCAGTAGAGAGCGTTGAATCGACACAGGATCCCGAACCGACCGAGACCATCGAACCCATCACCGCACCCGTGGCCGATTCGCTTGCCGAGGCACCGGTGTTCCGCCGCGTCGAACCGAGCGACACGAGCGGCCGCGCTCCTGTCATCGCCCTGCACGGGATGCCCAGCCGGCGCATCGAGGCCAGCGAGGAGATGCCGGTCGACACCGCAACTCCGGTTCGCGCCATCGCCGTAGAGCCTGCACCGCAGGCCATGCCGCTGCCGCGTCACGGCATCTGGGCGTGGCTTGAACTCACGCGCATCTCCAATGTGCTGACCGTGGCGACCAACGCCATGGTCGGACTGTGGGTCGCGCATCTCCTGGCTGGCCAGGCGACCATCGAGCGTTTCATCGATTGGATGCCGCGGCACGTCGGCGTCGTGGCGGGCATCTGCCTGCTCTACCTCTTCGGGATGGTGCTCAACGACCTGCTGGATCGTGACGTCGATGCCCACGAACGCCCCAGCCGCCCGCTGCCCAGCCGCCGTGTCGGGCTGCGTCCCGCGATCCTGCTCGCTGCAACGCTGGTGTCGACCGGTGTCTGGCTGGTCGGCGGCGGATCGTTCCCGATTCCCGGCCTCGCCGCGATCGCCGTCGGACTTGCTTTCGGCAGTTTCGCCAAGGGCCAGCGCAACGCGATCCAATGGCTCGGTGAGGCATGGGCCGTGGTGGGCGTGGGTGCGATCCTCTGGAACTGGCTGGACCACTGGCGTCATGCCGACCTGCGTACGCCGTGGGGCTTCGAGGCGGTTCTTCTGCTCGTCGCCACCATCGTGGCCTACTCGCTCCTGCATCGGAACTGGCGTGGCAGCGTCGTGCTGATGGGACTCTGCCGCGCGCTGGCATATTGGTGCGCCACGCTGTCGGTCATGAGCGTCTCGGGCATGCAGTACAACGGCTCCTCGACCAGCGCGTGGGGGCTTGTGCTCTTCCCCGGCATCATCGCCTTCGCCTCGACCATCGCAGTCTCGCTCCTCGCGCGTGACGAAGCCGCGCCGGGTGATGATGCGTCACCAACTGCCACGCCTCAACCCACGCGACGGTGGGTGCGCGTGCTCCTGGTCGCCGCCGTGCTGGTGCCGTGGGCGTTCAGTCCGGTCGTCGCCGGCGGTGCACGCGGCATGCTGCAGGTCATGACGATCGTGGCCCTGCCCATGGCGCTCTTCTGCGCGGGGATCTTCCTCGTCAAGTGCCTGCACGCCGAGCGCGCCATGCGCAGCCACCCCACGCGCATCGCCGGTGGCGTGGCGGCGTGGATCGCCGCGTTCTGCCTGCTCGATGCGAGCACACTCAGCGTGCTCGGCGCGCCAAGCCTGTCCGTCGTCGCCCTGGGCTGCTGGTGGATCACGCGCACCGCGCAGCGCCGCGTTGCGGGTTCCTGATGCAGCGCGTCGCCGTCCTCAACGTCGTCGGCCTCTCGCCGTCGCTCCTCGGATCCGGCGCGCCGAAGCTGCGCGACTTCGCCCGGAGCGTGGGTGGCGTACGCACCATGGTGCCACCCCTGCCGGCGGTGACGTGCTCGGCGCAGGCCACCATGCTCACGGGCGTCGATCCCGCGGCACATGGCATCGTGGGCAACGGCTGGTTCGACCGGTCACTGAACGAGGTCCACTTCTGGAAGCAGTCCGCGGCGCTCGTCCAGGCACCGCGCGTCTGGGACGAGGCGCGCGCGCGTGATGGCGCCTTCACGAGCGCGAACTCCTTCTGGTGGTACGCGATGCACGGCTCGACGGACGTTGCCGTGACGCCGCGTCCGCAGTACCCCGCGGACGGACGCAAGATCCCCGATGTCTGGACCGATCCGGCCGGACTGCGCGACACGCTGCAGGGCGAGCTCGGTCGCTTCCCGCTCTTCAACTTCTGGGGGCCCAAGGCCGGCATCCAGAGCACCGATTGGATCGCTCGGGCCGCGATGCAGGTCGAGGAGCGATTCGCACCGACCTTGCACACGGTCTATCTGCCGCACCTGGACTACGTCCTGCAGAAGCATGGGCCAGGCACGCGCGAAGCCCATCAGGAGCTGCGCGAGATCGACCGTGTCGTCGATGTGTTGCATGGGTTCCTTGCAGCACGTGACGTGCGCGTCATGGTGGTCAGCGAGTACGGAATCGCCCCGGTCACCCGGGCGATCTGCCTCAATCGCGAGCTGCGCAAGGCAGACCTGCTGTCGTTGCGCGATGAGCGCGGCACGGAGCTGCTCGATGCAGGCCAGAGCGATGCCTTCGCGGTGTGCGACCACCAGATCGCGCACGTCTACGTACGGCGGGCGCAGGACATCAGCCGGGTGGCACACCTGCTCGAGCGGGTGACGGGTGTTGAATCCGTGCTCGACCGCGCAGCGCAGGATGCGCTCGGGATCGGACATGCGCGCAGCGGCGATCTCGTCTGCATCGCCGAAGCCGATGCGTGGTTCGCCTACCCATGGTGGCTCGATGATGCGCTCGCACCTGACTTCGCGCGTACCGTCGACATCCACCGCAAGCCGGGCTACGACCCGTGCGAGCTCTTCATGGATCCCACGCGACCGCTTCTGGGCCTGCGCACCGCAGGCAAGCTCGCCCTGCGAAAGCTCGGCATGCGCAACCTGCTCGATGTCGTTCCGCTGGATCCCTCGATCGTCCGCGGTTCGCATGGCCGCAGCAGCGTCGCGCGCGGACTCGAACCGATCCTGCTCTGCGACGACGATCGGCTTGATGCCCAAGTCCCCATGCGCAGCGTGAAGGACGTGATCCTGCGCCAGGTCTTCGGTCCATGAGGATCCTCTGGTCCGTGCTGGCACTCTTGCTCGTGGCCGCGATCTGGGCCATGCGTGATTCCGAAGCAACCGTGCCTGAATCGTGCGAGCCCGCTCCATGGGAACTGCTCGACCGGGCACGGCACGATGAGGCTGGCGCGGTGAAGCCCGTGGACTCCCCTGTGGATGGTGGAGCGACGCAAGGCTTCACATCACGACCTTCCACGGACTCCGCTGTGCCCAACGCCATGCCACCCGGTGCGGGGACCGAGCGACAGCCCTTCCGTGTCTCGTGGGAATTGCTCGGCCAGGCCTCCGGACACGTGCGCGGCGATGGATCGCTCGATGCGATGCCTCGCACGCTCGAGCTGCTCGGCGGAACGTGGATCGAACTGAGCGGGTTCTATGCCCCGGCGATCATCGCACCATCGACCGATGAACTCGTGCTCATGCTGAACCGTTGGGATGGCTGCTGCATCGGTCTCCCGCCGACGCCATACGACTCGGCACTCGTG
>CAIYOC010000206.1 GCA_903927725.1 uncultured bacterium | reverse complement strand
CTCTCGCCCGAGCAGGCGTTGGCCACCCTGCGCGTGGCCGATGGCTTCCGGGTCGAGCTCGTCGCCTCCGAGCCGATGGTCGTGGCGCCGGTGGCCATGGCGTTCCATCCCGATGGTTCGCTGTGGGTCGTCCAGATGCCCGGCTACATGAGCGACCTCGACGGCTCGCGTGAGCGCGAGCCGGTCGGCAGCATCGTGCGCCTGGTCGATCGCGATGGCGATGGCCGCATGGACGAACGGCAGGTCGTGCTGGACTCGCTGGTCCTGCCGCGCTCGATCGCCTTTCACCGCGGCGGCACACTCGTCATCGAGCCGCCGCACCTTGTGTGGGCGCAGGATCTCAATGGCGATGGCCGCGCCGAGTCGACCACGATCGTGGCGAGCGGCTTCGCGGGCCTCGACAGCCCCGAGCACGCCGGCAACGCGCTCACCTGGTGCCACGATGGCTCGTTCGTGCCGAGCCAGCATCATGCTGGGTTCGTCGACCATGGCCATGGCTTCGCTGCGTTCGCCACGCCGGTCGAGGGCCAGTGGGGACAGGCGATCGATGACTTCGGCCGGTTGCTCGTGACGCCCAACAGTGATCCCCTCTTGATCGATCTCGTGCCGCGCTGGATGGCTGCACGCACGCTCGGAGCAGCGAGCCTTCCCGGCGTGCCGCAGCGCGTCGTCGACGATGCGCGCACGTGGCCCGCGCACCTGACACCGGGGATCAATCGTGCCTATCGCTCAGGCATGCTGCAGGATGGTCGGCTCGTGCAGGTGACGGCCGCGTGCGGACCGGTCATCAATCGCGACATCGTGCTCGGCGATTCCATGCGTGGCGATGCCTTCATCTGCGCACCATGCGCCAATGCGGTCAAGCACTACAGGATCACCGAGCGCGACGATGGTCCCAAGGGGGAGCCGATGCCCGTGGGCGGCGAGTTCCTCTCGAGCACCAGCGAGCGCTTCCGTCCGTGCGATCTCAAGATCGGGCCCGATGGTGCGCTCTACATCGCCGACATCAGCCGTGGCATCATCCAGCACCGCATCTTCATGACGAGCTTCCTGCGCGCGCAGGTCCAGGCGCGTGGACTGGACCGACCGATCGACCAGGGTCGCATCTGGCGCGTCGTGCCGATCGATCGACCGCTGCGTGCAGGTGTGGACCTCGCCGCAGCTGACGACGCCACGCTCGTCGAGCACATCACCGGGCCGAGCGGCCATCTGCGTGATCATGCCTCTCGGTTGCTCTTCGAACGCCGCTGGTCATCGGAGGCGAGCGAAGGCACCGTTCGCGCCCTCACCGATCTTGCGCTCGGTGTCCAGGTCGACCCTGCGGTGCGCCACTCCGCAGCAAGCACGCTCATCATGCTGGGTGCCGGGGATGCGGCGCTCATCGAGGCGCTCTCCTTCGATCGCGATGCGCGGCTCCGTACGGATGCGGCGATCCACGCTGCAGGCATGCTGCACGCCGAGCAGCGGGTGGCGGGGAGCGTGGCCATCCTCGAGCGACTGGCCCAGGATCCTGTGCGCGGCGTGGCGATCGCCGCCCTCGCTGCGCTGGGTGAGCTTCAAGATGATCGGCTCTTCATCGACGCCGTGGCACGACTCGCCGCCACCGGCACCGTGCTGAAGGATGCGCCGCGGCGTGCTGCGTTGGCCAGTGGGATCAAGGGGCGTTCGATGCTGCTGCTGGAGTGGTCGCTCACGCTTGCTGCTGTGCGCGACGCGGGTCTTCGCGCCCTGTTGCAGGAGTGCGCGGCGCAGATCCTGGCCCACGGCAACGAGCGCTTGAACGAGGCCCTGCTTGCGCTGGCAGCGCGAGCGGCGACCATCCAGCCGCCAGTCGCGTCATCGATCCTCGATCGTGTGGCATCGTGGACGAAGCCGGGCACGAAGGATGCTCGCGCGTTGCGCATGCGGGGACAGCCCGTCGGCTGGGGCGAGCTCGTGGCAACGGGTCCGCGCGCGGTGCGGGCAGCGGCGGTGCTCGTGGATCCACAGCTGTCGTGGCCGGGGCGGGCGGGCTACGCGTTGCCCAAGGCCGAACTCAGCGCCGACGAGCGTGGCCGCCTGCTCTTCGGCAATTGCGTGGGGTGCCACCAAGCCAGTGGCAGCGGCATGCCGCCGGTCTACCCGCCCTTGCGCAACAGTCCGTATGTGACGGGCGATCCGTCACGGCTGATGCGGATCCTGCTGCACGGGCTTGAGGGCGACATCGAGGTCGATGGCATCACCTATCGCGGCGTGATGCCCGCGGCACCGATCCAGTCCGATGCGGATCTTGCCTTGCTTGCCACATGGCTGCGCTCGCAGTGGGGCCATGCCTCCCCGCCGATCACGACGGAGTTCGTGACCAAGGTGCGTGCGATCGATGCCGCGCGGAACGGCCCATGGTCCGTGCCCGCACTCGAAGCGAGCGGGGTGGTGGAGCCGCACGACTGACGGATCTGGCGGCCCGAAACTCGTCGGTGCCGAGCAAGGCCCCGAGATTTCCGGAATAGACTGAACTGCATGACGGCGCATCAGTCCGGCCACCCAGTCATTGACGAGTGCGATCCCATCTCGATCGACCTTCTGCGATCGATCGATTCCGTGCAGAAGTTCATCACGATCCAGGCCATGTGGGCTTCGGCCTGCGCATTGGTGCGTGCAGGCGTCCGGGCCCAGCATCCAGACTGGCCTGATGATCTGGTCCTGGCTGAGCAAGCCCGTCGGATGGCGTGTCCTTCGCGTGCCGATTGATCGAGAGCACCATGGGCCCGATTGATCTGCTGGAGGTTGTGGGCGGGCACCTTGATCGGCTTGGATGCGCCCGTTTCACCACGGGTTCGCTCGCGTCCATGCTCTATGGCGAACCGCGATTCACCAACGACGTCGACATGGTGGTCCGGATCAGCGCGCAACAGGTTTGCATGATGGCGGACTCGTTCAGCGGCGATGACTGGTACTTCAGCCTGGACGCCGCGACCGATGCCGTGCGCAAGCGGAGCATGTTCAACATCCTTCATGTCCGCTCGGGTCTGAAAGCTGATCTGATCGTGAGTGCAGATGACGCCTTCGACCGTGCTCGCTATCAACGAGTCCGATCGATCGAGATGCCGAGCGGTCGCCTCGAGCCGTTCGCGTCCCCGGAAGATGTCATGCTGAAGAAACTCGTCTTCTTCAAAGAAGGAAAGTCAGAAAAACACCTGCGCGACATCAGGACCATGATCGCCGTACAGCGCCCGGAACGGCTGGACTGGCTTTACCTGGCGGACTGGTCGCGTGAACTGGGCGTCGTGGCTGAACTGGAACTCGTCCGTCCAGCCCCGAAGTGAATCACTACCCTGAGCGCTCAGCCGCCGCGCAGGAGCATCTCGACCTGGCTTCTGAACTCAGGCGGTACATCCATCAGCCCGCCGCCCGATCCGGCGTTGTCGGGTTCAAGGTGACCTTCCCAGAGCACGGTCCCGTCCAGGTTTTCCACGCGCACTTGAGCCGGCTCGTTGTTGCGTCGGTTGATCGAGATGCGGATCGAGCCATCCTCGATCGTCGCGGACGATGACGATGACGAGGACGAACGTCGATCGTCACGCTGACCGTCGCGCTGGGCACCACCGGCACCCTTGCGTTGACCGGCATCACCTTCGCGTCGATCTCGGCCGTCCATCGGCGGAAGCGCCGGGCGGGGGCCATCGCCGCGCCATTCCTCGACCTCGATCTCGACCCTCGCATCGCGTTCGAGCGCTCGCATCAACTGGTCCATGACGCGATCCCGCTCTTCGGGCGGAAGGTTGCTGACGGCGTCGCGGACCGCGTCCATCAATCGTGCACGGGCCGCCGATGCAGCATCACGCTCGCGACCGGGTTGGCCCTGGCGGCGCTGCGGGTTGCCACCTTCCCGCGGCGCACGTTCGTTGCCATCATGGCGGGGAGTTCCAGCGCGGGCCGGGTCCTGCCACATGGGTTCGCGTTCGCGCCACGCCATGCCTTCGCCGCCTTCGGGTCGTCCTTCCGATTCGGGGTGTGCACGCGCAGGGCGATTGGGAGGCGGCAGTTCCTCGTTCATGCGATCAGGTGCACCGCGGCGCGCGGGCACCATGCGCTCACCAAGCGCGACCTCGGCCTGCTTGCGCTCGCCGCGACGCAGCCACGTCAGCTTGATCTTGGCGCCCGGCTGTTCCGACTTCACCAGCCCGCTGAACTGGTCGACATTCATCAGGAACTGGTCACCGACCATCTCGAGGATGTCGAACCGCTGCAGGCCGGCCTTCTCGGCCGGGCTGTCCGCTTCCACGAACGTCACGACCAGGCCCGCACCCTTGCGCAGAGGAAGCTGCATGGCGACATCGCTCCGGATGGGTTCCGCCTGCACGCCGAGCCACGGCTGGCGCTCGGTCATCCGGTCCAACGGCATCGGCGCCGAAGCAAGGTCACGCTGCGGCGGCGGAGCGGGCTGGCTGGCCCGTGGTTCCTGGGCCGGTGAGCACGAGAACGCGACAACAAGCACGGTGGGAACAACAAGCGCCATGAGAGCCTCCTTGCAATGCACAGCCGGGACGGATTCCATCGTCGTGCAAGGGACATCGGCATTTGGCGGCACCGTGCTGCAGTGTCGGCCGTGGCGTGGTCGTTGGGCGCAGGTCATCGCGCGGGTTGCTGCAGCGCGAATCCGCGCTCGTCACTCCGTCATGTCCCATCCAGCCATGTACCGGCCTGTCTCGAGCTTCAAGATCTGGCGGACCAGGTCATTCGCGAGCGTGCTGGCGCCGAAGCGGAACAGGTGTGGCGATAACCAATCCTGCCCGAGTGTCTCCCGCACCATCACCAGGTAATGGATGGCCGACTTCGCGGCGCGGATACCCCCCGCCGGCTTCATGCCCATGCGAACCCCGGTCGCGCGGTGGTGATCGCGGATCGCCTCGAGCATGACCAACGTCACCGGCATGGTGGCTGCGGGCTGCACCTTGCCGGTGCTCGTCTTGATGAAGACCTCGCCGTCGGCGAGCGCCGATGCGCCAGGCACGCTTGAAGCGGCCTCCATCGCCACGTCGCTGGCATGTCGGACCTGCTCGAGCGTGCCGAGCTCGCCGGTCTCCAGGATGATCTTGAGGTGCGCCGATCCACAGGCGTGCTTGATCTCGCGGATCTCTTGCGCGACCTCGGCGTGGCGGCCTTCGAGCCAGGCCCCCCGCGTGATGACCATGTCGATCTCGTCGGCGCCATCAGCGACGGCGCGAGCGCAGTCAGCCAGCCGAAGATCGAGCGGATACTGCCCGCTCGGGAAGCCGGTCGCGACGCTGGCCACCTTCACCGTGGAGCCTCGCAGGGCCTCGCATGCATCGCGCACGCGCGAGGGGTAGACGCAGACCGCAGCCACCGACGGCAGCGGATCGGCGAGGGGCCCGTGGTAGGGACGCAACGCCTTGGCGCACAGCGCATGCACCTTCTCGCGCGAATCCTTGCCTTCGAGCGTGGTCAGGTCCACCATGGACAGCGCCAGGCGCAAGGCCTGGCGCTTGGAGTCGTTCTTGATCGAACGCTTGGTGAACGATGCGGCGCGTGCGACGGCGGTGACGGTGTCGACCGCGCGCATGCTGGCTCAGTTCCCGCGCGCACGCGCGAACAGCGCACCGAGGTTCTCGGAGTGGCGCAGCTGCACCTTGAAGTCCTGGAAACGCTCGATGGCGTAGACCAGCAGCACTTCATCGCGGCTGTCGACGATGTAGACGGCCTCGATCGGTTCGGACGGCGTTCCCTGGCCGGTGGTGGCCGAGCACACGCTGTAGCCCTGCTGGCCGCTGTTGGCCTGGTCGGCGTAGGCGCGCTGCTCGAGCCGGCCCGCCTGGATGATCACGAGCGCGCCCAGCAGGACCGCGGTGGCCCAGAGGATCGCAGCGCCGGTGCCGATGGATTGCTTGTCGTTTCGGGTGCTCATCGTCCGCCCCTCCGTGCCTGCATGCTGTCGGCTGCGATGTTGCGGTAGCCGACGTAGCTCATCTTCTTGCCGGCGTCATCCCAGGCAAGCGCCACGAGCTCGTTGTTGGTCTCGTCGATCACGTAGACGACCGAGAGCGGCGTGCCGGTGACTCCACCGGAGATCAGCATGTAGGAGCCGCGCTGGCGCTGCTGCGCGCTGGCGCGGCCGGACAGCGAGACCAGCGCGAGTGCCGCCAGCAGCACGGCATTCAGCGCGATCAGGGAGAGGAACTGCGTTCGTGACATGAAGGAATCTCCTGTGTGGGGTGATGTCGGCTCTTGGGCCATCATCGCGTGATCAATCGTCCGGGCGGTCCGAAGGATCAGTCCATGTGGCTGCGCTTGACCGGGTAGAGCGCCACGCCGAGCACGCCGGCGCCGATGAGGAACATGACGGCATAGCCCAGCCAAGCAGGTGCCGGGCTGTTCACGCTCGGTTCACGGGGGCCTTGGGCGAGGGCAAGCGCGCTCACACAGAGGGCGGCGACGATCGGTGCCAGTCGTTCGATGCGGCTCATGCCCGGAGCATACCGGGGGCCTCGGGCGATAGCGCCACGCGCTTGCCGTCACGCACTGCGCGCACGATCGGGTGTCCGGGGTCATGGTCGAGCACGATGCGCAGTTCGCGATCGAGGGCTTCCTGCAGGAACGCGCGCTTCGTGAGCATGGTCTGGTAGGGCAGCATGTCGTAGCCCAGGCTCGATGACGGATGCGCGTGGTGGCGCGTGGGCATGAGATCGCCGGGGAAAGCCCACGGGCCATCGTGACCCTGGATGAACACGCCCTGCATGCCCCAGGTGTGGCCGGGCAGCGGCCGGAGCTCGATGCCGGCCATCGGTTGCGACGTGCCGTCGTGCAGCACGATCTGCGGTGCGATCGGATCAAGCACGGACCGCAGGTACGTCCGCGTCATGGTGCTCTTGTTCGCGAGCGCATCCTCCCATTCGGTGCGCTGCACGTGGATGCGTGCGCCCGTGAAGACCGGGGCGATCGATGCATCGGGCCCGGTCGTCAATCCGGCGGCGTGATCGAAGTGCAGGTGCGTGACGATGACGTCCGTGATGTCCTTCGGCGCGACGCCGAGTTCCGCGAGCGCGTCGACCACGGTGCGGCGGGCGAGCAACCATGCGGCGCGATCGGAGTCGCTCCAGCGGTCGCCGTAGCCGGTCTCGACGAGCACTGTGCGTGCACCGTCACGCAGGAGCAGCGCGTTGCACGCGAGCGGGATCCGGTTGTCGGCATCGGCCTCCACCCAGGTCGACCACTGCACCTTCGGGATCAGCCCGAACATCCCACCGCCGTCGAGCCGGAAGTCGCCGGCGCGCAGTACATCGACATGCCATCGGTTCATGCGTGGTCCGCCTCGTGAGTGTGCATCAAGGCGCCGTTGCCGGTGAGCTCGTCGGCGGCGCAGCGGTTGGTTGCGTGCCCGACGGTGGCACGATGCGCTCAGGCATGGGCGGTCCCACGCGTGGGTCCTCCATGGGCGGATAGACCATCACGCGCGCTCGATCGATCGAGATCGTGCCCTGCTTCTGTCCGGGCGAGCCGAGGATCGCCATGCGGCCGTGCGCCGGCATGTCAGGCTCTTCACGCTCACCCACGGCGGAGCGGTCGACGAACGTGTTCACGCGTGCACCCTTGATGGCAACGGCGATCGCATGATCCTTGCCGTCGCGCAGCCGATCGATACCGATCTTCGAACGCACGCCCCCGTCGAGCTCGCCGCCCTCCGGGAGGCGCACGATGAACGCCGCGCCCGGGTCATCGCAGCGGCCTTCGATGATCGCCAGGCAATCGCCGTACGCCTCGTCGCTCACGAGCGCCGATGGCTCGGCCTCGGTCATGGGATTCACGAGTCGGGCGTGCGGCGGAATGCCATCGAGCGACCACGGCAGCCCTGAACGTACCGACCAGGCCTGCAGGGCTCCGCCATCGAACATCCGCACCACCTTGGGCGGAGGCAACTCGGCGATCATGACGCGTCGCCAATGCACGGTGGTCCGACCTGAATGCACCTGGAAGGCGATGCGTCCGTCCTCGTCCATGATGTCCACGCCGTTGGCGGCGGGCACGCCGTTGACCCAGGTGCGGAACCACGGACCACGACACTCGATCACGTATCGATTCCACTCGCCGGGCTTGAACGCATTACGGGCTTCCTCGTTGTCCTTGAGGTCGAAGAGCCAGCCTCGCCGGCCTTCGTCGTAGATGCCGCCGCTCCATGACCGGGGCGTCGGGTCGATCTCGACCTGATACCCGACCAGCGAACCGGAACCCTCGTCCTCGCGCACCTGGCTGCGGATCTGGATCCCAGAGTTGCCCTCGTCGATGCGCAGTTCGAGGTCCAGCACGAAGTCACCGTAGTTCCGCGGGCTGACAAGGAAGGCGTTGCGGGTGTCGGTGCCGTGGCCGGTGAGCACGCCGTCGCGCATCGAGAAGTCGGCTTTGCCACCCACGATGTGCCATCCTTCGGTCGATCGCGCAGGAAAGAGCGGCTTGAGCGCGGGCTGCGCCAGGCGCTCGGTGTCGTCGAGGTCGGCCGGCACGCTGGATGTTGCCGACATCAGGGATGCGGCATGCCGATCAGGAGCGGCGTGCGGAGCGGGCGCATGCAGCGTCACTGCAGCGAGTGAGGTCGTGGCGAGAAAGGTTGCGGCCGGGAGCAGCGCAGCCGAGACCATCGATTGCGTGAGTCGTGCCATGCGAGGATCGTAGCCACGGGCTAGCCTTGCCCCGATGATGCAATCGCCCAAGGTCACGCTGTTCGGCGCCGCGGGCGAGGTCACCGGATCCTGCACGCTGGTCGAGTCGGAATTCTCCCGAGTCTTGGTTGATTTCGGCATGTTCCAGGGCGCGCCTGAACAGGAACTGCGCAACGCCGATCCTCCACCGATCGATTTCGCAAAGCTCGATGCCGTCGTGCTCACGCACGCGCACGTGGATCACTGCGGCCGCTTGGGCATGCTTTCGCGGCTGGGCTTCAACGGACCGATCATCGTGAGCGATGCCACGAGCGAGATTCTTCCTCGGGTTCTCCGCTCGAGCGCGACGCTGCAGTTCGTCCGGGTCGAGGAGCATGGCGCTGGTACCGCACCGAGCTTCGAGGTCCTCGAACCTGCGCACCTGATGCAGTCGAGCCGCGCGCGTGACGTGCCGCCAGTCGTGCTCTTCGGGCATCGCGATGCGGATCGGGTCGCCAAGATGGTCCGCGCCATTCCGTGGTCGGCATGGCATGAATTGCCCGGCGGGATGCGGGTCCGTCTGCATCACGCCTGCCATGTCGTTGGTGCGGCGAGCGTGGAGCTTGAGCTCGAGCATGGCGGTGCGCGCCGTCGCGTGCTGTGCTCCGGCGACATCGGCCCGTTCGACAATCCCCTGCTTGCCGCGCATCAATGGCCAGAGCGCGCACCTGACCTCGTGGTGATGGAATGCACCAATGGGCATCGCTCCCTCCGGGAGAAGGATGCCGTCCGGACCTTCGATGCTGTGGTGCATGATGCTGTGGCGAACGGGCGGCGACTGCTGTTCCCGGTCTTCGCGCTTGGGCGCGCGCAGCAGCTGCAGCAGCACTTCGCGCGGCTCTCGCGCGATGGTGCGCTCGATGGGTTCCAGGTGTATCTCGACAGCGGCATGGCGGTGCACGGTGCAACCGTGCTCGAGCGGCACCCGCGGCTCCTGGCACCCGGGCCCCAGCGCATGATGCTGCGCGGCGAGTCGCCATTGTAATTCCCGCAGCTGCACCGGCTCACGAGCCGTTCGCAGAGCGAGGACCTGCGCTCGATCCGGGGCGGCTGCGCCATCCTCGCGGGTTCCGGTTTCTGCGATGCCGGCCCGATCCTGCGCCACCTGCTCGATCATCTCGAGGACGAAGGCACCTCCCTGGTCTTCACGGGGTTCCAGCTCGAAGGCTCGCTGGGCCGGGCCTTGCTCGAGGGTGCGACGCGCGTGCGGGTGAATGGCCATGAGCGCCGGGTCCGCTGCCGGATCGAGCGGGTGGAAGGCGTCAGTGGCCACGGCGATCGCGAGGATCTGCTGCGATGGTTCGCGGGATTCCCGCAGCGTCCGGCGCGTGTGGTGCTCAATCACGGGATCGCCGGCGCGCGCAGCGAATTCAGCGCGGCGCTCGCCACGGGCGGCACGGCCGTGCATACGCCGATGCTGGGCGAGCCCATCTCATTCTGATCAGCGGCAATTTGTCAACAGTTAGGGCTCGATCGCAAAGAGCCGCGTGAAGCCCATGCGCTGCAGCAGCTGGTGATACTCCGGCTTGGGGCCACGGAGCCTGAGCGGCAACGATCCATCCTTGCAGAGTCGGTAGAGCAGCAGCAGCGCCTCGAAGCCGCTGCTGCACATCGCGGTCACGGCGCCGACCTCCAGGACCACGTCCCCGAGTTCCTTGGGTCGGCGCTTCATCGCCTGCTCGATGTCGTTGCGCAGCACGGTCGCGAGATCGCTGTCGATCACGCCCGGCACAACCTTCAACACGTACGTCGCCGCGTCACGTCGGACGAGGATGGTGGGATCAGTTGGTCGCATCGCGTCCATCATCGGCCTGATTCACATGCGCAGGTAGGAATTCCATGACCCAATAAGTCCTATAACACAAGTTAGCGAATTTAGGGGTGGTTGTTGAGGAGGTTCGACGTCCACCG
>CAIYOC010000205.1 GCA_903927725.1 uncultured bacterium | reverse complement strand
CTGCTGGCCTTCGCGTTCAAGGACATGTACATGAAGCCCGGCGCGCGGCTCGACGGCCTGGGCCGCATTGCCGAGCGCTACGGCGTCGAGGATCCGCAGGTGCTGGCCAAGTTCCGCGAGGCAGTCGTCGCGATCGCCAACGGCTTCTTCGAAGTCGGCGGCTACGACATCATGATCGGGCGCGCCATGATGCGGCCCGAGCTCAAGCTGAGTGCGTCGTGGAAGGGCCGTGACCTCGTCTGGACGCAGGATGCCGACGGCACGTGGGTTGTTGACGGCAGCGAGAAGGGTTTCGCTGCGTTCGACGCCGACACCGCCGAAGACCTCGGCCTGGCTGATGGCAGCGCGAGCGACTTGGGCGAACTGATGTTCCTGCGCGGCTTCCGCGAGTACCAGGTCGTGCCGAGCGAGCAGGAACCTGGAATCGGCGCAGGGGAGCGCATCAGCGCCGACTGGACCAAGGCGTGGAACCGCGCCTTCGACACCGCCGAGGAACTCTGGCAGGAGTCGCGATCGAAGCTGCAGCTCGATGCCGGCAAGTACACCGACCTCGCCAAGCGCAACTACGAGAAGATCGTCGACCTGCTCGAGAAGAACAACGCTGCCTACACCAAGTGGCGCATGACCCGTCACCCCGACCTGAACCAGCTCAAGGACCAGATCGAGCGCTGGAAGCAGGAGCAGATCGCCCGCAACAAGGCGAAGAAGGACAATCAGGGCGGCTCGGGCACTGGTGGCGGCCGTGGTGGCCGCGGCTTCGGTTCACCGGGCGGCCCGGGCGGCGGCTGAGCCGTTCGCCGCCGCTGGTTGCTGCATCCATCACCGTCCTCCCACGTCCACCCAGACCACGCGAATACCGACCATGACCCCGACGACCACCATCGCCACGCTGCTCGCCTCGCTGATCGCTCTTGCGCCCGCGCAAGCTGCGCTGGCCCAATCGACGAAGCCGTCGACCGCGGCCAAGTCCGGTACCAAGGCCGCGCCGAAGAAGGATGACAAGCCCGCTGCCGCAGCGGACGAGCAGGAGACGAAGCAGATCTTCATCCTCCCGCTCGAAGGAACGGTGGGCATCCAGCTGCGCGCCAAGGACATGCACACGATCAAGGACATGGCCAACGCGGCCGGTCCGGGACAGATCGTGATCATCAAGATCAACTCCAACGGTGGCCTGGTGCTCGAGACCCCTGAGATCCAGGCTGCGCTGATGGGAATCCGTGACGGCGGCCACCGTCTCGTTGCGTGGATTGAGAAGGCGATCTCCGGCGGCGCGTTCACTGCGATGTACGCGCCCGAGATCTACTTCATGAAGACCGGGTCCATGGGCTCGATCACCCGCATCGCCGGCCAGGGCTGGGTCGAGCAGGGTGCTCAGGAATGGGAGGACGCCGTTGCCCGCACCTGCGAAATGGGCGGGCGCAGCGGCTACGTGGGGCGGGCCATGGTGCACGCCGAGGATCTGCTCTCCTACGACGTCGATCCGGACACGGGCAAGGTCACCTTCTTCGACACCCTCGAGGGCGAGCACGAACTCAGCAACGCGAAGGAAAACCTGACCTTCAACGCCTCGAATGCGCTTGCCTGCAAGTTCAGCAGCGGCACCGCCGACACGCTGGACGACCTGCTCGCGGCGATGGGCGTTCCCGAAGGCCAGTACCAGGTGAGCGAGGCCGGCAACAAGGTCTTCGAGAAGTGGAAGCGCACCTGCGAGCAGTGCGAGAAGGAAGTGCCGGAGCTCTTCCGCCAGTACCAGCTCGGGGGCACTGGCACCGGCGACGGCATGGTCGTCCTTGGCAAGCGCATCGACGCGATCAAGAAACTGCTTGAGTGGTGGAAGAAGGCGCCGGAGATGCTCCGCTACGAGCTCCAGGTACCGCCGCCCGAACAGTTGGAACAGCAGCTCGAGCAGCTGAAGTACCAGCAGCAACAGGCCCGCAAGCAGCGCGACGGCGCCGGCAACTGACCGTGCTCGATTCGCCCACGCCCCCGCGCGCGGATCGGCCGCTCGCGGCCGAGGACCTGCCGCCGCCCATCGCACGTTGGGCCATGCCCGTGGGCATCACGCTGCTGACCTATGCCGTGCTTGGCTCGCTCGTCATGCTGTTGACCGTCGGCGGTGCGCTCGCGGCCCCCATGCTCATGAAGATGGCCGCACCCGGCGGGGAGCCGCCGCGCATGCCGATGGTGCTGCTCGCGTTCGTCGTTACCGGGGGCGCGCTCTCGGTCGGGCTTGGTGTGTTGCTCGGTGTGGGTGGGCTCGGCGTGGTCGCGCAGCGTCGCGTCGGCATCGCCCGGGTGCAGCGCTGGGCCGTCCTTCGCTTGATCATCGCCGCCTTGAGCCTGATCCTCTCATGGCTGCTTCTGCCTACCCAGGTCGAATACAACCGGCTCGCGCACGAATGGCAGATCGCGGCCTCGAACGATCCCCGCATGCGCGAGCTGCTTGGCGAGTTCGACCCCGCCGCCAACCGACGCATGACCATGATCATGCAGGCAGGTGGCACGATCGCCGTGGCCATCGTTCCGTTCGCCACGCTGATCTTCCTGTCGCGTGCCAAGGTGCAGCGGCAGGTCGAGCGTTGGGATTGAGCGGGCCTCAGCGCGCTTCAGCGCTGGGCTTGGTTGCACTTCAGCCCACTTCGCGGCGCTGGAAAAGCGCCACGCCGAGCGCGAGCGCTGCGGCCACGAAGCACGTCGCATAAAGCGCCGTCAGGGCCAGGTAGTTCGCAGGAATCGCCACGCCCTGGTTCACCGCATCAGTGACCCAGAACACCTGGAAGTTGGGCACGATTCCCCAGGCGGTCTTGCTCGCCCAGTACGCGGCTTCGCCTGCCTTCTCAGCACCGGCCGCCACCGTGCGGCCGAAGAACCAGTCGCTCAGCAGGCCGACGAGCAAGGTGCCCACCGTCACGGTCACGGTCAGCACCTGGCCGAGCCTCGTGCTCACGGCCACGGCCACCGCACACAGCACGGCCACGCCGAGCGCCATGAGCAGGCCGGCCTTCCAGACCTCGGGCCGGAAGTCCTTCGCGATCGATTGTGGCGCAAAGCCCGTATCGAAGAGCAGCGCAAGCACATAGGCCACGAGCAGCAGCGGCGAGACCGACATGATGAAGACCGCGGCGAAGCTCGAGGCGTAGAAGTAGTTGCACCACGTCGCCACTCCGAAGGCCAGGAGCACCGCCGCGCTGCCGAAGGCGATCACTGGCAGGTGGTAGGGGGTGCGCACGGTCTGCTGCACGCCATGCAGCTCAACAAGCGCCAGCACCAACATGAGCGCCAGCATGCACGCCAGGAGCGCCGCCACTGCGCCGAGGTACTTGCCCAGCACCACGCTTGCTCGGGCGACGGGCTTCGAGATCACCGTCAACGCGGTGCGGTTCTCGATCTCGCGTGAGACGACGTTGGTGGCGAGCATGGCCGCCAGGAGCGCGCCCGACAGGAAGACCGTCGACAGGCTCATGTCGAGGAACATCCGGTCGTCATCCATCATGGTGTAGGCCGAGAACGGATTGGCCATGACCACGAGCAGGCCCGCGATCACGGTCACCACGAGCGCCACCGGCTGGCGGATCGACTCGAGGAAGGTGTTGCGGGCGATGGCGAGAAGCTGCTCGAGGAGGCCCATGCCGGAAGCATCGGCGGGCAAGGGGGCCGCGTCAAGCGAACCCCGGGATGGTTCGGTTCGTCCCTCGTCCTGCCCGGCACGGTGCCGAGGCCTTGCGTACACTCCTCCCACACCGAATCAGGTCCCTCCCTTCACTTCTCGGGGGCCTCCCGGTGCACGCCATGCGGATCGACCACTTCGCCTACCAACAGGCCACTCGCGTATCCGGTTTCGGGCTCATCCTGCAGCTCGTCGTCGGGTTGCTGGTGCTCATCTTCGCCCGGGTGCAGTCCGACACCACGCTGACCTGGGTCAGCCTGATGGTGCTGACCGGCGCGCTTGCCTGGATCGCGCTCGTCATCACCTTCCACCAGCATCGCCTCGAGCGGCTCGAGGAGCTCGAGACCGAGGAACTCGCTGCGTCGCGCGGTGACCGTCAGAGCGTCTTCGAGGCCGGCGCGGCCGACGCGCGCGTGGCTGCTCGCCGGCTCGAACTGATGCATCGCGTTCTCGTGCCCGCGGCGAGCATGCTGATGGCCGGCGCCTACGCGCTGCTGGGCTGGCGCATCCTCGGCTACTTCGAGGCCCTCAACGATCCCAAGCCGAGCGTCGAGGCGTTCCGCGTGGCCACCAACGGTGGTTGGATGCTCGCGGGCTGCGCGTTCCTGGCGTTGCTCTGCTTCGTCTTCAGTCGCTGGATTGCCGGCATGGCCTCGCTGCCTGCGTGGCAGAACCTTCGCGGCGGCGCGGGCGTCATGGTGGGCAACGCCATCGTGCTGCTGGCCGTTGCGGTGGGCGTGGCCATGCGCTACGTCGACCAACCGACCGTGCTCGAGCGCATGGCCCAGGCGCTGCCGTTCCTGCTCTTCGGGCTTGCCGGCGAGATCGTCCTGAACTTCGTTCTGAACCTCTACCGGCCGCGACGCATGGGTGAGATCCCGCGCGCTGCGTTCGACAGCAAGGTGCTTGGCCTGCTTGCGGCGCCCGACTCGATCGTGCGCGGCATCAACGAGGCCGTCAACTACCAGTTCGGCTTCGACATCACGAGCAGCTGGGGCTACCAGCTCCTGCTGCGCAACGTGGCCAAGCTGGGCACGATCGCGACGGTTCTGCTCGTCGGCATGAGCATGGTCGTGGTGGTGGGTCCGGGCGAGCAGGCCGTCCGCCTGCGTGGCGGTCGTGTCGTCGGCGATGTTTCCCAGGGCGAGCTCGTGCTGAAGTGGCCTTGGCCGATCGAAACCGTCGAGGTCTGGCCCGTGGCCGCGGTCCGCTCGGTGCAGCTGGGGCCCAAGTCGCTGCAGCAGGGTTACGCCTGGGCGAGCGACCAGCCGGATGATCCCGAGCGCAAGCCATTCATCGTGAGCGCCAGCACGCTGGCCCGCCGCGCGGAGTCGGCCATCGCCCCTACGCCGGTGGCTGGCGAGGATGACGCCGCGGCCCGCACCGTGAGCACCCAGTTCGCGCTCGTGAATGCCGACATCGTCCTGAACTACCGGGTTCGCCCCACCGGCCTGATCGACTTCCTGTCGTTCGCCAGCGAAGCCCGCACCCGCCGCAGTCCGCTGACCATGCGCGAGCGCGCGCTGCGGGCGATCTCGATGCGCGAAGCCACGCAGTTTCTCGCCACGCAGCCGCTCGATCGCGTGCTTTCGCCGGATGCCGACTCGCTCGGTGCCGCGCTGAAGGGGCGCATCCAGGCAGCCTTCGATGCCGAGCGCTGCGGCGTCGAGGTGGTCAGCGTGCTGATCCCCGCGCTGCGCCCCCCGGGCGAGAGCGCCGGCATGTTCGAGGAACTCTCGATCGACACGCAGAATGCCCGGAAGGTGCTCGACGAAGCGCAGCGGGTGGTCAACACCACGATGGCCGCCGTCGTTGGCGGAACGGACGTGGCACGCGAGGCGGTCGCTGCGATCGAGCGACTGCGTGCCGCCGAGCGCGAGCACGGCATGGCGTCCACCCAGGCCGCCGAGCTCCGCCGCGCCGTCGAGTCGATCCTGCTGCGCAACCCCGCGCAGGCCTCGAGCGTGATTGCCAAGGCTCGGGCGCGCCGGTGGGAACTCCAGCTCGACGCCAGCCGCAACGCCAGCGAGGTCTCGGGCCAGGCGGCGGCCTTCCGTGCCGCGCCCGAGCTGTACCGGCAGCGCCGCACCATGGAAGTCCTCGGCGAGCAGCTCGCCCGGGCGCGCATGAAGTACGTCATCGGCGCGGATCCCGGGCGGGTCCGCATGCACATCGAGATGCAGGAACCCGAATCGGGCCTGAATCTCGGCGACTACCTGACCAAGGACGGCGAGTCCGGCAACTGAACCATCGTTCCCACCATGAGCAAGCGCATCCCCATCATCGTCGGTTCGATCATCCTCATCGTGCTGGTGCTCTTCAACACGACCTACTCGGTCGGGTTCAACGAGGTCGCCGTGCTTGAACGCCTCGGCAAGCCCGCCGGCATCCAGCGCGATGCAGGCATGCACCTGAAGGCGCCGTTCTTCATCGATCGTGCCGTCAAGCTCGACGTGCGCCGGCAGTTCATCGAGAGCCCGCTCGAGACGGTGCTCACGCGCGACGGCCAGCAGGTCGTGGTGCAGGCGTACCTGCTGTGGCGCATCGATGGCGAGGGCGACGGTCCACTGCAGTTCTACACCTCGTTCGGCACGCTTGAGAAGGCGGGCAAGGAACTCGAGACGCAGCTCCAGGGTGCCGTGCGCGCGATCGGGCAGTACTCCTTCAACGAGCTGATCGGAACCGACAGCAAGATCGCCGCGGCCGAGGATGCGATCCTCGCCGACCTGCGCAAGACCCGTGCGCCCGGCGTGGAGCCGGTCGATGTGGGCATCAGCCAGATCGTGCTGCCGCCCAAGACCACCGTGGCCGTGCTCCGCCGCATGGCGACCGTGCAGGAAACCCTGGCCAACCTCGAGGAAAGCAAGGGCAACAGCGAAGCGGATGCGATCAAGAGCCAGGCCGCGAGCCAGGCCGACACGATCCGCAAGTTCGCCGAGCAGTGGGCCGCCAACATCGAGGCCGTGGGCAACGAACAGGCCACGCGCTACTACGAGCAGATGCGCGAGGACGCCGACCTGGCGATCTTCCTTGCCTGGCTCGACACGCTGCGTGCGTCGCTCTCGGGCAGCACCACCTTCATCACCGATACGAGCAAGGCGCCGTTCCACCTGGTCGACCTTGATGCGCCCACCGATGGCAAGGGCATCCCGCAGCCGGCCAAGGAGGGCTCGAAGTGAGCGAGGGCGACCCGACCGATCCGGCGGGCATCGATCCCGCTTCGTCGCATCCGCGGCGCGCGGCCCACGCCGACTTCGCGGTCGAGGCTTCGGCGAACGACGTCGCGGCTGTTCGTGCGGCGATGAACCCCGCGAACCAGAGCCTCGCCGACGCGCTCAAGCTCTCGTATCGCTTGCTGCAGTTCGCGATCGTCGGCCTGGTCGTGGCGTTCCTCTTCTCCGGCTTCCAGACCGTGCAGGAGGGCTACACCGGCGTGCGCACCGTCTTCGGTGCGATCGAAGGCGCACCGGGCGAAGAGGCCCTGTCGCCCGGGCTCCAGCCCTTCTGGCCGTACCCTGTCGGCCAGGTCGTGGCGTTCGAGCAGAAGCGCGTGGTCGACCTGCGCAACGAATTCTGGTTCCAGACGAGGGGTGACCAGATCACCCTGGACCAGGCCACGGAGGGCGCGGACACCTCAAAGCCGATCCGTCCGGGTGCCGATGGATCCCTGATCACCGCCGACGGCGACCTCGCGCACGTGCAGCTCGTGGTCGAGTACGGCGTGGTCGATCCAGTGCAGCTCGTCCGGTCCTTCGACTGGGAGCGCCGCGATGCCCTGGTCCGCCTGGCGGTGCGCGCGGCCATGGTGCAGACCGCGGCGCAACTCACGCTGGTGGAGCTGCTCGAGCAGCGTGACCTGCCGGCGCAGATGGTGCGCGAGCGCGCACAGGCCCAGCTCGACCGAATGCAGAGCGGCTTGCAGCTGGCGAGCGTGCAGATCCCCGAACGGATTGCGCCGCTTGCGGTGCGCAATGCCGTGCAGGCTGTGCAGGCCGCGCGGGAAGACGCCAAGACCAACATCGAGAAGGCACGGCAGGATGCCAACACGCGGCTGCTGGCTGCAGCCGGTCCGCGCTACGGCGAGATCCTGGACATGATCGCTGCCTACGAGGGCCTGTTGGCGCAGGTCGATCCTGCGAAGCCCCAGACCAAGCAGGCGGCCGATGCCAAGCTCGCTGAGATCGGGCGCCGTCTTGAGCAGCCCGACATCGGCGGCATGGCGTCCCGCACCGTGTCGCGGGGTCGCGCCTACCAGGTGCAGGTCGAGGCGTCGCTCGGTGCAGAGCAGCGCCGGCTCGCCAGCCTTGCGCCGAGCTTCCGCGAGAACCCGCGCCAGCTCGTCCGCCAGCTCTGGCTCGAGGCCTTGCGCGACACGCTGACCTCACCGACGACCGAGGTCTTCTCCGTGCCTCAGGGCACGGGGGCGCTCGATGTGGCGATCAAGAGCGCCAACGACATCATGCAGGCCCGGCGCAACGCCGAGCTCGAGCGCAAGAAGCTCGAGGCCCAGATGCTCGGCGCGCAGGACCCTGCGTTCCAGCTCGGCAGCCGGCAGATCCTGATCGACAAGGCCGGCCGTCGCCTGGAGAAGGACGGCAAGAAGGGCTTCGCGCAGCCCTGACCGCGCAAGGAGCGACCCATGAGCGCATCAAGCGAGCAGGCCCGTCCCATCGTCGAGGCGATCGGCCTGACCAAGGACTTCTCCGATTTCTGGATGCGATCGAAGGCCCGTGCCGTCGACGGCATCGACTTCGAGATCCGCGAGCGTGAGATCTTCGGCCTGCTGGGGCCCAACGGCAGCGGCAAGAGCACCACGATCAAGATGATCCTCGGCCTGCTGCGGCGCTCGCGCGGCAAGCTCAGCGTCTTCGGTCGCGATCCGGGCGACGTCTCGGTCAAGAGCCGCATCGGCTACCTGCCTGAGGAGTCCTACCTCTACCGGTTCCTGAATCCCCGCGAGACCCTCGAGTACTACGCCAAGCTCTTCGGCCAGCGCCGTTCGATGCGCCGTGAGCGCGTGGATGAGCTGCTGGAGATGGTGGGCCTGCAGCACGTCGCGCACCGTGCGGTGGGCGAGTTCTCCAAGGGCATGGCCCGTCGTCTCGGCTTGGCGCAGGCGCTCATCAACGACCCCGAGTTCCTGATCCTCGATGAGCCGACCAGCGGCCTCGATCCGGTCGGCACGCACCAGGTCAAGGAACTCCTCATCGAGCTCGGTCGCCGCGGCAAGACGATCCTGCTGTCGAGCCACCTGCTCGCCGACGTCGAGGATGTGTGCACTCGGATGGTGATCCTGTACGGTGGCCGCATCCGCGCGCAGGGCACGGCAGGGGAGCTGCTCAGCGACACCGAGCACACCATCATCCGGTTGCCGAAGCTCCGGTCGGCCACGATCGGTCACATCGATGAGCTCGTCCGCCGCGAGGAAGGCGTAGCCGTCGAGTCGGTGCAGCCCGCACGCCAGCGGCTCGAGGAGTTCTTCATGGGCCTCGTCGCCAAGGCGCAGGCCGAGCAGGCTGCCACGAGCGGCGCGCTGCAGGGCGGGCAGACGGCGCGCTTCCTCGGGGGCGGCACCGATTCCGCGACGCAGGCAGAAGGCCGCGCGCTCGTCGAGGACCTCAAGCGTGGCGAGGATCGTCCGGTGGCCGCATCGACGACAGCTGCAGCCCCGACCGTTCAACAGGATGTGCTCGCGGAGTTGAGCGGCGTGACGTCATCGAAGCCAGCCTCGACCCAGGCACCATCGGCTGCATCGGCCGCTCCGTCGGCTCCGGCCGTCCCGCCCGCGTCAGCGAAGGAAGCCACGCCCAAGGCTGCGGGCAATGACGTCGATCGCTCGATCATCGAGGGCCTGCTCGGTGACGACTCCGATCGATCGAAGGGGAAGCAGGGCTGATGTTCTCCCTTCGGTCCAGGCTCGATCGCTTCGCCGGCTTCGCGCAATCGCGACGTGGCAAGGTGGTGCTGTCGATCCTTGCCGCGCTCTTGATCATTGGCTCGGCCATGCCGCTCGTGCTCGCGTCGGTCCGCGCGCAGGCACTGCGCACGCAGATGCAGTCGGCGCTTTCGGCCATCGACCTCGACGAGCGATCTCCCGAAGCGATCGCTCTGCTGGATCGAGGCGAACTGACGATCGGGGAGTTCACCTACGGCGGCCCTCGTGTGAAGGCGATGGTCCCCCGCATGGCCGACCCGCAGGGGCGCTTGGTCGGCGTCGATGACCTGGCTCGCGTCCTCGTCTCGCCCACGCTGCCCGCATGGGCCCCGGCGGGGCTCGTCCAGAGCCTGGAGAACTGCGTCGGCCTGCTGGTTGCGCTTCTGGCGCTTGCTCTGGGCTGCATCTGGTCCGGTCTCGCGATGCACCTCATCGTCATTGCCAGCCTCTCGGGGTTGGCTGGCGCCTTGGCCGTCTGGTTCGGCGAAGTGCCGCTTGCCTTGGCGCTCGTGGGCATCGGTGCCCTGGCGCTGTCGTTCCTCCTCGTCGTCGGCATGCTCGGCGCGCTGCTCTCGGGTGCCTCGCCGGTCTTCGCGATCGCCGCAACCGTCATGCGCGAAGCCCAGCGCCAGCGCATCAGCGTTGCGTTCATCGGGCTGCTGCTGGTGGTGCTCCCGATCCTGCCGCTCTCGATCGACCCGGCGTCGCCGCTGCGCTACCAGATCCAGACCTTCATCAGCCGCGGATGCGGCCTGGTCTTCAGCGTGGCTTCGGTCATGACGCTGCTGCTGGCATGCTCGACCGTGGCGTTCGAAATGCGTGACCGCCAGATCTGGCAGCTGCTGACCAAGCCGGTCTCGCGCGCCCAGTACATGCTGGGCAAGTGGCTTGGGATCATGGCCGTGAACACGAGCATCCTGCTCGTGGGAGCCACGTGCATCGTGGCGTACGTGCAGTACCTCTCGCTACGCCCGGCGGCCGATCCGCTCGATGCGCGCGCGGTCCGCGAGGAGGTGCTCGTCGCCCGCCAGGGGCAGCTCGCCGAGTACGAGTCGCTGCAGCCCGATCGCCTGGTGGAGATGGTGGACCAGGCCATCGAGAGCGACCCTGTGCTCAAGTCCGAGATCGAGTCGGGTGAGCGCGACCTCTACGAGACCCGCATCAAGCTCGCCGAGGAGCGCATCACCGCCTTCGGCAGCCAGCAACGCGCGGTCCCGGCGGGGCAGGGCAAGGCGTTCACGTTCCGCAACGTTTCCGTGCCACGCGGCACCGAGCAGGTCACCCTGCGCTACGAGTTCCACCTCGGCCAGGACGACTCGCACGAGCAGCATCCGGTGATCTTCCGCTTCGCCGATGGGTCTTGGGTCGACAAGCAGTTCGTCCCGGTGCAGGCCAACGTGCTTCCGATCCCCGCCAACCTCATCGACGCCAACGGCGACTTGTCCGTCGAGATCATGTCGCTGGGCTTCGATGGCACGAACTTCACGCCGGGCGAGGGGACGATCGTGTTCGATCCCGATGGGATCGAGATCCTCTACGCCGTCGGCAGCTTCGGCGGCAACTTCGCGCGCGCGATGGGCGTGCAGTGGACGAAGCTCGCCTTCCTCGCCATGCTTGGTGTGGCGAGTGCCACGCTGCTGAGCTTCGGCGTCGCCTGCTTGTTGGCGTTCACGATCTTCGTGGCTGCGCAGCTGGCGCCCTTCATCCAGATCAGCGTCGAGCAGTACCGCATCGCCGAGGAGACCCCGGTCGTCCTGCAGTGGGTGCAGCTGGGGGTGAAGGGCATCGCCTTCACGAGCCAGTGGCTGCTGGGTGCTTTCGGCGCGACCAAACCCGTGGATGCGCTCGTCGACGGACGCTCGATCGGTGTCAACGCACTCGTTCAGTCGGCGCTCTTCATCGGCATCGGCTGGACCGGTCTCGCGCTCGCACTCGGCTGGCTTGGGTTCCGCCGCAAGGAACTCGCGATCTACAGCGGGGTGGGCTGAACGATGCGTGACCGCCTCATCCAGCTGGCGTGCGTGGTCCTGGCCATCGTGGCGCTCCTCGGCGGCGGTGCGCTCCTGCCGCGGATCGTCGCCGTCAGCGACGAACGTGGCATGCGCTACACCGATGTCTCGGTCGAGGGGGCACCGCCGATCGTCGCGCTCGGCACGGCCATCGGCACCCTGCGCGGCATCATCGTCGACTACCTTTGGATCAAGGCGACGTGGCAGAAGCAGGCCGGTCTCTTCCATGAGGCGATGGCCGATGCCGACTTGATCACGAAGCTGCAGCCGCGCTTCGGCGAGGTGTGGGCCTTCCACGGCCACAACATGGCCTACAACATCTCGGTCCTCACGAACACGCCGGAGGAGCGCTGGTCGTGGGTCAAGGCCGGGATCGACCTGGTCCGCAACAAGGGCATCCGCTACAACCCCAACGACCTCATCCTGTACAAGGAGTTGGCGTTCTGGTTCGCGCACAAGGTCGACAGCTATTCAGACGACGCCCATCTGCACTACAAGCGCGAGCTCGCGCGCGAGTGGCAGATGCTGCTGGGAACGCCGCCAGTGCCGATGGACCAGCGCATCGCGTGGATCGAGGCAATCAAGGATGCCCCCGACACGCTCGAGGAGGCCGAGGCGAAGACCCCGGGCGTGAAGGCGCTGGTGGATCGTCTGACCAACGGCCTGTCGGGCTTCGACAAGCGGTTCCAGTTCGCGCTCGACCGGCAGTTCCTGCTCAACCATGGGCGATGGGCCGCCGTCAAGGAGAGCCCGTACGCGCGGCTGCTCCAGCTCGACGAGCGCTACAAGGCGAACGATCCCGTCTACGCGGAGTTCGACCGCGTCTTCTCTGACCCCGCCAACGAGGCCGCGCTGCGCACGCTGATCCTCTTCCTGCGCAAGAAGGTGCTGCGCGACGACTACAACATGGATCCCACCGTGATGTGGGAGTTCACGCGCGATGCTGGCCCGCTTGACTGGCGTCACCCCCAGGCTCACGCCTTCTACTGGGCAACGCTGGGCCAGAGGATCGCCGAGAAGCGCTCCAACACCGACGATGACGTCTACAAGATCGTGAACAACGACCGAGTGTCGATCCAGGCCATGCAGGCCATGGCGCGCAGCGGGCTCGTGATCTACGACCCCTTCAGCGGGGACAATCCCGGTCGCCTGACCGATCCTCGCTGGATCAAGTCGATCGACCGCTACTTCACCACGCTCTACGAGAAGCACTACGGCACGCGCGGCGCCGGCGGCGACTCGTTCTGCGACTTCTACGAGAACTTCATGTCGAGCGCGGTCTGCGAGCTCTACCACATCGGCGACTACGAGGGCGCCCAGGCGATCCTCGAACGGCTCGATCGCCTCTTCGGCCGCACGGGCCTGATCCCCAACAGCAAGTACGAGTCGCAGCTCGACACCTTCGTGGTGAACACCACGCGCGGCGAGTACGAGTACCAGCCGGAGTTCGCGCGCCGCGATGTCTATGGCTGGCTCGAGCGCGGCTTCCGCGAGGGCCTGCTGCTCAACCGTCCCAAGATCCTCGAGGATGCGATCCGCGAATCGAGGAACCTCATCGAGTTCTTCCAGGGCAACCGCTACTACGACTTCGTCAACCGCTTCGGCGAGAAGCGCATGGCCGACCTCGTGAGCGACCTGCGCGACAGCGTCCGCTTCGTCTTCCAGAAGGTCATGCTCGATGCGTCGCAGCCGATCTACGACCGTCTGACCATGTACAACAAGGCTCCCGAGGAGCAGCGGCGGCTCGTCTACGACGACATCAAGGCCCCGCTGGCCGCGGAGTACGCCGCGAACCCGCTCTCCCAGATGCTGCCGTTCGAGCGTGCGCTCCCCGAGCCGCCGGGCATGGAGGAGTTCCGTGCGAACCGCGCCGCCGAGGCCGCGAAGAAGGCCGAACAGCCTTCGGGCGGCCGCAGCAGCGATGCCGAGACCAAGTGATCGCGGCGACGCGGGACCTGCGCTAGCCTCGCTGCCATGCAGCGCCCACCGGCCATCGTCGCCATCGGCAAGAACTACCTCGACCACGCCACCGAGATGGGTGGCAAGCCCCCCGAGCACCTGATGGTGTTCACGAAGAACCCGGCCTCCGTGGTTGGGGATGGCGAGGCGATCAGGATCCCGGCTCTCTGCCGCACCAACGGCCCGCAGGTCGATTGGGAAGGCGAGCTCGCGGTCATCATCGGCCGCGACTGCAAGGACGTTTCGGTGGAGCAGGCACTGTCGTTCGTGTCGGGCTACGCCGTCGCCAACGATGTCAGCGCACGCTGGTGGCAACTGAAGGGTTCGGGCGGTCAGTTCTGCCGCGGCAAGGGCTTCGACACGTTCTGCCCGATGAGCGCGCCCGTCCCGGCGTCGGCCGTGCCGGATCCGCAGGCCCTTCGCATCGTCACGCGCGTCAATGGCACGATCATGCAGGATGCCGGGACCGACGGCATGGTCTTCGGCGTGGCACGCATCATCAGCGACCTGTCGCAGGGCACCACCATCATGGCGGGCACCGTCATCCTCACCGGGACGCCGGCCGGTGTCGGTGCTGGCCGCACGCCGCCGGTCTTCCTCAAGCACGGTGATGTCGTCGAGGTCTCGATCCCCGGCGTGGGCTCCCTGCGCAATCCGGTCATCGAGGAATGAGCGCACCCGGCCCGAGGTGCGGCTGCGGAGGGTCGTCGCCGTGCACGCGGCCCGGTGCCATGGCTCGCCTGGGGATCGCGCTGATCCGCCTCTACCAAGTCTCCCTCGGCCACCTGATCGGCGGGCAGTGCAGGTTCCAGCCCTCGTGCTCGCACTACGGGCTACGTGCGATCGAGCTGCACGGCGCTTGCCGGGGCACCTGGCTGACGGCCGCGCGCATTGCGCGCTGTCAGCCCTGGGGTGGCAGTGGCTTCGACCCCGTGCCCGGCGACAGTCGAGCTGCGAGCCGTGACGACGCCCGTACCAGCACGCCTTCGTAATCGCCGATCGGCCTGAAGCCGTGCGGTCGGCCCACGACGATCAGGTCGATGCCGGGTGCCAGTTCGTGCTGGCGCAGCCGGAAGGCTTCTCGCAGCAGGCGCTTCAGTCGATTGCGCACCACGGCACCGCCGACCTTGCGCGAGATGCTCAGGCCCAGTCGAGCATGGAGCAGACCGTTGGGGCGGCCGTACACCACGACCCACCGTGCGTCGTCGCGTACGCCGGCCTTGTACGCCTGTGCGAACTCCGCGCCTGACTTCACGCGCATGGACGCGCTGAAACGCAGCCTTGCGGCGGGGGTACCAGCGCTGCCGGGATCAGGCGTCGCTGTCATGGCTGTAGGCCTCCAGGACGGTGGTGCGCTGGACCACTCCCGAGCACTCGCCGCTCACGCGATCGACCACGGGCAGGCTGGCGCTGGAGGTCCGCCCGAACTTGCGCATGCACTCGTCGAGGCTGTCGGTTGCCGACACGCGCGGCACGTCGCGACGGACGAGCTCGTCGACGGTGAGCAGCGGTGCGATCTCGCTGAAGGCGACGATGGGTCGCACGTCGGCATCGAGCACCATGCCTTCGTAGCGGCCATCAGGCCCGAGCACGATCGCATCGCCCGGCAGCCCGGCCTTGATCCGGGCGATGATGGCATCGGCCGAATCACGGCGCGAGACTCGGATCGGCTCCTCGAGCATGAGGTCGGCCACGATCGTGCGTTCGAGCCGGTTCCAGTCGCGCTGGTGGCCCAGGTTCAGTCCGTAGGTGATCAGGTCCTCGGTGTACAGGCTCTCGCGCTTGAGCGCGCGCGCCACCGCCAGCGACGTCACGACCGCGAGCATCAGCGGCAGCATCACGGTGTAGTCGCGCGTGATCTCGTAGGAGAGCATCAGGCCGGCAAGTGGCGCGTGGGCGCCGCCTGCGACGAAGGCCCCCATGCCGGTCACCACGCAGAGGGCAGGGTGGATGTCGGGCAGGGCATCGATCGAATTGGCGATCGCCGCGACCAGCGCGCCGATCAGGCCGCCGCACACGAGGCTCGGCGCGAACAGACCGCCCGAGCCGCCCGACCCAAGCGTGAAGGACGTCGCGACGATCTTCAGCGCCAGCAGCGAGGCGAGGAACAGCACCAGCCAGCCGGTGGCGTGGCCCGCCTGCATCGCGCCGGAGCACAGAGATTCAATCAATCGATATCCGTTGGAATAGAACGGCGGCTGCCCCGATGATTCGCCGACGATCCGGAGCCACGCCACGCCGAGGCCAGCCAGCAACAGGGCTCCCACGGCCGGCACGAGCAGTCGCGGCAGCGGGATCCTGCCGAACGCGATGGCGCTTCGGCGCAGCACGATCGAGAAGAGCACGCTGCACGCCCCGCACGCCGCGCCGACCAGCACGAATGCTGGCAGGTCCACGAGGCCGAAGCGCGCGCCGGAGTAGACCTCGGGGTCGACACCCATCACGGGGGCGTTCGATCGCAGCAGCGATTGCGCAGTGGTCGCGCCCAGCACGCTCGCGAAGACGACTGGTGCGAACGTGCGCAGCGAGAAGTCGCGCAGCAGCACCTCGAGCACGAAGAAGACCCCCGTGAGCGGCGCACTGAACACGGCGGCGAGTCCGGCCGCCGCTCCACATCCCAGGAGCAGCGTGCGCTGGGCCGGATCCGCCCGGATGAGCTGCGCGACATTGCTGCCCACGACCGATCCGATCGTGACGATCGGGCCTTCCGGGCCTGCCGATCCACCGGAGCCAATGGTGGCCGTGCTGCCCAGCCACTGGCGCAGCGCCAACGGCAGGGGGAGTCGGGATCGATTGCGGGCAACCGACCAGATGACCTGTGACACCCCGTGTCCACGGAACGGGTTGGGCACCAGCGCCAGGATCACGCCATTGGCGAGCGCGCCTGCCACGGGTGCACAGACGACCAGCCACGGCAACGAGCCACCCAGGAGGGCCTCCCGTTCAAGCCAGTCCTCCAACCAGTGGATCGGGGCCATGAAACCCACGGCCGCCAGCCCCATCAGTGCACCCATGGCCCCGGCCGCCACGAGCAGCGGCCAGCCGTCCCCCAGGCGGAACCGCCAGAGGACCCGCTGCAGGACATGGCGGCGTAGGGTCTGGAGCATGGGTGGAACCCTTGCGGCGGCAAGGGGTTTCCCCTATCGTACGGAACTCGCCGCCTCCCACAGGGCGGCCCCAAGGAGCCACCATGATCGAAGCCCTGAAGAGCGATGCCATCGTCGAGAAGATGGGAGGTCGCTTCAAGCTGACCGCCCTCATCCAGCGCCGCCTTGGCGAGCTCATCGACGGTGCCCGCCCGCTGGTCGAGCGCGGCAGCATGAGCGACCTGGAGGTCGTGATCGAGGAGATCCTCCAGGACAAGATCACGATCGACTACGAGGCCAGCAACCTGCCCGAACCAGGCAGCCGCTGAGCGGCAGATCGCAGGTCAGGTAGGCCAGAGGTATGCGTCTCGCGCCGGATCCGTCCGGACCACTGGCTCACAGCTTTCAAATCCTTGCTCGGATGACCGATCCCGCGCTTTGATCGCCTCGGGCCGGTGTTAGCCTCCTTGTGGACCAAGGAGGCTCGCTCATGCACCTGATCGCCCCTGTGCTCGCAGTGCTCGCTGTATCGCCAGTCGTGGCCGAGGACCTGGGGCCGCGCCAGAACCCGCTGCCGATCCAGACCGGTGAGCCTGACGTGCTGCACGTGGTGCATCGCCGAAGCCGCCAAACGCAGGACGGCTCGTTGGCCGGGCAGTGCGACCCCGTAGTCAGTGCCCACACCGATGCCTCGTTCACCGGTGGGCAGTATCTCCTGCAAGGTGGCTTCGCCCAGAGCGAGTCGGCAGCCGTGAGCTGGGTCCTTCCGGCCAACGTCTTTCCGATCCGGCTCGATCTCGCGGAAATGATCTTCGGAACACAGGCGGCGACCACGGCCACCACGACCGAGTGGGGCATCACGGTGTACGAGGGCTTGCCGAGCACCGGGACTCCAGTGTTCAGCATCGACTCCGATGGCAACCTCATCCCGCACATCCAGATGGGGCCCGGCACCAATGGCGTCAATGTGCAGTTCCTCGTCGAGCCGTCCGACCCCGAGCAGATCTACATCAACGCCAACGCAAGCAACGCCTTCTCGATCGCGTATCGCATCGTGAAGCACAACAACCAGACGGCGAACCCTTGCGTCACGGCACCGCCATCGACGAGCAATGCGTTTCCGGCCACGGATACCAGTGGACTTGCACAGCCAACGCAGAACTGGCTGAATGCGGTCAACTGCGGGATCCTCGGTTGCCCTCCGGGCTGGAAGCGATTCAGCGAACTGCCTACGGGCTGTCGTCCAAGCGGCGATTGGGTCATGCGCGCAACGTGGACCAGCGTGAACTGCACGCCACCCACGGGAGCGTGCTGCCTTCCCAACGGACAAGCCTGCCAGTCGCTGACGCAAGCAGAGTGCCAGGCCCTCAACGGTGGATGGCAAGGTGCGGGCGTGGCGTGCACGGCGACCACATGCCAGCCCACCGGCAATGTTCCTTGCTGCTTCGCATCGACAGGCGGTTGCGTTGGGCTGTCATACGCCAACTGCGTTGCCGCTGGCGGCATTCCCGGCCCGTTGGGTCAGACCTGCACCGGCTATGTGTGCTTCCCGACCGGAGCATGCTGCCTGCCGGATGGGACCTGCGCGGGCGCGGTCTCGCCCTCCGAGTGCGCGGCCTTGGGTGGCAACTACCAAGGCAACAACTCGACGTGTGCCACGATCGACTGTCCTGACCCGGTCGGCGCAGCGTGCTTCCCGAATGGATTCTGCCTCATCCTCACGCAAGCCGATGCGGCAGCAGCCGGTGCGAGCTGGCAGGGTATCGGGACCACGTGCGCAGATGCCAACGGCAACGGCGTGGCCGATGCTTGCGAGCCGGACGGTGTTCCCGGTGATCTCAACGGCGACGGCGCCGTCAATGGTGCTGATCTTGGGGCTCTGCTTAGTGCATGGGGAACAGCAGGCGGTTCTGCCGACCTGACCGGCAACGGTGTCGTCGACGGCGCGGACCTTGGCATCCTCCTCGGCAACTGGACTGGCTGATAGCCCGACCGTTTGACCGACCGCGCCATGCAGGGCATACTTCGCATCCCTCAGGAGAGGTGTCCGAGCGGTTGAAGGAGCTAGTCTCGAAAACTAGTAG
>CAIYOC010000204.1 GCA_903927725.1 uncultured bacterium | reverse complement strand
TCTCGTACTCATCGTGGTGCGCCTTCGCGATCTTCCGGTCAGGGTGCACCGGATTGCCATGCACGGCCAGCCCGCTGAGCTCCAGATGGTGGTCGCGCAGCAGCCCCTTGATCCGGTCCTGCTCCTTCGCGCTCCCCAGCACCTTGCGCGGATCGAAGAACGGCTTGCCCGGATACGCCCCCACCGGCAGCTCGATCGCGTCGAGCCCCATGTCCGCGCAGTCGCGCACGACGTCCTCGAACTTGCGACCGGTGAACAACGCTGCCATCACGCCGAGCTTCATCGAGGCCTCCTCAGGTTGAGCCCGGACGATAGTGGTTGGGAAGCCCCTTCGCCCCGGTTGCGCCGGGCCACGGCTTCACGGACAATCAGGCGATGCCCTGCCCACGCACCCCCACGGTCGCGGCTCTTGCCGCGGCGATGGCCCTGCTTGCCATCACCTGCGCGCCGTGCCACGGGCAGTCGCCGGCCTCGAGCCCGCCCGCGGATCCGACGGTGGCGCCACCAGCCGCGCCACCACCTGCGCCGTCCGCGACCGATGCCCCGGCCGCGCCGACCACCGAGCAGGCGCCGGAGGGAGCCATCCGCCGAGTGCATGTGGTCGAGAGCCGATCACGCGAGTTCGGCGGCTGGGTCATCGCCGACGACGACACGACCTTCACGATGCAGCGCGGCTCGACGGTGGTCACCTTCGAGCACGGGCGTGTCCTGAACGTCATCGAGCTGGTCGATGTTCCGGCCAGCGGCGCCACCGGGCTCATCACCATGCGCGACGGCACCAGCGTGCGCGCGCACATCCTCGACGACGGATTCGATGCGGTCGTCTACTCGATCGCCGGCATCCGGACGGTCGTGCCTCGCGACCGCGCCTGGCAGGTCACGCTCGATGTCGCCTTCGATGAGCGCTACCGCAAGCTGAAGGCCGCCCTGCGCGACGACGACGTCGACGGCCGCCTGGCCATGTGCCGCTGGCTGTTCGAGCAACGTGCCTATGACGAGGCGCTGGCCGAGACGCGTGCGCTCATCGCCACGCGCCCGATCGACGAGGCGAAGCGCCTGCTGGCCGCGATCGAGGCGCAGGTCGCCGTCTTCCGGAGCGCGCCCAGCCGCAACGCCGCCCCGACCGGCAGCGCGTCGCCGGTGCCTCGCGCACCTTCGGCAGCCCTGCCCGACCGCCTTCTCACTCCATCCGAAGTGAACCTGATCCGCGTCTACGAGATCGACTTCAACCGACCGCCGAAGGTCACCGTCTCAGCCGACACGATCAAGGAACTCATCGCGGCGCACGCCTCGAGCGACCTGATTCCTGAGTCGGAGGCAGGCCGCACGCGGCTCTTCACGCAGGATCCCATCGAGCTCGTGAAGCTCATGTTCGACCTGCGCGCACGCGAGCTCTACGACCGGATCCAGGTCGAGACCGAACCGCATGCGCTCAACATGTTCCGCACCAAGGTCCACAACGCCTGGCTCCTGGGCAACTGCGCGACGAGCCGTTGCCACGGCGGCCTCGACGGCGGGGACTTCTTCCTGCATGCCCGCAACGGCAACAGCGACTCGGTGCGCTACACGAACCTGCTCATCCTGCTCGAGTCGCGCTTCGATGGCCGCCCGATGGTCGACTTCGACCAGCCCCACGATTCGCTGCTGGTGCAGCATGCGCTGCCGCGATCGAGCGCTCGCTTCCCGCACCCCGACGTGCCGGGCTGGAAGCCGGTCTTCGACCGCACCAACGAGCGGCTCATGGCCGACTGCGAACGCTGGATCGCCACCATGCACCGCCCCCGTCCGGAGTACCCTGTCGACTTCGATCCCCCGTCCCTCCGCTCGCCCGACGCCGGCGACCTGAAGGATGTCCCCGAGTCCCGCTGACCACGCATTTCCCACGGCAACACCATGAACCGCACCCTCGCCGCCGCCTGCCTCGTCACCCTGCTCGCTGCCTGCACCGATCCGCAGGCCCGCAACCCCGAGGAGGCCACCACCGCGATCCGCACCTGGGGCCAGAAGCTCGCCGCGGCCAACGACGCCGAGACCCTGGACGAGCGCATCGAGCAGTGCCGCACGGCAGCGCAGCGGCTCGCCTCGATTCCCGGTGCGAGCAGCGAACAGCAGAATGCTGCTGCGCTGGTTGCTGCCCGCGGCTTCCTGCAGGCCGCGACCTTCGGCATGCAGAAGGTCGACGACATGATGGCCCAGGACCGTGCCGCGCGCGCGATGATCGCCGGCCTGCTGCCTGACATGGTCGTCGCGGGCGCCGCGCTCGAAGCGATTGGCGCAACGAACCTTGGCCCGATCGCCGCCGAACTCGAGCGTCTCGCCACCACCTTCGAGGCTGGCGGCGTGCTCGAGGGGATCGATGCCGTGGCGCTTGCCGAAAAGGCCGAGGAACTCAAGGCGGCGGCAGCCACGCTGCAGGCCACCTCGGAATCGCGCATGGCCGAGGCCCGTGAACGGCTCGACGGCTCGCGCTCCGAGTCCCCGATGAACCGTGTGAGCGCGAGCGACGAAGCGCTGGGCATGACGCTCGAAGCGCGCCAGGCCGCCCGTGACGGCATGGTTGCGGAAGTCACGTACGAGGCACTCGCTGCCACCGCGATGGAGCTCGCCTCGATGGCCGATGCCGACCAGAACCTCGGTGCCGCCCTCGAGCGCGCGGCGCAGTCGGTCGCGGCCGAGGCCAAGCGCCTGCAGGACGCGGCGAAGGAGAACGCCGAGGCACTCGAGGTCATGAGCGCGCAGGTCGCCGAGGCAGCCAAGGGCATTGCCGATCGCCAGGGCGATGCGCTGAAGCAGGCCGTCGAGGCCGTGACCCAGGACCTTGAACAAGCCGCCACCAACGCCGGTCGCGCCTCGAGCCTGCAGGGCGCAAGCGGCCAGAGCGCCCGCAACGAACAGCTCACGATCGCGCTGCTGCAGGCGCGCATGGCTGACTTGCGCGCCAGCGCCGCGCTCGCTGATGCGGCGATCGGCGACATGGCGGGCAAGGCCGGCGACGTGGCCGATGGCATCGATTTCGAAGGCTCCGACCCCAGCGAACTGGTGACCACCGCGGTCACCGCCTACAAGAGCGCCAAGGAGTCGATCGATGGCAGCAGCGCGACCGAGGAGTCGAAGACCGCGATGAAGGCGCAGCTCGACACTGCGATCAAGTCGCTCGAGAGCCCCGAGGACTTCGCCGCCGAGATGGCCGCGAAAGCCGGCATCGCGCTCTCCTCCGATGCGAAGAAGCCCGCCAAGCGCCCAGCGCGCGCCAAGGCCCCGGCACCCGCCCCCCTGCCCGACCCGGTCGGCTTCGAGAGCGCCGAAGCGCTGCTCGAGGCGATGAAGACCAGCTACGACTCGGTCGAAGGCTTCGACCGCATCGCCAAGTGCATGTCCGGCCGCGATGACACCTCGCGCCGCGATGGACAGGTGCTCGGCATGCTGAGCTCGGCGATGGGGCCGCTGGTCGTGGCGATGAAGACCACGTTCGGTCCTGAAGCGCTTGCATCGCTCGGGGAATCAACCGCCGGCGCCGCCGATGCCGCCAACGCCACGCTCACCGACGTGACCGACACCGAGGCGACCCTCGTCTCGGGTGCGCAGAACACCAAGCTCTTCAAGGACGGCGACGCGTGGTTCATCGACGTCGCCTCCATGCCGCAGGAGGCGATGAGCAACCCCATGATGAAGCAGCTCGGCGCGCAGATCGGAATGATCGCGGGCCCGATGCGCGGTGCGGCCGAAGCGGTCGCCGCCAAGATCACCGCTGGTGAGATCGCCGACCCGGGCGCAGCCATGCAGGCCTTCCAGCAGGCCATGATGGGCGCGATGATGAAGGCTGCCGGCGGCGCGATGGGTGGTATGGCGATCCCCGATGGTCCCGGCGGCATGGCCAACCCGCCCGAAGGCGGCCAGGACGAAATGCTGCCCTGAGCCTCAAGCTCCCAGCCGCGCAACCTGCCGCTGCGCGGCATGACGCACAAGTTCGGGCTGGTCAGGGTCCACGGACAGTTCACGGAGTTTCTGCGCTAGCGCCTGTCGACCAGCCTCGCTGCCCCGACCATCGATGATCGCGGCAGCCGCCGCGTGCACGGCGTTGCGACGCGCCATGTCGAGCGAGACCCGCTTGAGCGTGCCGGCCATGAACGCCTCGGTCCGGTCGGCCTCCGTCCACCCAAGCACCGTGAGCAGGTCGTGGCTCGCACCACGGCCATCGAAGTCAGGATGGATGCCCGCCGCCCGGCTCCGCACCGTCGGTGCGTTGTGCGGGCAGACCTCCTGGCAGGCATCGCAGCCGAACAACCAGTCACCCACCGAGTCTGCAAGCCAGGCGCTGCCATCGCCGCGCTCCTCGAGCGTGAAGGTGCTGATGCAGCGCGATGCATCGACCGACCACGGCGTGATCGCCTGCGTCGGGCAGGCGTCGATGCATGCCGTGCACGCTCCGCACGGATTAGTGCCGACGCCGAGCGCAGCACGCGTGGGCTCGAGTTCCAGCGTCGTCAGGAGTTCGCCCAGGAGGATCCACGAACCCAGGCCGGGCGCAATCCCCAGCGTGTTCTTGCCGATTCGAACGACACCCGCGCGCTCGGCGTGCTCGCGCTCGAGCACCGGTTCGAGGTCGCCGCAGCGACGGAACCCCTGCCCCGGGAACGCCTCGTCCAACGCCTTGTGCAGCTTGAGCAGGCGCTTCTTCATGCGTCGGTGGTAGTCGCGACCGCGGGCGTAGCGCGCCGTGCGGCCGCGCGGCGCCGCGCTCCCATCCACCCGATCGGGCCGGCCGTCCGCATAGCGATCGGCGACCACGATCACGCTTCGTGCGCCCGGAAGCATCGTGCACGGATCGAGCCGTGCTTCGAGCTGCTCGCGGAACCACTCCATGGGTCCGTGACGGCCTGCAGCGACCCACTCACGGATCACGTGCTCGCGCGGCGAGCGTTCGAGCCGCGCCACGCCCACGGCGGCGAATCCAAGCTCGCGCCCCTTGGCCACGATCCATGCCGTGAGCGCCGGACCGCCGCTGGGGATCATGCGTGCAGCCCAAGCAGCGACGCCACGCGACCCGGCGGCACGTCGGCGACCACGCCGCCTTGCCCCGTGCAGGCTGCGGCAGCCGCGTAACCCGAGCGCACCGCGCCCTCCATCGTGGCGGGCCAACCGGTGGCGGTCCAGTCACCCGCGAGGAAGAGATTCGGCACGCCGCCGGCGATCGGATCCGGCACGGCCTTCGGTCGCAGGCGATCGATCCCCGGCACGCAGCCGAACGTCGCGCGCTTCTCCTTCACGGCACGCACGGCCACGGGGTCGAGGCCACGCACGCGCGGCAACGCCCACGCCATGTCGGCGAGCACGCGACGCACGATCTCGGCCTCGTCGAGGGCCATCCATGCATCGGCGCCGCTGATCACGGCATGCACGTGCTCGCGGCCATCCTCGCCCGACTTGCGGAACAGCCACTGCGTCGCGCGGCCCGGCAAGACCAGGTGCGGGGTGTCCATGACCGGATGATCGAAGAAAAGATGCACACCCAGGATCGGGCTGAAGGGTACGGCCTCGAGATCCCTGAGCCGCGCATCGGCCCGGCGAAGCGTGTCGCTGCAGAGCTTTGCGAGCCGATCAGGAGGCACGCTCGAGATCACCGCGCTGCACTCGATCAAGCCGTCGTCGGTCGTCACCCCGGTGATGCGACGGCCGTCGTAGTTCAGTGCGATCACGCTCGTCGACTCGCGCAGCTCGCCGCCGGCCTGCACGATCGCGTCACGCGCAGGGTCGTACAGGCGCGCGAGCGGGACCGTGCTGATCCCCATGCACGGGCTCCACGGATCCTGCAGGAATCCATCCTGGAAGACCTTCATCGCGTAGGCGGCATCGCACGATGCGCTCGGCACGTTGCACGCGCTCACCACCACGGGTTCCCAGAAGCGATCGATCGCGGCAGCCGTCTGGCCCGTGTCGCGGAGGAAGGCCGCGAAGTCACGGCCCGACCACTGCGCGCGGCCCTGACGACCGAGCCGGATCAGGCGCCACATCGCGCGTGCGATCGAGAGCTTGTCGCGCAGGTCCAGCTGCCGCATGCGCAGGAACGAGCCCGTGAAGTGACCGGGGGCAGGCCACCACGATGGCCTCATGCGGTCCGGGTCCATCGGCGGGTTCGCCCAGAAGGTCGTGTCGTGCCACTCAACCAACCCATCGACGCCGAGCCGCTCGTAGAAATCGATCAGGTTCGTGCAGCAGCCCATGAGCACGTGCTGGCAGTTGTCCAGCACGAGGCCCGTGCGCGCATCCTCGAAGCTCGTTGCGCGGCCGCCGAGTTTGCCACGCGTCTCGATCACCACGGGGCGGTCGCCGGTCTCCGCCACCCGAAGCGCCGCCGCGAGCCCCGCAATGCCCCCACCGACGATGGCCACCGACCGGCTCATGGCACGCTCGCCCCGCCGTGCCACCCCAGCCGAGCACGGAGTGCCACCAGCAGCTTGGCGGCAGCCGACAGCGCAACGCGGCCCTCGACGACGGCTCGCGGGCGATCGTGGATCCGTCGCGCAATGCCGCCGTAGATCGCCGTCATGGCCCAGAGCGTAGGCCTGCACGACCCGTCGATCATGCCATCGAGCGGTGCGCTCGAGCGGTAGTAGGCCACGCATCGCGCGACCTGCGCCTGCATGAACGCCTCGCACCGCTGCGCATCGCTCCAGGCCAGCAGGCTGGCGACGTCGAGCCCCGCTTGGGCGAGTTCATCCGCCGGCAGGTAGCAGCGACCCATGCCGTGGTCTTCGCGGAGGTCACGGAGGATGTTGGTGAGCTGGAACGCGATGCCCCGATCGGTCGACAGTTCCATGGCACGGGAGTCATTGGCCCCGAAGATCCGCGTGCAGGTGCGTCCAACCGTGCCGGCGACGAGATCGCAGAAGTGCCGGACCTCGGCCCAGTCCCTGCACGGTCGGTGGTCGGCATCGAGCAACTGGCCATCGAGCATGCCGTCGAAGTCGGCACGCGCGAGGGCGTGGTCGGCGATCGAGCGCACGAGCGCCGGCCACATCGGATCGCCGTCGGGCACATGGCCTGCGAACGCGCGCTCGGTCGCCGCACGGAACGCCGCCACCTGCTCGATCCGGTCCGGGCCGCCGTCATCCACGAGGTCATCCGCACGGCGCATCCATGCGTAGACCGCGTACAGCGCCGAGCGACGTGGCTCGGGGGCGAGCTTGAGACCGTGATAGAAGTTGCGGGCCTCGCGGCGCACGATGGCCGCACAGTGCGCTCCACTCGCCGCCAGCACCGGCTCGCTCCAGGCCTTGGCGATGCTCACCGTGCGTTCCTCCGTGCCCGCAGCACAGCCTGCAGCACAATCCACGCCTTCTCTGGCGCCCATAGGCGCGGGCGGTCCAGGCAGGTCTCGACGTTCCACTGCTCGATGCGCGCCAGCGTGCGACGACCGCCCTCGGCAAAGAGCCACAGCAACGCACGATGCTGCGGCGCGACGGCCCGCTCAAGCGCACCGATCGATTCATACATCGGCGCGGTTCGCGCCACGCACTCCCACAGGCACGCGCGCCACTGGGTCAGGAACTCTCGGTCCGGTGCATGGCCCACCTCGATCGTCGAGCGGAAACGCTCGTCGAGGCACTCACCCGGAAAGAGCTCGCTCGGCACGTAGATCCTGTTGCGCTCGATGAGGTCGCGGCGGGCATCCTGCCAATGGTTGGTCAATTGCAGCGCCGTGCAGATCGCGTCACTGGCTGCGATCGCAGCCGGATCATGCTCGCCGAGCACCCCAAGCACCAGGCGCCCGACAGGGTCGGCGCTCTCCCGGCAGTACGACAGCAGGTCATCCCAGCGCTCGTAGCGATCCTGCACCTGGTCGCGCAGGAAGGCCCGCAGCAGAGCATCGAACGGTTCACATTCCAAGCCGTGTCGTTCGACGACCGGCTGCAGCGCCACGAAGACCGGGTGCACCGCGTGGCCGGCGAACGACCGGCCCAGCGCCTCGCGCCACCATGACAGCCACGCCGTGGCCGCGGCACGATCGCCAGCCTCGTCACCCAAGTCATCGCTGATGCGGCAGAAGGCGTAGATCGCCTGGAACTCACCGCGCGCCGATGCCGGCACCAGCCCGCTCATCACGCTGAAGTTCTCGGCAGCACCGCCGGCGAGGCGCGCGCAGAACTCCTGCGCATGAGCCAAGCCGCACGGCACATTCGCCCCAGGCCCCCAACGATCGAGTCCGGCCCGCACCACGAGCGATCGCGGCAGGTCCGGCATCGCCGTGGCGAGGGCCGTGGAGGCGTTGCCGGTGCGGTCATCCATGGGGCCCGGCACGATACTGCCCCACGCCCGGGCAGGGCTATGATCTCCGGGCTCATGAAGTTGATCCTCGCCAACCCCCGTGGCTTCTGCGCCGGCGTGTACATGGCCATCGATGTCGTCGACCAATTGCTCGACATCTGCCCGGGCGAGCCGATCTACGTCTATCACGAGATCGTCCACAACACGCACGTGGTCGGCCGCTTCCGTGACCGCGGCGTGCAGTTCGTCGAATCGATCGACGACGTGCCCGAGGGCGCGATCGTGGTCTTCAGTGCGCACGGCGTGAGCCCGGCGGTCCGCCAGCAGGCCCGTGACCGACGGCTCACTGCCATCGACGCGACCTGCCCGCTCGTCACCAAGGTGCACGCCGAGGCGATCCGCTACTCGCGCAAGGGATTCCAGATCCTGCTCGTGGGCCACCGCAACCATCAGGAAGTCGTGGGTACGCGCGGCGAGGCTCCCGACTCGATCCAGGTCGTGGAGAGCCCCGCCGACATCCCGGGGCTGCGCATCGATGATCCGGAGAAGCTGATCTACCTGACCCAGACCACGCTCTCGACCGACGATGCCGGCGTGATCATCCGGGCGCTCAAGGAAGCATTCCCCTCGATCAAAGAACCCCCGGCGAGCGACATCTGCTACGCCACCACCAACCGTCAAGACGCAGTCCGGGCGCTCGGCCCCAAGTCCGACCTCGTGATCGTCGTCGGCAGCCGCAACAGTTCCAACTCGGTGCGGCTGACGGAAATCTCGGAGAACGTCGGCACGCGCGCCGTGCTGGTGGATGACGCCAGCGAGATGCAGGATGCCTGGCTCGACGGCGTGGAGAACGTGCTCCTGACCGCGGGCGCCAGTGCGCCCGATGACCTGATCCGCGGGGTGATTGAATGGATCGCCGCGCGCCATCAGCTCACGGTCGAGCAGCACGATGTGCGCCACGAGGACGTCGAGTTCGGCCTGCCTGGCACGCTGAAGGAAGTCATGCGGTCCCGCGGCATCGATCCCACCGGACGTCGCGTGGTTCGGGAGGACTGCGGCGTGCGCAACGCGTCGTGGTTCAGTGACCACGCCATCCCCTTCACGACCGTCGACCTGACCATCGGTGCCAGCAGTGGCCGCTGAGCGCCCGCACGTCTTTGACCTCGACCCGGCCTCGATGCAGGCCTGGTGTGCCGGTCGCGGCCTGCCGAAATTCGCCGCGGCACAGATCCTCGACTGGGTCTATGCCAAGGGCGTGGGCGATCCCGCGGCCATGACCAACCTCGCGAAGGCAGCCCGCGCCGCACTCACCGACGGCATGACCTTCGTGCGCGGCCGGCCGCTGCGCCACCAGGTGGCCACCGACGGCACGCAGAAAATCCTCATGGGGTGGCCCGACGAGGGCGAACTGCTCCCGATGGCCGAGCCATCGCGGCAGACCGAGTGCGTGATGATCCCGAGCGAGGACCGCCGTACGGCGTGCATCAGCTCGCAGGTCGGTTGCCCTGTCGGATGCCGGTTCTGCGCCAGCGGCATCGGTGGGCTTGATGGCAACCTCACGGCCGGGCAGATCGTCGAGCAGGTCTGGCACCTGTCGCGGCTCGAGGGCGTGGGCCGCATCAGCAACATCGTCTTCATGGGCATGGGCGAGCCGCTGGCGAACTACAACGCCGTCACCGACGCGATCCGCACGCTGCACGCCGAGTGGGGCTTCGGCATCAGCGCACGCAAGATCACGGTGAGCACCGTCGGCCTGCCCGCGGCGATCCGCAAGTTCTGCTCGTTCGAACTGCCCGTCACGCTCGCCCTGAGCCTGCACGCGCCGTTCGACGATCTCCGGCGCGAGATCATCCCTTGGGCGGAGTACAGCACGATCGCGGAGCTGCTCGAGGCCTGCCAGGAGTGGTTCGACCGCACCGGCCGCGAGATCACGCTCGAGTACATCCTCCTTGGCCGTGTGAACGACCGCGCCGAGCATGCGCATGAACTGGCACGACTCGCCCGGACGCTGCGCGCCAACGTCAACCTCATCCGCTACAACGAAGTGCAGGGCATGCCGTACGAACGCCCCTCGTCAGAGGATGTGCTCGCGTTCCAGGAGATCCTGCGCTCGAAGGGCGTGAACGTGCACATCCGAGCAAGCCGTGGTCGTGACATCGCGGCCGCGTGCGGCCAACTGCGCCACGAGAGCCTTCGGCGCGACCAGTCCGCGGCGTGACCGATCACCGAGGCGGCTGGCGCCGCTCGTTCCCTGGCTCCCGCGTCACGATTCGCGGGGCGCGAGCGATCCCGGCCGCAGCGCATCGATGTCGCCCGCGCTCATCTCGCGGATCGAGCCATCGAGAGCGAGTGCGTGAAGTTCCTGCGCCGCACGCACCCATTGGTCGTACGTCGACTCGCTCGCAGCCGCATCGGCCACGAAGCGGTAGCCCGCCTCGCGTGCATCCTGGCCCGAGCGGCCGCGCCACGACATCGGCACAAAGGGCATGACTAGCTCGACCACGCGTGCCGGCCAGTCGCTGCCCTTGAACTCGGCCTTCCACCGCCGTCCGGGAACGGCGACGTCAAGACGGTAGAGGTAGCGGCGCGAGACGTGGTCGCCGCGACTTCGCACCTCGCCGAGCCACTCGCGCACGCGTCGGCGGTGCTCGTCGCCCACGGTCATCACACAGAGATACGGGAAATCCCTGATCAGGTTGAGTTCGGCCAAGGGGAGGATGCAGGCAGCCGTCAGCGGCATGCGATCGATCCCCCGCTCGCGTCCGGCCAGCGCCACCATCGCGTCACCGAAACGCTTGGCGTAATCGCCACCTCCCCAGATCACGCACCGACGGAATGCCAGGACGAAATCGTGCAGCGGCTGTCCGCCATCGACACCGCCAAGCGGCTCGAGCGCGTGCAGGTAGGGCCGCAGCAGCGAGACCACGCGGCGTGAAAGCCGGCGCGACCGCGGATTGCCGTACACCCGTGCCTCGAACTCCATGCGCCGCATCATGTCCTGGGCACGTTCGCGGTCACTGGCGCTCTCGCGCAGCTCGGCCCGCTCGCTCGCCACCAGCCGTCCGAAGCGGAGCGCTTCGAGGCTGCGCGCATAGCCACGCTGCTCCATGCGGCGTGCGGCGGCTTCGAGCGCCTCGACCGTGACCGGCACGAGCCCGAGCTGGAACGAAGCACCGAGCATGGCCACATCGAGCACGCGATCGTTGAGGAAGGCATGACGCACGCGGCGGGCCATGTCCAGCGCGAGGTCCGCCGGCGCACCCAGGGCTCGCTCGATCGAGGGTTCAAGCGCGGCCGCTGCCGATTCGAACGGCTCGCGCAGCTGATCCGGGAAGGCACCCGTGTTGACGCACGCACGCGTGCGCCCTGCTGCGCCGATGCGCAGGTAGGGATCGGGCCCGAGCGCACGCAGCGACTCGACGGGGTCCATGCCGATGAGCACGTCACCTTCGCCGAACGGGATTCGGGTCGGCATCGGCAGGTCGTCACTGCTCGCTGCACGGGTGAAGAGCACCTGCGCCCATGACCGGCGCCCGGGCCCGACCGGCGTCGCGTGGTGCACGGCCTCCACGCGGTAGCCCATCGATCGCCCGGCTTCGCAGAGCATCTGCACCGCAACACCCGGTGGATCACCGCGCCAGCCAGCAAGGTGCGCTCGCCAGACGCCTTGCGTGGCGTGCACCGGCGTGGGTGCAGGCAGGCTCGATGCCTGACGCGCGGCCTCGGCCAGGGCCACGGGCCGCTCGCGCTCCAGTTCGACCTGCTCGAGCAAGGGTTCCACGCGCAAGCGCCAGCCCTGTCCGGGTTCAGGCGTCACGCGAACGATCTCCGCTGTCGCACGCAACGGATCGGCGCCACGCTCCAAGCCCTGATCGATCAGCGTGGCCAGCGGCGGATCCCGCAGATCGCAGGCCGCACTCACTGGCCAGATGAACCGCTGCATCGGCAGGTAACCCAACCGATCGACCTCGATCAGGTCGCGCTCGAGCACGTTGATGTCGCGCCGAGCCGGCGGTCCGTCTCGCGCGATGACGATGGTCACGCCGCCCTCGTCCACGGCCTCGACGATCGACGCCACCACCGCATCGCGATCGTTGACATCGACGCGGACCATCCGTGGCAAGCGCCGCGCATCGCCGGGCGTGCACGCCTCCGCAAGACGCTCGACATCAGGTTCCTCGTCGGCCGCAAGGTCACAGACCACGAAGACCCGGGGCCCCGTGCGCACGGCGTGACGCACGGCGGCACCGCCCTCGATCGACCAGCGCCGGCGGTCCCAGACCTCGATGACGGTTGACTCCGCCCGCGCCGGTTCAGGACCTCCGGCAAGCACCGCGTGCCGCGGCACCTCTCCTTGGTCGGGCGAGCGCCCTGCGAGCGCCTCGATCGCATCGAGCGCCGCCTCGGTGGCCGCCATGCGTGCGCTGGCCAGTCCCAGGTGCTCATCGCGCGGGGGCGCAACCACCCCTTCGAGTTCGACGTCGGGCGCCAGGACCGCATGCGGATCCTTGCTCGGCCGCAGTTCATCGAGCAGGTGGATCATCTTGCGCACGAGCGTGGAGCTGCGCGTGCCTTCGTTGGCCTCGAGCCTGACCCGAGCATGGCCCTCGACCGGCGGAAGCTCGGTCCACCACACCTGCGCAGCGTGGCCGTGCGCGCGGCGGATCCGCTGCGCCAGTCCGACGACCCGCGGCGCGGTGCTGCCTGGCCGGGGCTCGACCACGATCGCATGCTCGCAGCGCTCGAGGAATCGCTCGAGGGCGCTCTCATCGATCGGCGCGCTCGCGCCGAGCCGGAAGACCGGCACACGTCCCGTGAACCCCGTGGCATCGAGCATGTGCAGCGTGGCGTGCACGCATGGGCCGATCGCGATGATGCCGTAGCGCTCCCGCTCCCCCGGGCTGGGCATGAACCACGCGTGATTGAACTCATCGCGCCGTAGGTCGCGCAGCGGATCGCGACCATCCACGACCAGCGCCTCGGGCTCGACCGCATCGAGCATCGTGACCACACGGTTGGGGCGCATCGCCAAGGTGGCCCAGGAGCGAAGCATGGTGTTGTGCACCACGATGCCCACGGGCACGCCAGCAGCACTCGACATGCGAAGCGCCAGGCCAACGCTGCGACGCAGGCTCTCGAGATCCCACGGCTCAAGGGTCGGCATGCGCAGCCGCCAGCAGATGCGGCGCGGGCACGTGGCCGGCGAGAGGTGTGGATTGTCCTCGAGCACCAGGGCCACCGGGCCACCGCACGAGCGCGCCAGCCGCTCCAAGGCCCCCATGCCTCGATCGACCTGGTCGTTGGGCAAGAGCGCGATCGCCCCGCGACCGGCGGCGGATTCGATGGCTGCCAGGCTGATGCTTCGCACCGCATCGACCGAGGCCTCGAGGCGAAGCCCGTTGCGATCGAGCGCTGCCTGGGTGGCCGGATCGGCTGCGATGCGGAACAACGGCTCGAACGGCGGACGCCGGGGGCCGAAGACCGCCACAGCCGGCACGGGCGACTCGAGCGCACCCTTCAAGAGAGCCTCGGGCGCCGAGAGCAACGCGTCACCATCGGTGCGCGCCAGGGGCGGCGTCCACGCATCACGGGGGTCGTGCTCGCGGCCGTTCACGCTTGGATCCTACCGATGCCCGAGCACGAGCTCGACGGCTTCGGCGAACCCATCCCGATCGTGATGGCCCACACGCACGTTGGCCGCGGCATGCGCATGCTCATGCGCGTTCTCCATCGAGATGCCCAGCGCCGAAGCCCGCAGCATGCCCAGGTCGTTCATGCCGTCTCCGACGGTCGCGACCTGATCGGTGCCCAACCCGCGCATGCCGCACACATGCTCGATCATCGTCCACTTGTCGACGCCAGCGGCGAAGATCTCGAGCACGTGCGTCTGCGTGCCGATCGACATGTCCTGCGTGACCGCACCCCAGTGCTGCATGGTGACGGCGTCGCCGACGCACTCACGCAGCCGCTCGACGAGAGCCGGCAGTTCGTGCGCGCCGGCCACGGTCCCCGTGCGCAGGACGGCGTGGGCATGCGACTCGGGCTGCCAGTGGGTCGGGCAGGCGATGCGCTCCACCGCCACCGGGAATTCCTTGAACCACCAGTCGCTCACCGGATGCAGCTCGTGGCTGCCGACGAGCAGGTAGTCGTGCCCCGCACGCGATGCATCCCGGAAGACGTGCGCCACATGGCCATGGTCACTGATGGTGCGCGCGCATTCGTGAGCCGCCATCGGGCACATGTCGAAGGTGTGCACCACGCCGCCGTCGGTCGCTCGGTGCAGGCTGGCGCCGCCCACCGCGATGCAGAGTCCGTCGATACCGGCCTCCTCCACCACCGATCGCGCCTCCATCCAGCTGCGGCCCGTGGCGACCACGATCTCAAGCCCGGCGTCCCGTGCCTTGCGGATGGCCAATCGGTTGCCCTCGCTCACGCGTCCACGGCGGTCCAGAAGCGTGCCATCGAGGTCCGTGACGAGGAGTCGGTAACGCATGGTGCGGAGCCCGTTTGGGCGTGACCGATGCTACACTTCCCGCCCTTATGGCAGACCAGAAACGACCCGCCGGGGATGTCTCCGACCGCAAGCGTCTTGCGCAGATGCAGCAGACCGATCTGGCGGAAGGTCGCCTGAACGAGGACTTCGTCCAGTGGCTCAAGAGCAGCGGCCCCAATTGGCTGCTGGGCGTGCTCGTGGTGCTGTGCGCGTTCATGGGCTGGAACTGGTGGAACCAGAAGAAGGCCAACGCCGTCGCGCTCGCGTGGGAGGAACTCGCTGGTGCGAGCATCCCGCCCGCCATGGTCGAGATCGCCAGCCGAAACGAAGGTGAGCCCGGCGTTCGCATGATGGCGCTCCTCACCGCTGCCGACACCTACATGAACTGCCTGCAGACCGGCGTGCGTTGGGACCGCAAGCCCGAGGATGCGGACAAGGCCGTCACCCCCGAGCTTCGCACTGAGTACCTCGGCAAGGCCGATGAGCTGTATGCGCAGGTGGTGTCGGCCGCGACCTCGCCGACCACAAACCTGGTCTTTGCGATCCCGGCCGCCTTCGGCCGCGCCACCGTCGCGGAGAGCGAAGGCAAGCTTGCGCTCGCGAAGGAGCGCTACGAGCAGGCCGCCGCGCTCGCGAAGGATGCCTATCCGCAGCTCGCTGCACAGGCGAAGGCTCGCATTGATTCGCTTGCCTCGCTCGAGAAGCCGGTGTTCATCCCCGAACCTCCTGCGCCTCCCGTCGCACCCGCCTCGGCTGTCGATGTGCCCGCAACCGCACCGGCCACCGATACCCCGGCCACGGCACCCGTCGCGCCGGCCACCGATGCGCCGGCGACGGCTCCGGTTGCGCCCGAAGCACCGGCCGCGCCGGCGCCTGCGCCGGCACCCGCCACGCCCTGATCACGCCGCGCACAGGCGCGCCGCCCCATCGCACGCCACGCCATGTCCAGTCCAACCAGCGCCCCCGATGACGACTCGATCGTGTCGGGCCCGGGCGGTGCCGTGCAGCTCATCGCCCCCGGCGGGCAGGTCGACCGCGAGGCGCTCTTTGCGCTCTACGAATCCAGCGGCGAGTTCGATGATGACAACCCCGTCAGCGTGACTTTCGAACTCACGCGCGACCTCGAGAAGCGACTCGATCGCTACCTCGTGGATCGCGTGCCGTTCCTGTCGCGCACGCAGTTGCAACGGCTCATCGATGAGGAAGCGGTCACCGTCAACGGCCGCATACCCAAGGCAAGCACCAAGCTGCGCAAGGGCGACCGCGTGGTGGCGATGCTGCCACCGCCGCCATCGAGCGAGATCCCGGCCGAGGACATCCCGGTCGAGGTCCTCCACGAAGACGACGAACTCATCGTCGTGAACAAGCAGCCCGGCCTGATCGTGCACCCAGCGCGCAGCCACAAGACCGGCACGCTCATCAATGCGCTGGCCTGGCACTTCCGCCACCGTTCGGGTGGGCAGCTCTCCAGCGTGGGCAAGGACATCGCGCGCCCCGGCGTGGTCCATCGGCTCGACAAGCTCACCAGCGGCGTGATGGTCGTGGCCAAGAGCGACACCGCCCACTGGCGGCTGGCCAAGCAGTTCGAGCACCGCCAGACGAGCAAGTGCTACCTCGCCCTCGTGCACGGCCGCATGGAGCCCGAGGCCGACCTCATCGACCTGCCGCTCGGCAAGCACCCGTCGATCAAGGAGAAGTACGCCGTCCGTCACGACGAGACCGGCAAGCCGTCACGGACGGTCTACCGCGTGATCGAGGAGTACGAGGGCGCGTCGCTCGTCGAGCTCGAGCTGCTCACCGGGCGCACGCACCAGATCCGGGTGCACCTTTCGCACATCGGCTACCCGATCGTGGGCGATGATCTCTACGGCGGCAAGCACTCAAGCGAGGCTGACTTCGGTGGCACGGGAACCGAGCCGTTCCTCTGCCGCCAGGCGCTGCATGCGACCATGCTCGGGTTCCGCCACCCGATCACGAACGAGCCGATGCAGTTCATAGCTCCGCTCGCCACCGACATCCACCGTGCGGTTCGGCTGCTGCGCGCGCATCGATTCGTGCGCGCGCTGACTGCTCCGGGCACCGTGGTGCCGCGACCCGCGGAGTGACCTCACCCGCGCGCGCGCGCCGACTCGGCCATGCGCCAGACCGCGAGCATGACCTCGCGCACGCCCTCGCCGGTCGCGCCGCTCATCATCATCGGCTTCACGCCGCGCTTGGCGAAGCGCTCGAGCACATCGGCCAGGAGCTCAGCTCGATCCTCGGCAGGCAGCAGGTCGATCTTGTTCAGCACCACGAGTTCGGGCTTGCGCGCCAGCTCATCGCTGAACTCCGCGAGTTCCCGGCGGATCGTTCGGTAGGACTCCACCGGATCGCTGCCGTCGACCGGCAGCGCATCGACAACATGCAGGATGCACCGGGTGCGCTCGACATGCCGCAGGAAGTCATGGCCCAGGCCGGCGCCCTCCGCCGCGCCCTCAATCAAGCCCGGCAGGTCGGCGAGCACGAGCCGCCGCTCATCACCGAGATCGAGGATCCCCAGTTGCGGGCCGAGCGTGGTGAACGGATAGTCCGCCACCTTGGGATTCGCGCGCGTGCTCGCCTTGAGCAGCGTGCTCTTGCCCGCATTGGGCAAGCCCACGAAACCAACATCGGCGATGAGCTTGAGCTCGACGTCGAAGGTCTTCTCGACCGACGGCTCGCCGAGCGTGCGCTCGAGCGGCGTCTGGTGCACCGCGCTCTTGAAGTGATCGTTGCCGAGGCCACCACGGCCGCCGGCGGCGATCACCACGCGCTGACCAGGCTCGAGGATCTCGGCCACGATGTCGCCCGACTCCGGATCGATGATCTGCGCGCCGAGCGGCAGGCGGATCTCGATGTCGGCGCCGTCAGAGCCATGGCACTTCTTCTTCTGGCCGTTCTCGCCGTCGGTCGCGAACCAGTGAGGCTTGTAAGCGAACTCGACCAGTGTGTCCAAGTGCGGATCGCCCACCACGACCACGTCGCCGCCCTTGCCTCCGTCACCACCGTCAGGGCCGCCCTTGGGATTGCCCTTGAGCTGCAACAGGTGCGCGCAGCCGTTGCCGCCCTTGCCGCTGCGCACATGGATGACAGCACGATCGACGAACATCGTTCAGCGCTCCTGGCCGCGCGGGCGCAACGGCGCCGCGTGATGGGTGGACCCGCGCGCGATGACCGGCGCGGGCAAAAACGAAACGGGCGCAGCGTGGTGGCTGCGCCCGTCACGATGAGTTCGATTCACTTGGTGTCCATGGCCAGCCGGGGCAGGCTGGGGTCGGCGGGGATCACGTCGACCATCCGGCCGCGGAACCGCACGGTGCCAGGCACCTTGGCCATGACCGAGTCATCGGCCGACAGGTAGGTCATGAAGCCGGCCTTCCACTTCGTGCCGCGCTGGCGGACGATGATGGAACCAGCCTTCGCGTCCTGGCCGCCGTAGAGCTTGATGCCGAGGAACTGCGGATTCGAGTCGCGGCCGTTTTGGGTCGAGCCCTGGCCCTTCTTGTGTGCCATGACGAAAAGTCCTTTCGAGAGCGAGTCGGGGAGTGTAGGGGCAATCGACGCTCTTGTGAAGCACCAACCTCGATGGCCACCCGTGATTATCGGGGCCCGCAACCACCGTTGCGGCCGAAGGTCAGCTCAGCGCATGACCCATTCGCGATTCTTGATGATCGCAGGCTCAGTTCGACGCCCCTTGGGATCGCCCGGAACCGCGTAATCGAGCTGAAGGTTCTCGCGCAGGGTGACCTTTTCCCCGGTCTTCGGGTGCACCCTTTGCTCGGTCTCGCTCGAGGCGCCCGCGATGAACACGGTGAGTTCGGTGCCATCGGTGCCTTCGGCCAGCCACGCCACCATGCCGGTGCGACCGTTGTCCTCGCCCGGGAGCAGGTCATCCATCACCGCGAACTGGTCTTCAACGCCTTCCTCGGCCATCGAGGCGCAGATCGCCTTGCGCACCTGCGGCGGGACGTCGTTGCCGCCACGCATGAGGCGCCCCTCGCCATCGAGCAGCTGAATCTTGGGCGACCAGAGCAGCGACTGCTTGGTCTGGTTCACCACGTCATAGACGAAGTACCAGTACCCCTTGCCGTCCTGAGGATCGACCCACAGGCGCAGCCCCTTTGGCCGCACATCGAGCTTCCACTGCTCCCCCGGCACCGCCGCCACGGCGGGCTGCGAGGGAGACCAGGGCAGGACGACAAGCGACGAAGCGGCAAGGAGCGCGATGGCCAGCGGGCGAATCAGCATCGCCGAAGTGTACCGATCCTCGCTCACGACCCCTTGCCCCGATACGCTTTCGACGTGTCGCTCCTTGACCGAACCGGGCTCTTTGGCCACGCTCCAGACTGGGGTCAGCCATTCCAGCCCTCGGCGTCCCAACGGGCGGAGGCCCTTCGGCGCCTAGCGGGCCCCGACCCGGCCGTCCTGCGACGCCTGATTCGCGACGCACGCGCTGATCCAGAGTTTTTCCGCCATGCTTGGTGCGTGGCCGATCCGGACGGTTGCATCGGCGCCACGGTGCTGCTGGCCCCGCAGGCCGGGAACACCCTGCATGCGCTCGTCACGCGCGGGCCGACTGATGCCGCCATCCCGGCCTTGGGCGGGCTGCTCGCCTGTGCCCTCCACGGTGCCGTCGGTCAGGGTCGTGCGATGGCCCAGGCCCTCGTCGAACCTGCCCGTGGCCGAGAACTTCGCATTCTGGAAGCCGGCGGCATGCGTCGGCTTGCCACGCTCGGGTACTACGAACGCGCTCTGCCGCGTCGGGGTCGCGTGGCCGCGAGTTGGCCGGCCGGGGCGTCAATCACGGCCTGTGACGTGCACAGTGACGAGGGTCACGCCACGCTCTCGGCGCTCCTGCAGGCGACCTACGAGGCCACGCTCGACTGCCCCGCCCTTGCCGGCATGCGCACGCCTCAGGAGACGCTGGAGGGCCATCTGGCGACCCATGCGGTCGATCCTGACCTCTGGACGATGGTCTGGCTCGATGGCCGACCTGCCGCCGTGAGCATGTGCGCTCCGCTCCCGGGCACCGACGCCGCGGAGCTCGTCTACTTCGGTGTGGCGCAGTGGGCGCGCGGCCAAGGCATCGGTCCTGCGCTCCTGCAGCACTCGATCGGGCGACTGGAGCATCGTGGCGTGCGCAGCCTGCACCTGGCGTGCGATGAGGCGAACGCTCCGGCGCTTCAGCTCTATCACAACGCCGGATTCCACAGGACGATGCGTCGCGTCGCATTCATCCACGCACTGCGCTGACCAGGTTGTCCACAGTGCATGCACGCGAGCGCACGCGAGCATGCGCGAGGAATTCCTCGACGCGCAAGTGTGCGCGCGCACGCGGCTTGTCGATGCGTGCGCACCAACTCGCGATGATCGTCTTGGCAGGTCCTGAACATGGGCTATGGTGTGCGGCCCGGTCAGGATGACCAACGCCCGATTCTCGTGGGCGGCTCGCACGGACGCAGAGGACCACACCACATTGTGTTCGGCACGGAAAGATCGTGCAGCGACGATGCCCATCGTCGTTGCTGTCCCCCGTCCATGCCGAGTCCCGCCGCCCCCTTGCCCGAGCACCGCGCTTGAACGACACCCAGACCTCCTGCTCCCTCGATGTGCGCGGTTCCTCCACGGGGCGCGAGGCCATCGGCGAGGCCATCCGAAGCCGCATCGGCGAAGTGCCCTTCCGCATGTGGTTCGAAAGCCAATCGGAACTCGCGGTCGACGGCGGGTCGCTCGATGTCGCGGTGCGCACCACGTTCGCCAGCGACTGGATCGAGCGTCACTACCGGGGCGTGCTCGAGTCGGTGATGCGCGACGTCAGCGGTGCCGGCGCCAAGGTCACGATCCGCGCGGCACCGCAGCAAGCGCAGCCCTCGGCGGTGCGGGCGCGGCGCGGCGACCCGGAACGCTCGATCGAGTCTGCGCTTCCCGAGCGAGAGCGACGGACCCGCCCCGGCAGCGAGTGGCGGACCTTTGATGATTTCGTCGCAGCCCCCAGCAACCGCATCGCACTCGAGAGCGCTCGGCAGTTCGCGGCTGGCACGCTGCCCGGGGTCAATCTGCTGGTGCTGCATGGCCCCTGCGGCGTCGGCAAGACCCACCTGCTTCACGCGCTCTGCTCAGCACGCCAGTCGACGGGTTCGACACGGGTGCGATACCTGACCGGCGAGCAGTTCACCAACGGGTTCCTTGCCGCCCTGCGCGCCAACACGGTCTCGGCGTTCCGCCAGCGCGTGCGCGAGTGCGACCTCCTCGCGATCGACGACGTGCACTTCCTCGCCGACAAGACCGCCACGCAGGCCGAGTTCCTCCACACGATCGATGCCGTCGGCCTGATGGGCGCGAAGGTCGCGATCGTCAGCGATGAGCACCCCCGCGAGATCGCCCGGCTGTCCAAGGCGCTCGTGAGCCGGCTGCTCGCCGGCATCGTGGCCAAGGTCGATGCCCCCGACCGCGATCTCCGCAACGCGCTCGTGCGCCGGTTCGCCCAGCGCCGTGGTCTCCGGCTCACCGATGCCGCGATCGACTGCGTGGCCAGCCGCTGCGTGGGCAGCGTGCGCGAGATCGAGGGTGCCGTCGCCAAGCTGGCAGCCGTCTCGGTGCTCGATACGCGACGAGTGCAGGGCGAAGCCATCAACGAGTCCTCGGTCACGCAGGTGCTCGATGCCGACGCTGCCCGCGAGCGACGCACCAATGTGCGGATCCCCACGATCATCGACGCCACCTGCGAGGCGCTGGGCGTCGAGCGCTCCGAGTGCCTGGGCGCAAGCCGCCACCGCCGCGCGGTCCTGGCCCGCGGGGTGATCGCCATGCTTGCCCGCGAGTTCACCACCCGCAGCTACCCCGAGATCGCCAAGGCCATGGGCCGAAGCACGCACAGCACGATCCATGCCGCCGCCAGCCGCGTGCAGAAGCTCGTCGAGGAGCGCGCGCCGATCGAGACCGGCGACGGGCCGTGCGGTGCCGATGAACTGGTGGCTCGCGTGCGCCGATCGGTGCTGGCCGCGCCTCGTTCCTGAGCCTCCCGCACGCGGGTGTTGCCCTACACTGGCCGCCATGGTCATGATGGGCGTGGTCGGTCCGATGGCGCTTGCCGCCCTCATGCAGTTCGAGCAGATCGACTATGCCCAGGCCAGCCTGGATGCGCTCGTGCGTTCGATCGCGCCCCGCGCCAACGGCGCGCACCATGATGCCCTGCTCGCCTTGCGATCGATGAAGGACCCGCGGCTCGTGCCGCTCTTCAACACGCTCGCGCAGCGCCCTGATCCGACGGCCGCGATCGATGGCCTGCTGGGCGAGGCTGAGCTGGCCAGCCCCGCCGGTGTCACGCCGCTCTCGCTGCGCCTGATCACCGACACACCGACCCGCCTCGCGGCGATGCGCGCAGCGGTGGGGCTCAAGCTCCTCTCGCCCACAGCAGCGCGCGAGATCATGGACTGGGACGACATCGAGCCGCTCGATCGTGCCGTGCTGGCCAGCGTGCTGCTGCAATCGGGCGAATCGATCGACACCGCCTCCATCAGCCCTCTCCTGGCCGATGCACGACCCGCCGTCGCCGGACTCGCCGCCGCGCTCCTGCTGCAGGCTGGCGACGCACAGGGTTGGGACCAGTTTGCCAGCCGCGTGGCCGGGCTGCAGGGCAGCGACCGAACCGCCGCGATCCAGGAGGTCGCGCGCGCGGCCGAGGCCTACTCGCTCAAGGCCGCGGCGCCGAAGCTCGTGTTGCTCGCGAGCGGCGACGGCATCCCGGCCAACCTGCGCCTGCTCGTGATGGGCATCGTGCTGAAGCTTGATCCGGCCCACGCCGAGCCGCTCTGGCGCGCAGCGACCGCCGATCGTTCCCAAGTCGCGCTCCTGCGCGCGGGCCTGCAAGTGCTGGTGTCGATCGATGCACCGCCTGCTGGCTGGGCCGCTGCGGTCCGCAACGGCGATCCGACGATGGAAGCGCTGGCCAACGCGATCGATGCCGCGGCCTCGGCTGATTCGCCGGCGCTGGGCGAGCGACTGGCTGCGATGGTCGGCACAGGACAGCGCCTCATGGCCGAGGCGTCACTGCAGCGTGCGCGATCGATGCCGGACGCCGCCGCACGACCCGCGCTTGAGGCGATCGTCGATGCCGGGCTCAAGGCCGATGCATCGATCCCCTTCCGCTCCATGGCCCTCGACGCGGGGCAGCGCCTGGCTGCGATCGATCCCGCCGGCATGGCCGCGCGGCTGGTGAGCGCCGCTGACGACCGCGACGCGTCGGAGCTCCTCGTCAACGCGATCTACCAATCGAAGGATGCGCGCGCCGCGGAACTCGCGTGCGCCGCGCGAGAGAAGCTCGGCCGCAGCGCCGCCTCGATGGCGTGCATGGCGCGCGCCCGCACGAGCGATCCGGTCGACCCCGCGATCCTCGCGCAGGTCGGCGTGGCGGCCTCGGGCGGCAGCGAACTCAGCATCAACTTCAGGACGCAGGCGGCATGGATCTTCCTGTCGCGCTCGGGCCAGGCCGATCGCGCGATCAAGGCCATGACCGAGGCATCCCTCAAGGCCACACCATGAGCAACATCCCTCTCTCGAAGCCCGACCTCGTGCGGGCCGACATCGACGCGGTCATCGACACGCTCCATGGAGAGCGGCTCTCGCAGGGCCGTGCGCTGCTCGAGTTCGAGCGCAAGGTGGCGCAAGTCACCCGCCGCCCGCACGCGATCGGCGTCTCCAGCGGCGGCGCCGCGCTCGAGCTCGCCCTGCGCGCGCTCGACATCGGCGACGGCGACGAGGTGCTCGTGCCCAGCTTCGCCTTCCCCGCGAACGCCAATGCGGTCATCGCCGTGGGTGCGACGCCGGTCTTCGTCGACGCCGACCATCGCACCCTCTGCATGAGCGCGACTGAGGCCGAGACGAAGATCACGCCGCACACCCGCGCGGTGCTTGGGGTGCCCATCTTCGGTTCGATCGCAGGCCTGCAAGAGCTCATCGGGGTGTGCGCGCGCGCCGAGCTGCCCATGGTCGAGAATGCGGCCGAGGCGTTCGGCAGCACGCTCGGCCCTGACAACGCTGGCCGCTTCGGTCGGATCACCGCGGTGGGCTTCGGGCCCAACCGACCGATCGCGATGGGCGAAGGCGGGGCCATCGTGACCAACGACGATCGGCTGGCGATGCTCTGCCGCGCCATGCGCAACCAAGGCCGCACGGACCGGCGATCGTTCCCCGACCAGTCCCCGGATGTCGGCATGATCATGCAGTTCGCGTGCCTGGGCTATGACGCTCGTCTGGCCGAACCGCTCGCCGCGCTCGGAGCCAGCCAGATCGACCGGCTCGACTCGATCCTGGAGCGCCGCACCGAAGTCGCCCGCCGATACGTGCGACGGCTCTGCGCGGTGTCGGACCTCATCGTCCCGTCCATCCCGGATCATGGCACGATCTCGTGGCCGCTGTTCTGGGTGCGACTCTCGGACCGATTCGGCTCCATGGAGCGCGATGCGCTCGTGGACGGGCTGCATCGCCACGACATCGGCGCGGCCAACCACTACCCCGCGTGCCATCTCCTGCCGCACGTGCGCGCCGCCTTCGGCACGCACCCCGGACAATGCCCGGTTGCCGAGAGCCTTGCCGACCGCACGATCACGCTGCCCATGTACACCACGATGAGCGACGACGATGTCGACCAGGTGTGCGCGACGCTCGAGCTCCTGCTCGGTCGCATCGAGACCCCATCGCGCGATTGACGCCGCACCTACGACAACGGCCCGTCCGCAAGGGACGGGCCGCTGGTCCAGAAGCCACCCACGGGACTCGAACCCGTGACCTGAGCTTTACGAAAGCTCCGCTCTACCAACTGAGCTAGGGCGGCGGTGGGACGGGGAGATTACTTCAGAATCAGGCCGACGCTTTCGGCGACGGGAAGATCCAGGGCGCCCCATGCCTGGCCGGCCGCCACGGCGGTGTCGCCGCTGGACGAACCGATCAGGGCACGCAAGCCATCGACGTGGCGGGACTGCAGGCGATTACCGCCCATGCGGGCGCTGGCGGCGAGAGCACGCAGGAGCGCCGACTGGTCATCGCCGCTGGCAGCCAGCGACGCATCGGCGAGCGCACACTGCGCGCGGGCGGACTTCAGCATGGCCACGGTGCTGGCGACGTCCAGTCGGGATTCGCCCTCGAAGCGGGCCAGCGCATCGAGGAGCTGGGGCTCGGCGACGCCGGCATCCAGGACGCATCCGGGCTTGGAGGCGATCGCACGCAGCGCAGCCAGCGCACTGCCGGCATAGCCCGAGGCATCCTCGGCGGTCATCGCGCCGCCGGCCACGGAGCCCATGATGCTCGTGACGGCGGCACTGAACGCATCATCGGGCGCACCGATCTCGAAGAGCTGCGTGTTCATGTCCGCACCCATCGCTGCACGCACGCGGCCGCTCTCGGCTGCGCCGACGCTCACGAGCGCGGGGACCGACGCCATGGTGCGGCTCGCACGCAGGCCAGCCACGGCACGGGCCGTACCGTTGACATCGGTGCGGCTGCCGGCATCGTCGGCCGGGCGGCGCCCGCCGCGCTCGGGAGCCATCATCTGCACCACGAGCAGGTCGACGGCCGTCGAGCCGAGTTCTGCCTCGAGTTCCTCGAAGGAGCTGAAGTCACCACCGACCACGCGGAAGCCCGCGGCGCTCAACTTCTGCTGCAGCGCGGCGCGGTCTTCGTTGCTGCTGGCGATCACGGCAGCGAGCGGATCGGCTCCGACGGCAAGGATCGAGGCCAGCGTGGGGACCACGCTCGAGTCGTAGGCAAACGAGGTCGTCGGGGCCAGTCCGCCGAAGAGCAGCGCGGCGTCGAAGCGCACGCGACGATCGCCGTAGGTCAGGGCTTCGCAGGCGGCGCTGACATCGCTCGGCGCCAAGCGCTGTTCACCAGCGATCTCGCCAAGGTGCATGAGGGCCGTGCGAGCCAATCCAAGGTCATCGGCGCCCAGGGCGAGGGCGAGCACGTCCTGGCCGATGGTCGCACCGGCTGCAGTCGCGAAGAAGGCCGCGCTGTAGGCGCGATCGCCACTGACCGGATCGGGCGACTCGCCCATGACCGCTTCCCGACGCAGGTCGTTGGCGACAAAGAGCGCAAGGGCCTGGGCGTTGGACGAATCTGCCTGCAGCGCAGCGCGGGCCGCCTGCATGCCCATGACCGCATGGAAGGCTTCGGTGGGCACGGCGACCGGCATCAGGCCATCGCCTTCCCAGGTCCACGCAAAGTTGTTGGCTTCGTACGGCTGGGCGAGCAACGCGCTGCGACGATCGAAGTGCGCACGCGCAAGCGAGGTGAACTCGGCCGAGACCGAGGCTCCCTTGCCACCGCACGCGGTGTACGCGCGGCCGGCGGCCGACGCGACTTCCTGCGAACCATCCTTGGCGAGTTCGAGGGCGCGCAGGCCTGCGGCCGCCGTGGGCGAGCCGATCGTGCCCAGCATCTCGCAGACCAGAACCTGGTTGCTGCCATCGAGATTCGGAAGCGCTGCCACCAGTGGTGCCACCGCCGCTGAACCGAGCTGCGTCAGCATGCGCTGCGCGGCAAGCGCGAGTTGATCATTGCCGATGCCGGTCGCTGCGCGAAGCAGCGCAGGCACGGCGAATTCGCCGGCGCTCATTAGACGGGCACGAGCGTAAACCTGCTGGCGGCCAGAGCCGACGAGGTTGTCGACGGCCGACTGGATCATGCGGCCATTGCGGGCGAGCGCACGGCGGCCGTTCTCAACGCGGGTCTCGAGGGTGGCCATCGCCTTGGTGATGCCGTCACCCATCTTGCGGCTGCGGGCGAGCGCGCGCTCAAGACGCTCGTTGAGGTTCTGCTCCTGCACCAGCAGTGCAAGATCCTGGTCGGCGATGCCCGACTCCATCAGCTTGTCGGCGCTCGCCTCGGCCAGTTCGATGTTGGCCACAAGCACGTAGTGCAGGACATCCTGCAGGAGGCGTGCCTGTTCGGCGGTGGCACCGAGGCTGTCCGCGCTGCCTTCATCGGAGGCCGTGGCGGCGTCGCCGCTCTCGGTCGCACCGGTGTCGTCGGTCATGGGCTCGTCACTCGCGGGCTCGTCGCCGGCAGGTTCCGCAGCGGGTTCATCCATCGGCTCGTCAGATGGCTCGGCGGCGGGTTCCGACGGTTCGTCAGGATCGGTCGGGTCATCGATGGCCGTGGCGACCACGGAGGCGGGCAGCGACACCGTCAGGGGAGCCGCCAGGGCCGAAG